>NZ_JBCNLP010000006.1:678152-1014728 GCF_039595395.1 Novosphingobium sp. | reverse complement strand
TCGGCAAGCCCAGCCCCGCCAGCGGGAAGCTGCTCACCTGACGCCAATGCGCCCCGGCGTCCTCGCTTTGCCACAAGCCCTGATGGCGCGAGCCGAAAAACAGCCGCCCATGGTCGAAGGGATCGATCGCCAGCCTTTCACCCAGCCCGCGCCCATCCTCATTGCCGCCCATGGCGAATGGGGCCGGCGTCACCTGCCAATGCGCGCCATAATCGGTGGAGCGGAAGATGGCCGAGGGCATGCGAGCAGCCATGCCCGCCGCGAGATAGACCGTGCCCGCATCCACCGGATCGACCGCAAGGCTTTCCACGCCCATATAGCTGCCTTCGGACACTCCATCCTGCAGTTGTACCCAGCTTTTGGCATGGGCATCCCAGCGATAGGCGCCGCCCATATCGCTGCGCAGATAGGCAAGGCCCGGCTCCACCGTGCTGAAGACAATGCCCGGCGTGAAACCACCGCCACCGATGCGGACGCTCGACCAGTCATAGGCCACCGGCGCCTGAGGCGGCGCGGCCATCGCCACCGGTGCGGTAAGGCCCGCCGCCATCATCAGCGCGACCGACCTTGCGCGCCCTGCCCCTGACATCTTCAAGCCCCTGCCCTCTCATCTTTTCGCTTCCGCGTGATCGCTGGAATGAATAGCGCTACCAATTCATGATGCAAACAGATTGCGGTCGAAGACTATGCTATGAATGGAAAAAATAGGCACCAGCCACAGTCTGGCAAGGATAGCGCAAACATCGGGCAACAGCTAAGCCACACACAGGGCTCTGGAGAGAAGCACGCATGACCACAACAATCACCTCACGCCGCGCCATGTTGGGCGGCATGACTCTGGCGGGTATCGCCGCATCGACGATCGCCACCAAGGCCAGCGCGGGCACGCGGGCCATCACCCATTCCGGCCCATCGATCCCGCTCTGGCCGGGCGAGGCGCCGGGCGCGCCCACCACCCTGCCCACCCGCGCCTTCGAGCAGCGCTCCACCGACACCAGTTTCGACGACCGCTGGCTGACCGGCATTGCCAGCCCCTCGATCGAGGTCCGCCGCCCCGCCTTTCAGGATGGCTCGGCGGTGCTGATCATGCCCGGCGGCGGCTATGGCTTCCTGTCCATTGACAATGAGGGCGAGGAACAGGCCCGCTGGCTGACCGAGCGCGGCGTCACCTGCTTCATCCTCTATTACCGCCTGCCCGGCGAGGGCTGGCGCAACCGGCAGACCGTTCCCCTGCAGGACGCCCAGCGCGCCATGCGCCTGATCCGTTCGCGCGCGGGGGACTTCGGCATCGATCCCGCGCGCGTCTCGGTGCTGGGCTTTTCGGCGGGTGGCCATCTGGCGGGCAGCATCGCCACGCGCTTTGCCGAAACCACCTATGAGCCCGTCGATGCCGCGGACCGCCTTTCGGCACGGCCGGATCTGGTGGGCATGATCTATCCGGTGGTGACGCTGGCGCAGCCTTTCGTCCATGCCGGATCGCGCGACGCGCTGCTCGGCCCCAATTCCGGTAGCGAGCTTCGCAAGACCACCTCCGTGGAGAACCGCGTGACCGAGGCGACGCCCCCGGTCTTCCTGACCGCCGCGAGCGACGACGGGCTGGTCCCCATCGCCAACAGCGTGGCGATGTATGGCGCGCTGCTGGCCAAGGCCCGCCCCGCCGAGTTCCATGGTTTCGACAAGGGCGGCCACGGTTTCGGTGTGCGCCTGCCCAAGGATGTGCCAGCCTCGGCATGGCCGGATCTGTTCTACAGCTATGGTCGCCGTCTGGGCCTCTATCGCGCTTAAGACATTGTTTGGAAATCCGGCGAAGCCGGATTTGCGGCACCAGCCCTCTCCCCCACCCGGCCACCCAACGGCAGTATTCTATGGGTGGCCGGGTGGGGGAGAGGGCTGGTGCCGCGCTGAACATGCGCTTTGGCGCATGTTCCAAACGGGCTCCAAGAACCGATAAGAAAAACCCGCCGTCGCAAGGAGGCGACGGCGGGTTTTGAAAGGTCCGGCAGAGCGGTGCCGATCGGCCCCGCCCCTGCCGGGAGGGAGAGGGATCAGAAGTTGACGTTCACACCCATGCGGTAACGGCGGTCGCTCTGGAACCAGCTACGGCCATAAAGCGCACCGTTCGGGTAACCGCCCATCAGCGTGCGCTGCGTGGCATTGGTGATGTTCGTCGCCTGGATCTGGAAGCTCAGGCGGTCGTTCACCTTCACCGTCACGCCGCCGTCCAGCGTGCCGTAATCGGCGCCATAGATCGGCAGGTTGGTGGCAATGGTGTTGCCCACACCCGGCGCGGTGTAGAAGGTGTAGCTCTGGTTCGTGCCATTGGCATTGGTCGACTGCAGATACTTCGAACGCCAGCTATAGGCGATGCGCAGCGAGAAGGGGTTGTGTTCATACAGGAACGCAACATTCGCATTGTGCTTCGAAAGGCCCTGCAGCGGCACGTCATTATGCGCCACGCCGTCGATGTCGTAATAGAGATCGCCGGGGTTCTTGCTGTCGAGGAAGGTGTAGTTCGCCTCGATCCCGATGCCCGAGAGCCAGCCCGGCAGACGGTCGAGGAACACGCGGCCACCCACTTCAACGCCCTTGACGGTCGCCGCCTGGGTCGCCGTGCGGGCATCGTTGGTGGTGGCCAGGCCCTGCTCGGTGGTGCCATCGGTGAAGGAGACAGTCACCGGGCGCTGTGCGGCGCCATAGACCACCGAATCCGTGATCCGCTTGTAGAACACACCGGCATGCAGGCTGGTGCCCGCACGCGGATACCATTCCACCGACAGGTCGAAATTGTTCGACATCGTCGGCTTGAGTGTGGGGTCACCGGCCGTCGTGGTGTAGTTGGCGAAGGTCGGCGGCGTGCCGCTGCCCGTCGTCTGCACGCTCAGCTGGCCCGAGGCGCGCAGGTCGTTGAACGACTGATTGTCCATCGTGATGTTGTAGGCGGCACGGATCTTGACCGGACGGCTGGGCGAATAGGTCAGGTTGATCGCGGGCAGAACGCGGGTGAATTCCGCGCCGCCGCCACGCACCGATGCCGAATTGTCCATGTTGTAGATGGTGCCGTTGCGCACAAAGCTGGCCGTGTTCTGCTGGAAATAGCCGGAGCTGGCGTTCTTCACATTCACAACACGCGCGCCGACATTGCCGGTCAGCGAGGAATCACCCCAATCGGTACCGAAATTGACCATGGCATAGCCGGCCAACGTGCGGGTGCTGTAGTCGGTGAGGTCGTTGGGCAGCACAAAGCCTTCCGCGCGACCGGCCGTGCCACCGTACAGATTGTGGATCTCGTTCACGCCGACGGTGCGCGCGAAATCAGCCGAGGGGAAATACTGGCTGAAGGGCACATTGATGCCGCCGTGGAAGAAGTTCTGGAAGGTGAAGAGCTGATAATCGCTCGCCCGGCCCGCCGAGAAGGGAACGATCGGATCGCCGTTCCACACCTGACCCAGCGCGGCCCAGGCAAAACCGTTGTTCAGATCATGCTCGGTGCGCTTCGACCAGCGGCCGCCGAACTTCACCGACTTGAAGAAGCCATCGCCAACCTTGTAGGTCAGGTCCAGCGCGGTGGAATCCATCTTGCCGCGATTGTCCTCGTCATGCGGCATCGCCGCCTGCCAGGAATAGTTCGAGGGATCGCTCAGATTGGGCACGAAGGACGGGTTGACGTTGATCGCGGGCAGGTCGCCGCTGAGGTTCAGCCCGTAGCTGGTCGGGAAATCGACCGTGCGGAACAGGTTCATGCGATGCATCGTCGAGGTCGAGTTGATGTGCTGATACGACGCCTCGACCGTGAGCGGCCCGCGATTGGGGTTCCACTTCACCGAGCCGGAGATGTCCTGCGTCTTGGTGCGGCTGTTCCAGGCGCCGGTGGTGCCGCCGGTGGTGATCGGCTGGCCGCTGGCGGCGAAGGTCGAGCTGTCACGCTGGAACACGGCGGGCGAGGAGATCAGCGCGCCGTTGGAATCGAAGGTGCTCTGGCTGGGATCCACCGCCAGGCTCTGCGAGGTGACGAAGGAGCCGAACTCGTTGGACTGGCTGCGATAGCGCGACTGGAAGAAGATGCCGGTGAAGGTCAGGTCGTTGCTGGGCGCCCACTGCACCGCGCCATAGATACCGTCGCGCTTGCGCTGGAAATCTTCCTCGCCATACTGATAGCCGCCGGGAATGAAATAGTCCTTGCCGCTGATGCGGGTGCGGAACATCGGCTCCATGCGCACATTCTGCGAGGTGGTCGTCAACTGGCTGAAGGCGCCGTCGAGGACGAAGCCGACGTCACCGATGGGGGTCTCCCACTTGCCCGACACCATGCCCGACACCGAATAGTCGGTCTTGCGCGCCAGATCGCCAAAGCTGAGGTCGCCGCTGCCCGCGAAATGCAGGCCCTTCTTGAAATCGAAGGGCAGCTTGGTGCGCAGATCGACCGAGCCGCCGGTGCCGCCCTCGATCTGGTCCGCCGATGAGGATTTGTAGACGTCCACCGCCTGCATCAGCTCGGGGGTCACATCGCCCCACAGCAGCGAACGGCCGCCATTGGCGCTGAAGATCTCACGCCCGTTGAGGCGCGAGGCGACACCCGAAAGGCCGCGGATCTGGATGCCCGAGCCCTCGACCGAATAGTGGTCAGGGTCATTGATCGCGGCGAAGCGGACGATGGTGACGCCCGGCACGCGCTGCAGCACTTCGGTGATCGAATTGTCCGGCAGCTTGCCGGCATCATCAGCCACGACCGAATCCACAATGGTCGCGGCATTCTTCTTGCGGTTCTCCGCGGATTCGAGCGCGGCACGGCGGCCGGTCACGACGATCGCGTTAGCATCGCCCGCCGCGCCTGGTTCGGCCGACTGGGCGTGGACCTGCGGCGCGGCGGCCAGCGACAGCATCGCCAGGCTGATGACGCTCACGCGGGTCTGGAACTTGGATTTACGCATATGCCCCTCCTGAATTGCACTCAGAGGGTCACTGTTTGCCTCCCCCTCTGACGATTGACGTGTCGCCGTTGCGACTATTTGTCCTACTAGTCGATTAGGTGAGCGGGATGAGCCGGTCAAACAATTTGTGTGAGCGGTACCAGCGTTGAATTTGCGCGGCTTTCCAGATGGATTTCCGCCCGAAAGGGACTGATCTTGCCCGTGTGAATCTGGGCTTCAGGTCGCTTGGGCGCCCGTAATGCGGGCCTTCCGGCATGTCCTGTGCCTGTCAGGAAGAAGTGCCCTCAGAGACATCGATGTCAGGATGGAAGCGCACGCAAGGCGATATTCGGCTGCCTTACGAATACTTATTCATTGGAAGCTTCCCGCCCGTACCTACCGCTCTTGGCCCCGCGATCTTAACGCCCGACGCCATGATCGAATCGCAATATCTCATTCCAATGTTGGCGATCCTCAACAAAGGCCACCATGAATATGTCCCTGTGGTATAATGCGGATCGGAATATATGAACAAGATTCATGATTTTTGCCGAGACGCGATAGATTCTAGGAAGAAGAAATATTTACAACCGGGCACACAGTTGACCATCGTTCAACCTTACTACCCCTTGCTGATCGCTCTATACCGGAAATCGCGCAGTTTCGCTTCTCCGTCGCCTGCGACATACAGTCCCAAACGCAAGCTGAGAAAACCGCCAAAAACATTGTGATGGATGCCCGATACCTCCATCCGCGTGCCATGGCGCTGCCATGTGCGCCCCTCATCATGGGAATAATGCCAGGTCACCACATTCTCGTCATTGGTGACCCGCAAGCGCAGGCTCCGCGCCTGATGCGGCACTGCCGCCCAGGGCAATTCCTCGGAATATTCGTAGATTTTCAGCTTCTCAGGCGTGAAGCCCACGCCGACAAAAGCCTTGTAATTGTAGAACAAAAGTAAGCCCGCCTCGACCTTGCCGGTCAGGTCGATCGAGACCTCCGCCTCATAGCCACGATCGCCCACAAGGCAGGTCAGCGGCGAGGAATCCGCTGGAGAGCGACCGCTCGCCGCGATGGTCAGCCCGCCGGCGCCATAGGTCGCCCGCTGCCCCTCGTCGCGTTTGGGGGCATGGAAGCTCCATTGCACGCCCATGCGGTCCTTGGTGAAATCATCCGACAGGCCCGGCGCCGATGCGCTGGGCTTACCGCCCTGCGGCTTGCGCAGGGGCTGCGAAAGATCGCCACCCTTCGCACGGAACCAGCCGTCGGAGGTCCATTCGATCGGCTCCAGCAAGGTCTGGCGGCCCAGCGTGCGCATGCCGTTCTCATAGCCGTGATAGACCATCCACCAGTCCCCGGCAGGCCCTTCGACCAGCGTGGCATGCCCCCGCGACCACCAGGGTTCGGCGGTGCTGACCGTGCGCACCAGCGGATTGTGCGGGCAATGCTCCCAGGGGCCGTGGATCGATTTCGAGCGCGCCGCGATCACCATATGCCCCGTCACCGGCCCGGCGGTGCCACCGATGGCGGTGACCAGATAGAACCACGCGCCACGCCGCAGCAGCTTGGGGCCTTCGGGAGCGAAATTCTCGACCACCCAGTCATCGGGATAGCGCCAGGGGTCATAGGCCTTCACCAGCGGCCCGGCGGTCGCCAGCCCATCGTCGGTCAGCGGGATCATGCGGATGCCATTGGTGAAGAGATAGCGCTTGCCATCCTCCCCCACGACATGGCCCGGATCGATGCAGCCGCTGATCTTGAGATCAACCGGCTCGCTCCACGGCCCGGCGATATCATCGGCCCAGATTACGAAGATCGACCAGCCCTCGCACTTGGGATCGGCGGGGATGTAGATGAAATAGCGCCCATCATGCTTGACCAGATCCACCGCCCAGATCGTGCCGAGATTGCGATGGAGCGCCGGGCCGACCGGCGTCCAGTTGACCAGATCGGTGGAGCGCCAGATCACCAGCGCCGGATAGGAATCGAAGGAGGAGAACGTCATGTAATAGACGTCGCCATCCTTCAGGATCGTGGGATCGGGATGATCGCCCGAGACGATCGGATTGCGATAGAAGCCATTGCCCAGATCGGCCTTGCGCTGGCCATCGGCGCCCACGCCCCATTGCGGCACGGCTGTCGGAGCAGCGGCCTGAGCAGGCGCTCCGGTGACGGCGACGCGGGCCAGAGCAGGCACCGCCGCCCCGGCAAGGGCGCCTTGAAACAGCGTGCGGCGGTTCATCGTCATGGCTGGCGTCTCACTTGCTAACAGGTTCGAGGGTGACCAGGGCGATGTCATTGCTGCGCATCGTCACGCTCACCGTGGCATGGCCGTCGGTGCCCACGCGCAGCATCTTGTCCTGCTCGGGACGGTCGGCGGTCTGCTGCTGCAGTTGCGCAAGCTGCTGGGCGCTGAGTGCTTTGGGCATGCCCATATCGATATAGGCCGAGAGCGGATCGTTCGCGCGGTAGCCTGTCCGGTGGATCTGCAGGCGATAGCTGCCCGCCTTGAGATGCGAAAGGGTGAGCGCCACCGGGCGGCTCGGCCTGGCTGGAACCTGGCGCGTGTAGAAGGGCTTGTTGCTGACCTTCTGCTCGGGCTGCCGGAAATCCCAGAGCAGCGCGGAGACCCTGTCACCATCTCTGGCCACCATCGCCTGATCGTCAGTGGTGGGCAGCGCCTGCCCCCGCACCGCATGGAGATATTTGTAAGCGAACCACGCCGGTTTGCGGATGCCCTCACGGTTCATCAGGCCGAAACCGCCGTGGAACGGCGTCGGCGGCGGGCCGGGTTCCTCGAACAGATCGGTGTAGGTCCAATAGCTCATGCCCTGGGCCAGACCCTGCGTGCCCTTGAGCTTGCTGAGGATATAGGGCGCGCTGATATAGCTGTCGTGAACGAAGTCGCGCGGGGTGTAGCTGGTGCTCCATTCGGTGAAGAACAGCGGGATTTCGGGATAGGCCGAGGCAGCGATTTCACCACGCACCTTGCGCACATCGCCGACAATCGCATCCGGCGAGGGGGACAGCTTGGTGTCCTGCTTGCCCTCTTCATCCAGAAAACCGCCCTCGACACCGTAAGTATGCGTCGCCACGAAATCGACCGGCAGCTTGTGCTCGGCGGCATAGGTCAGGAATTGCGGCACCCATGCGGCGCCCGCCGTGGCCGGGCCACCGATGCGCAACTGCGGGTCGATCGCCTTGATGGTGCGGACCGTATCGGCATAAAGGCCGAAATAGGCCCCCTGATCGGCCTTTTCCCAGAAACCGTCGAGGTTGGGCTCGTTCCACAGCTCGAAATACCAGCTTCGCACCTCTGCCACGCCATGGCGCTGGCGCATATGGTTGACGAAAGCGGCGACCAGATCGCGCCACATCGCCGGATCGGGATGCGAGGTGTTGCCCTTCCAATAGAACAGTTGCTGATCAGACGTGCGCAGCGCCGCCGGGGTCCAGCCCAGTTCCACGAAGGGGCGGATGCCCTTGGCGAGCAGGCCGTCATAGAGCTTGTCGATGCCCGTCCAGTCATAGGTGATATGCCCGTCGACCTTGCGGACGGTGCCCAGCACATCATGGAAGATGTCGTGGAAGCGGATATAGCGGAAGCCCAGTTCATCGACCGCCGTCTTCAACTGCGCCTGACTGTCCGGCCGGATCAGCGTGCCGGGATAGTCGGAACCGACAGAGAGATCGAAGAAGCGATCGACCGGCGCACCGGGCGCGGCAACATCGACGCGGATCTCGCGCGCAGGCAGAGGTGCCTGCGCGCAGGCCATCTGTGCCGAGGCGGTGACGGCCAAAGCTGCCAGAAGCGCAATCTTGCTCATATCCCCATCCCCATCCCGCTTGTTCTGTTCGGGTGACACCCTGCCCCGGACACGTCCGTCCGAGGCAGGGCAAGCATCACACCAGTCGGTTGGTGCGGACCAGCTCGCGATACCAGTCAGCGCTCAGCTTGGGCGTGCGCTTGCCGGTCTTGAAATCGACGTGGTGGATGCCGAAAAGCTTGGTGTAGCCATCCTCCCACTCGAAATTGTCCATCAGGCTCCAGAGGAAATAGCCCTTGATGGGGTAGTTCTCACGGGCGGCGCGCTGCAGATGGGTGAGGTAGTTGCGCAGATACATGATGCGATCGGCATCATAGACCTTGCCGTCCGGCGCGACCGGATCATCGGCCGAGCAGCCGTTCTCCGAAATGTAGAGCGCCTTGGGCTTCCACAGATCGTTGACCGTGCGCACGCTCCAGTACAGCGCCTCAGGGCCGACATAGAGCCAGGGCGAGGCCATGCGCGGCGACTGCGGCAGATGCGGCAGGATCTCGTAACCCGCGGCATTGTCGGCGGCGCGCACATAGTTGGGCGTGTAGACATTGAGCGAGACGAAATCGAGCGCGCTGCCGATCGCCTTCATGTCGCCGTCCTTCACCTGGGGCGCATCCTTGCCCTGCGCGGCGAGATAGCTGTCGAGATAGCGCCCTTCCATGATCGCGGTGAGGAACATGGCGTTTTCCTCGCGCATCGCCTTCATGGTGGCGGCGATATGGTCCTGCGTCTCGATGACGGGGACGAAGATCGTCGCATTGTCGGCAAGGCCGACCTGCGTGCCCGGCTTGGCCGCCGCGCGGATCGCCTGCACGCCCAGACCATGCGCCAGCACGCCATGGTGGCGCACCTGATTGACCTGACCCATGGGCAGCTTCAGGCCGGGCGCCTTGCCCCCGGTCATATAGGACAGGTCGGTGAAGCAGCGCAGCTCATTGACCGTCATCAGATGCTTGACGCGGTCGGTGATCTTGCCCGCCATATAGCCCGCGTAATCGGCAAAGGCATAGGCGGTGTCACGCGACTGCCAGCCCCCGGCGAGACCGGTCGGCAGATCCCAGTGGAACAGCGTGACATGCGGCTCGATTCCCGCGGCCAGCAGGCCGTCGATCAGGCGGTTGTAGTAATCGAGCCCCTTCTGGTTGGGCTTGCCGCGCCCATTGGGGAAGATGCGTGACCAGGCGATCGAGAAGCGATAGGCCTTGACGCCCAGCGCCTTGAGCAGTTCGATATCCTCGCCGTAGCGGTGATAGCTGTCGCAGGCGACATCACCGGTGCCGCCATCGCTGGTCTTGCCCGGCGTGTGCGAGAACACATCCCAATTGGTCTGCCCGCGCCCATCTTCCTTGACGCCGCCCTCGATCTGATAGGCCGCCGTGGCGCAGCCCCAGAGGAAGCCCTGCGGAAAAGCGAGCCCGGCCTCAGGCGCCGCCGCGCCGCTTGTGCCGGGCTGTGCCGCATCGACACGCCCACCGAGCACCGAGCCCAGCGCCGCCGCGCCCAGCCCCGCACCAAGCCCCTTGCCGAGCTGGCGGCGATTGAATCCAGTCATTGAGAAACCCTCTGTAAAATGGCGGCGCGGCTTACTGGCCGCCCATGATCTTGATAAGACCGGCAAGCGCCTGCCCGCTGGGCAAAGGCTGGCGGCTGGTCAGTTTGCCGCTGGCGTCATCCCACACCAGCTCGGCCTTGCGACCGTCCTTGCCAGCGCGATAGCCATTGGTGGTGCCATCGTCGTCATAGAGCGTGAAGGTGGCATTGGCGCCGGGATAGACGCGGATGCTCTCCAGTGCCTGCTTGCTGGCGGTGCTGTCGACCTGAGCGCCGATGGGCACGATGGAGCCGGCGCGCACGAAGACCGGGATATGCTCGATGGGGGCATCGGCTTCGATGGTCTGGCCGCCTTCATAACGGCGGTTGGTCCAGTAATCGTACCATGCCGTGCCCGCGGGCAGATAGACCGACTTCTTCGTCTGCCCCTGCTCCGTCACGGGCGCCACGAGGAAGGCCTTGCCCAGCATATACTGGTCGCCCACCGTGGCCGCCTTGGGGTCCTTGGGGAAGTCCATGAACAGCGCGCGCATGAAGGGCGCACCCGTCTCATAGGTGCTGCGACCCTGCGCATAGAGATAGGGGATCAGCGCATAGCGCAGGCGCAGATTGTCGGCCAGGATCGGCTCGGCCGCCTTGCCATATTGCCACAGCGCGGTGCCGGGGCGCTGGCCGTGGATGCGCAAGGTGGGCGAGAAGACGCTGTATTCGAACCAGCGCACGAACAGCTCGGGATAGTCGGTATAATCCGCCGCCATCGCCGTCGCGCCCGCCGGATCGACCAGTACGGCATGCTCCGCCTTGGGGCCGCTGGGCCACTGCCAACCGCCGATATCGCTGCCCCAATAGGCCAGACCCGAGGCCGTAAAGTTCAGCCCGGCGGGAACCTGCCGCTTGAGCGCCTCCCAGGTCGCGCGGACGTCCGAGGACCAGAACAGCCCGCCGGTGCGCTGCGAACCGAGATAGGCGGCGCGCGACAGGATCAGATTGCGCACGTTCGGCCGGTCCTGTGCCGAACCCTTGGCCACGCCCTCGGTGTGCAGCAGCGGGAAGACGTTGTGGTAACGGTCGCCCGAACCGATCGAATAGAAGGACCCATCGGGCACCAGATCGGGCTCGGTCTCGTCCAGCCAGAACCAGTCGAAGCCCTGGCTGGCGATGTTGTCGCGCAGTTTGCCCCAGAACCAGGCGCGCGCTTCGGGGTTGGTGCTGTCGATCAGCGCCCCGGCGCGGTCGAAACGGACCGGCAGGCCGTCCACAGCATGACCGTCCTTGTCCTTGAGCAGCCAGCCCTTGGCCGAAAGCATGTCGAAATAGCGCGATTCCCGCTCGAAACGCGGCCAGACGCTGATGATCGAGCGCATGCCCATCGATTTGAGCTGATCGTTCATGCCCTTGGGATCGGGAAAATAGGTGCGGTCGATGTCGAGCTGGCCCATGCGCGACCAGTAGAACCAGTCGAGCACCATCACATCGAGCGGCAGCTTGCGCTGGCGATAGCCCTGCGCGATGTCGAGCAGTTCCTTCTGCGTTTCGTAGCGCGCCTTGCTCTGGATCAGGCCGAAGGCGGCTTTGGGAGGCAGCGGCGTGGTGCCGGTCAGCTTGGCATAGCCGGCATAGAGATCGTCGCTGTTGTTGCCGGTGATGACGAAGAAGGAGACCCGCTCACCCACCTGCGACTGGAAATGCGTGCTGCCATGCAGGCCCGGCCACACCAGCGTCCGCGCAGGATTGTCCCACACGATGCCCCAGACCTTGCCGTCGCCCTTGTTGGTGACCATGAAGGGCACGCAGACGGTTTCGCCGGCAGGCGCATCGTAATTATGCGCGCAGTCGATCTGGCGGCCCTTGAGGTCGAAACTGCCTTCCTGGTTCTGGCCGAGGCCATAGTAATGCTCGCCCGGCGCGGCATCGAAGCTGGCGCCGACCTTGAAGGTCTTCTCGCCATTGACGGTGACGGGGGCCATCTCCCAGCCACTCATGCGCGCCAGAAGGCTACCGTCCGCACCCTTGATCGAGAGGCTGACCGGTGGCAGCGCGGGCGCGAAATAGCGCTCCATCATGGTGGGTGCGGGCGGATAGGGCTTGGCATCGACCGTCAGCGTCAGCCCGGCGGAGGTGAAGACATCGCCCGAAGCATCGGCATGATGCGTCCATCCGGCGGCATCGGGCCTGGCATTGGGCCCCTCGCCCGGCGCGGCGCTGGCCAGCGCGGGATCGAGCGCGATGGTCACGCGCACGATGTTGGGCGCATAGGGTTCAACCGCGACACGGCTGCCATTGCGGTCGAGCAGCGCCATCGGATCGGCCAGAGCGGCACTCGCGCTCAGCGCCATCCACGACAAGCCAAGAGTCAGCAAACCCTTGCGAGCCAGACCGCCGAATGTCCGGGAACCCGGCGTCATCCCGGCATGCACCGATGAAACAGGCACGGCGGCGTCGAATTCATGTTGCACCACAAAGCATCCCCTGCTTGGCATAATCGCGTCGAAACTCGGGTTTCGATCGGCGACTATCATTAGTCGGTCTATTGGTACCGCTATCAACTATGCCTGTCGAGGAAAGAAGCCCTAAAATTTCAGTTTTCTAACGCAGACGTATGCAGGCGAAAAGCTCAGACGGCGCCCTTGCGATAGGGCGGGCGCCTGCGGGGCGCGGCATCGGACTGGCGGCGGATCAGCGCGTAATCGAGCAACACCTGCTTGCCGGTTTCCGTCACGCTGTCCTCGCGCAGATGCCTCACAATGAGGTCCATCGCAGCGCGCGCCATATCGCGGATCGGCTGGCGGATGGTGGTCAGTTCCGGCCAGATCGTCGTTGCCAGCAAGGTATCGTCGAAACCGCAGACGGTCAGATCGCCCGGAACATCCAGCCCGCGCCGATGCGCCACCGCCACCGTGGCGGCGGCCATGTCATCGTTGCTGGCAAAGATCGCCGTTGGCGGCTCGTCGAGGTCGAGGATCGTTTCGGCCGCGTCGAGACCGGAGCGATAGGAGAAGAAGCCCTGCGCGATCAGCTCGGGCACCGGCGCCAGGCCCGCCTCACCCAAGGCCTGCACATAGCCTTCATATCGCCGCTCGCTGGCGTGGAGGTTGGGATTGCCCTTGATGAAACCAATCCGCGCATGGCCGAGCGAAATCAGATGCCGCGTCATGTCGGCCGCGGCCTGAAAATCGTCGATCCCCACCGCCACCGCCGCGCTGGAGGCATAGCCGCCCGCCACCGACACGGTGGGAATGTCGGCCTTGTGCAGCGCATCGACCATGGCGGGGGAATCGGACAAGGGCGGGGGCAGAATGATGCCGTTGAGCCCGCCGCGCTGCAGTTGGCCGATCAGCCGCTCGGTCGACCAGCCTTCGTGGAACTGCTCGAGCACGAGATCCGCGCTGCTGCGACCGGCCTGCTCCAGCGATCCGACAATGAATTCGCTGAGATAGGTGGAGGAAGGGTTGCTGTAGAGCAGACCGATGCGCACATGCTCACCCCCGGCAAGACTGCGGGCCGCGCTGCTGGGCGCATAGTTCAGCGCTTCGATCGAACGCTCGACCTTTTCCCGCGTGGAGGGGCGGACCGTGGTACAATCGTTGATGACGCGCGACACCGTCATCGGCGACACGCCCGCATGCTGCGCCACATCGCTGATGGTCGGCGCCTTGCGCTGACGGCGCAAAACCTTGCGGGAGCCGGCATCATTCTCGCTGTGGGAGGTGGCGTTCTTTACGGTCATATCAGGCATTGCCCCTTGTGAACGAAGCCGATCCGCAGGGCAATATCGGCGCGCCATTAACCCTGGCGTCAGACCAACCCGCGCCCCTCGATCCGCAGACCCGGTACCGGCAGATCGCGCCCGCCCGCCGGCAGAGTCAGCCGCAGCCCATCCTCATCCTGCACAAAGCGCACCGGGCCGCCGCCGTTCAGCGTCACCCGCTCGATCACCCCGTCACTCGCCCGGCGGCCGAGACAGGCGATGCGCGCCTCCCCCTCGGGCCAATCCAGCAGGAAGAGGTTCAGCCCGCCGCCACCCGCCGTGATGCGGATATCCTGTGCGGTATAGGGCTTCATTTCCGCCTCGCTCTGCATGCCCTTGGGCGGCACATTGGGCCCCTCGCCAAAGACGCGCCATGGCCGCGTGCCATAGATGCCCGTGCCATTGACCGCGAACCAGCGCCCCAGATCGGCCAGAATGCCCATCTCCTGCTCGTCATGCGTGCCATCGGCGCGCAGCGGCACGGACAGCAGCAGGCAGCCGTTCTTGGCCACGACATCGCACAGGCGCTGCAGCACCTGCTTGGCGCTTTTGTAGCCTTTGCGCTCGGCGAGCGGGCGGTCGTAGAACCAACTGCCGAGGCAGGTGTCGGTCTGCCATGGCTGCGGGCGGATGGCATCGGCAAAACCACGCTCGACATCCTCGACAATGCCCTGCCGCTGCAACGGCGTGAGCTGCTTGCCCGTCAGCACCACATCGGGCGTACCGTGCCAGTCGATGGCGCGGTTGTAATAGTCGGCGGCGGCTGCGATCCCCGCCTGCCCCAGCGGCAGGCCGGTATCATCGAAATAGACAAGATCGGGCCGGTATTTGGCCACAAGATCCTGCTGGCGCGCCAGCCATTTGGCGGCATAGGCTGCCCCGCGCGGACCGGGCGGCGCATCTTCGCTCCAAACGCCGTCATGCGCGGCATGCCAGTCGTTCATCGCCTTGACCGAGGTGATGCCATCGGGCGCGGCATACCACGGGCCATTGTACAGCTCCTGCGGGTCGAGGCCTTCCCACCATGTGCCGGTGCCGTGCTCCTTGCGCAGATGCCAGGCGTCATAGCGCTGCCCCTGCATGGCCCCTTCGGCATCATAGCCATAGGCGGTCTGCCACCAGTGCCAGCTATGCGAGGCATGGTTGGAAACCCCGAAACGCAAGCCTGCGCGGCGCGCGGCCTTTTCC
Organism: Novosphingobium sp.; assembly: GCF_039595395.1. Lineage (NCBI taxonomy): Bacteria > Pseudomonadati > Pseudomonadota > Alphaproteobacteria > Sphingomonadales > Sphingomonadaceae > Novosphingobium > Novosphingobium sp. Next base: position 999,513 of record NZ_JBCNLP010000006.1, on the reverse strand, counting down.
CAGCCGCCGACAATGTCGCGCCGGGGGCCGACACGCAGCGTGTTCCAAGCGTGATGTGCGCTGTCGAAGGTGTCGAGATTGTCATGGTGGCAAGCCAGCGCCATGAAATAGCGCGCGCCCGCCTTCTTGTAGAGATCGATCAGCGTTTCAGGCTCCCACGCCTGCGCCTTCCAGAGATTTTCGATCTCCATGAAACCGGAGCGAGCGGGATGGCTGTAGTGCTTGAGGTGATGTTCGTAGAAAGGATCGCCCTGCACATACATCAGCCGCCCGTACCAGTCCCCGAATTCGGGCACGGCCTGCGCGCCCCAATGCGCCCAGATGCCGAATTTGGCATCGCGGAACCAGTCGGGCATGCGCCATGAGGCGGCCAGCGAATCCCAACCGGGCTGCACCCTGCCCCTGACCCCAGTCCCGGCCGCTTGCGACGACAGCAAGGTGGTCGCAGCCGCAGCGGCAGAGCCGATCAATCCACGGCGGTCGAACATGGCGGTATCCTCTCCTGGCAGGCAAGCCGTCACCGGATGATCCGGGACCGGGCTTCCATCCCATCGGCAATCGCACATAACATCTTTAAATGTTAGCGCTACTTTCTATCGCCGATTGCCGTGAGTATCCGGAAAATGCCGCCCGCCCGGCCCGAAACGCTTACGCCGCCTCCAGCCAGTCGCGCAGCAGGGCGTTGGTGTCCTCGGGGCGCTCCAGCGCCGCCATATGGCCGCATTCGCGCACCAGATGGAAGGTGGACCCGGCAATCGCCTCATGCATCTCCAGCGAATGGGAGACCGGCGTCACGCGGTCATCATCGCCGACCACGATCATCGTGGGCACCGCGATGTCCGGCAGCACCGCGCTGAAATCGGGACGGTTGAGAATGGCATTCTGCTGGCGCAGGAACGCCTCTCCGCCCACGCGCGAGGCCATGGAGCGCATCTGGCTGCCGACCTGCGTCTCCATCTGCGAGCGATGGATCAGATTGCCCAGCAGGCCATGGGTGATCCCCACGAACTTGCCGCGCTTCAATGATTCCATGCCCGCCCGGCGCTGCGCCGCGCGCTCGGCGGTATCGGCCCGCGCGCTGGTGTCGACCAGCGCCAGCCGGGTCACACGCTCGGGCGCCTGCCGCATGATTTCCAGCGCCACATAGCCCCCCATCGAGAGGCCCACCAGCGAGAAGCGCGCGGGCGCTGCCGCCAGCGTGCGGCGGGCCATGGCCTCGATCGTGTCGTCCAGCGTCAGATTGGCGATCATCGGCGCGCAGACATCGGCCAGCGCCTCGACCTGGTTCTGCCACAGGCTCTGGTCGCAGAGCAGGCCGGGCAGGAAGACGGTGGGCTCCAGCCGGGCATGGGTGTCATTCGCGGCGGCAGGAAAGGACGGATAGACCGGGGAAAGCATGGTGGAACTGTGCATTGTCAACCTCCGCCCCCGATTTGGCGTTGCGCTTGTCATTTGTCCAATACATGAAAGGCGCGATTGCTATACGTCGGAGGTATGGAGTGGAACTCAGGCATATCCGCTATTTCCTGACCGTGGCCGAGGAAGGCAACTTCACCCGCGCCGCGCAGAAGCTGGGGATGAGCCAGCCGCCGCTCAGCTCCCAGATCAAGGCGCTGGAAGAGGAACTGGGCGCGCAGCTCTTCCACCGCATCCCGCAAGGCGCGGAACTGACCATCGCGGGCAAGGTGCTGCGCGACCGCATCGCGGCCATTCCCGATCTGATCGAGGCCGCCCTGCGCGATACGCGGCGCGCCGCCAAGGGCGAGACGGGTTCGGTGCGTCTGGGCTTTACCGGCTCCGCGGCGTTCAACCACCGCGTGCCCAACACCATCCGTACCTTCCGCCGCAAGTTTCCCGAGGTGGAACTGAGCCTGAGCGAGGACAATTCGCAGGGCCTCGTCACCGCCCTGCTGACGGGCACGCTGGACGTGGCCTTTATCCGCCCGACATCGGTCGACCATACCGGCCTGCGCATCTATCCGCTGGAGGAAGAGCCGCTGATCGTCGCCCTGCCCTCCACCCGCGTGCCGCCCAGCGATCCTGTCCGTCTGATCGATCTGGCGCAGGAGCCGCTGATCGTCACGCCGCGTAGCCTTGGGCCAACGCTGTTCGACGAAACGCTGGCCCTGTGCCGCAAGGCCGGTTTCGAGCCGGTGCAGGGCCAATCCGCGCCTCAGGTCGCCTCGGTGCTGGCGCTGGTGGCGGCCGAGCTTGGCTTTGCGCTGGTGCCCGATTCCATGCGCGACACCGCGCTGCGCGGCGTCAGCTATTACGCGCTGGAGGAGACGGCTTCCGTTACCCTCGCGCTGGCGTTGCGATCGGGCGAGCATGCACCGGCGGTTCTGGCTTTCGCCACGGAAAGCCGGTTTCCCGACGCCCCCTGACCGACAATTACCTAGGCCTTGTTCCGATCTCTTCCATCGCCTTGCGGCCGCCCATCTGCTGATAGGTGCGATAGGCCTGCGCCAGCGCGTCCTGATCCTGCGCGAGCGCCCGCTGCGCGTCATAGAGGAAGGTTTTGTTCGATCCGCCATAGGATGTTCCGAAGCGGTGCTCCTGCCGCATCATACGGCGCGTATCGTCCATATGGGCCTGAATGTCGCGGATCTGGTCCTCCAGCGCGGCAAGCTGTCCCTCCCGCTCGCCATCGGGCAAAGCGCCCCGCCCGGCGCGAGGCCGCCCATCATGGCGCTCGATCAACCGCCGGTGCGCTTCGGCCTCGGCAATCGCGCAAGGATGCACCGAAATATCGTTGCGATGGCGCACATCTTCGGCGCAGGCCTTCGACAGGAAGGTGGGATTGCCGTCAGCGTCAATATTGTATTTGAACCAGGCCAAGGGAGGATCATCCATCAGCGGAGGATCTTCTTCCTGCGCTACTGCCGCGCAAGGCGTGAGCAGGAGCAAGGCCGGGATGATCCATTGAGAGCGTGATAGGATATTCATGATGCCAACTTTGCCCTTTGGCCCAACTGTGTCCAGATTAATTCTCATAGTGCCCTTGCTGCCAGCCAGAGGCATTAACCCGATATTCACTCGCCACCGTCCAAAGGGCGCGCGGCGCCAAGGCTTTTCCGAATCCCCCCGACTGCGGATTTGCCGGGCTTTTCCTCTTTGAGAGGACACCGCTTCGGGCAGATGCCCAAGCCCATTCCGCCTTCGCCTTACGCCGCGAAGGCTGGCCCATGGACTATCCATAGGCCAGCCATCCGATCAGGCTTGTGCGGGACGCTGCCGGCTCAGATCTGCGCCTGCCCGCCGTCGACGAAGAGTTCGATGCCATTGATAAAGCTGGCATCCTCGGAGGCAAGGAACAGCACCGCCTTGGCAATTTCCTCGGGCTGGCCGATGCGTCCGGCGGGGATCAGCCCGGCCAGATAGTCCTTGGTGCCTTCCGCATTCTCACCGAAGAGATGGGTCACGCCGGGGGTGTCGGTGACGCCGGGGCTGATGGCATTGACGCGGATATGGCGGTCCTTCAGATCCAGGATCCAGTTGCGGGCAAAGCTGCGCACCGCCGCCTTGGTCGCCGAATAGACGCTGAAAGCGGGCGTCCCCTGCAGGCTGGTGGTCGAGGCCGTCAGCACCACCGAAGCCCCGTCACGCAGCAGCGGCAGCGCCTTTTGCACGGTGAAGAGCACGCCCTTCACATTGGTGTCGAAGGTGCTCTGATAATGCTCCTCGCTGATCGCGCCGAGGGGAGCAAATTCACCGCCACCGGCATTGGCGAACACCACGTCGATCTGCGCATGCTGCTGCTGGACGGCATCATAGAGGCGGTCGATATCGGCCAGATCGGCCATGTCGCCGCGCACGCCTGTCACATTCCCGCCGATGGCCTTGACCGCGCTGTCCAGCGCTTCCTGGCGGCGACCGGTGATGAACACCGAGGCGCCCTCATCCGCGAAAGCCTTCGCCGTGGCCAGACCGATACCGCTGGTGCCACCGGTGACCACCACCACCTTGTTGTCGAACTTGCTTGCCATTGTCTGTCTCCTGTTCGTGTGCAGGCGGCTTTGCTCCGCCGCTGAAGCAGGAGATGAATCCAGAACGATCTTGGCTGTAGTCGGCAAAATCGCTACTCAACGTTCCATCAGGAGAACGATGATGCGCGCCGACCTCAACGACTATGCCTATTTCGTGGAGGTGGTGGCACATGGCGGTTTCGCCCCGGCGGGCAGGGCATTGCGCGAACCCAAGTCGAAACTCAGCCGCCGCATCGCCGGGCTGGAGGCGTGGCTCGGCGTCCGGCTGATCGAGCGTTCCAGCCGCCGTTTCCGCGTCACCGAGGTCGGGCAGAGCTTCTACGAACGCTGCCGCGCCATGCTGGACGAGGCGCAGCAGGCCGAAGCAGTGGTCGCGCAGGCCCAGTCCGAACCGCATGGCCGGGTGCGCTTCAGTTGCCCGACGGGGCTGGTCGAGGTGATCTCGCCGATCCTTACGCAGTTCCTTGCCCGCTATCCCAAAGTGCGGCTGCAACTGGTGGCGACGGATCGCGGGGTCGATCTGATCGAGGAACGCATCGATCTGGCGCTGCGCGTGCGCGTGGCGCTCACCAGCGATGCGGCGCTGACGATGCGCTCCCTTGGCCAGTCCTCACGCATTCTGGTGGGCAGTCCGCAGATGGCCACACGCATCGGCGGCGATATCGCGGCACTGGCCAGTCACCCGACACTGGGCACCAGCAATGAGATGGGCGAGATCACCTGGCATCTGGAGCAGGAGGACGGCACCGCCCATCAGCACCGCCACGAACCGCGCATGAGCTGCGCCGATTTTGCCGCCGTGCGCGCGGCGGCCATCGCCGATCTGGGCGTGGCCCTGCTGCCCGACCATATCTGCGCCGAGGCGCTGCGCAGCGGCCAGCTCGTGCATATCCTGCCGGACTGGCAGGCGCAGCGCGGCATCGTCCATCTGGTCTTCACGACAAGACGCGGCCTCCCCCCCGCCGTGCGCGCACTGATCGACCAACTGGCGGCTGGCTTCCCCAAATCAACCCACGCATGGGCGAGGTGATCAGAAACCAAAACCGATCTGCGCATCGACCGGCTTGGCAGGCGCTTGAGCAGGCAGTGCCCCTTCCAGCGCCAGCATATGCGCTTTCGACTCCGACCCGCCCGGCGCCGAGAAACCGCCGATCTTGCCCCCGGCGGCCAGCACGCGATGGCAGGGGATGATCAAGGGGACCGGATTGCACGCCATGGCCTCGCCCACCACGCGGGCCATCTGCGGCTCTTCGCCCAGATCGCGCGCCACCGCGCCATAGCTGGTGGTCTGCCCCCAGCCCAACTGCCGCACCGCCTGATAGATACGCAGGAACAAAGGCTCCTGCTCGCCCAGATCGACCGGCACGAAGGAGAAATCCTGCATCGCTCCGGCGAAATAGCGCTGCGCTGCCTCGATCACCTCTTGCACCTGTGCGGGCGGATCGACGGGCGTGGAACCGGGCTGCCGTTTCAGCAGGGCCCGCTCCGCCTGATCGGCACCCGGTGCGGGCAGGCGAAAGGCGGTGACGCCCCTGCCGTTCCAGCCGATCGCCGCAAAGCCATAGTCGGTGGCGAAAATGTTATGCATGACTGACCTCATTGGCTCGCAAGATCCGCCGTGGCGTGATCGAAGGCCGCGACATCCTTATAGACCTGCGCCAGGATCAGGCCACCCTCCAGCAGCGCCATGATCGCAAAGGCGCGGTTTCTGGGATCGACACCGCCGATACGGCGGGCCAGATCCTCGATGCAATCGTGGAAGAACTGCTCGACCTCCTCATGAAGCAAGGGCGGCAGTCCCCCCGATTCAGCGCCCAGCATCCCGGCCAGACACATGCCGCCCGTGCTGTGCAGCGCATCGCGAAAGGCGAGGCGATAGGCCTCGATGACCTCACGCCCCGTCTCGCCGGGCCGGGGCGCGACAGAGGCGGCAAAACGGGCGTTGTGCCGCTGGATGATCGCCGCGACCATCGCCGCCTTGGTGGGAAAGTGGTGATGGACGCTGGCGCTGGTGATCCCGGCCTCGGCCCCGATGTCGCGGAAGCTGAAGCCGTGATAGCCTGCCTCGCGCATGCGGGCTTCGGCAAGATCCATCAATCGTCTGGCAGTGTCTCGCAAGGCGCATCTCCTTGTTCGGAACCGAGGCATCCGGTTCGCCCGGATGCCTCGGCGCGATCAGCTTTTCGCGGCGACCCGCAGCCCGGTCGGCTGCCATCCACCGCCCAGCGCGCGGAAGACGGCCACAGCGGCTCGCGCGCTTCCGGCCCGCTCGCTGTCGAGCTGGTCGCGGGCGATCAGCAATTGCTGGTCGGCGTTGATCACATCGGTGAGCGGGGTGGAACCGGCCTTCCAGGACTGCTGGGCCAGATCGCGCGCTTTGGTCAGAGCCGCGACCTGTTCCTGCACCTCGGTCACGCGGTCCTGCGTCTGGGACAGGGTGATCAGGCTGTCCTCGACATCTTCCGCCGCGCGCAGCACCGTCTGGCGATAGAGCGCCAGCGCCTCGGCATTGGCGCCGCGTGCCTGTTTGACCTGCGCATCCACCTTGCCGAAATCGAACAGCCGCCAGCGGATCAGCCCGCCACCGGTGGCAGTAAAGGCGCCCTTGGAGAACAGGCTGGCCGCGCTGATGCTGTCAAACCCCAGCGCGCCCGACAGCGAGACCTTGGGGTAATAGTCCGAGATCGCCACCCCGATGCGATCGCTGGAGGCTGCCAGACGGCGCTCCGCCGCGATAATGTCGGGGCGGCGGCGCAGCATGTCGGTGGGCTCGGCCTTGTCGGGGATGGCGGGGATCGCTGGGATGGCGGCGACCACGCCCAGTTCCTGCGCATAGGTGCCCGGCTGGGCGCCCATCAGCACATCGAGCCGGTTGAGCTGCTTTTCCAACCCGATGCGCAGCAGAGGCACGCTGGCCCGCGCCTGACGCAACAGGGCCTGCGCCTCGGCGATCTCCTGCCCGGTGCCGGAACCCGCCGCATAGCGGTCCTGCACCAGCTTGAGCAGATGTTCGTCATTGCTCACCTGATCGAGCGCCACGGCAAGCCGCGCCTGATAGCCCCGGATCTGCAGATAGGCATCGGCCGCATCGGCCACCACGGTGATACGCGTGCCGACACGGTCGGCCTCAGCCGCGGACTCTTCCTCGCTGGCGGCTTTGGCACCGCGACGCAGGCCGCCGAAGAGGTCGATTTCCCAACTGGAACTGGGGCCTACCGCATAATCTTCATAATTGCGTTGAAGGCCCGACTGGCTGCCAACGGCTGAGGAATAGGGGCTGCGCAGGCTGGCCCGATTAGCGGTGGCTCCACCCGAGACGTCCACCGTGGGCAGCAATTGCGCGCCAGCCCCCTTGGCCACCGCGCGGGCCTGTTGCACCCGGCCCAGAGCCGCCGCCAGATCGAGATTCTGATCCAGCGCGCGCTGCACCACCGTGACCAGCATGGGATCGTTGAACCCCGTCCACCAACTGTCGAGCGGCACCGGGGCGGCGGCTTGCACCACCGGCGCGGCATTGTGAAAGGGGGCCAGCGCGGTCTCGGGCTTCACATAGTTGGGGCCGACGGCGCAGGCTTCGAGGGCGAGTGGGATGAGCAGAACGCTCATCCCCAGCAGACGCTTGATGTTCATGCCGACCTCCTGTCAGAAGCATGGAAGGGGTTGGAAAGATTGGGGAGTTTGACGTTCAACTTGCGCATGATGGTGTAGAAGGCGGGCGTGAAGAGCAGGCCGAAGACGGTCACGCCGATCATGCCGGAGAACACCGCCGTGCCCATGGCCTGCCGCATCTCCGACCCCGCGCCAGAGGCGATGGCCAGCGGGAAGACCCCCGCGATAAAGGCCAGCGAGGTCATCAGGATCGGCCGCAGGCGCTCCTTGGCGGCCAGCACCGAGGCCTGTTCAGGCGTGGCGCCTTCATGGTCCTGGTGATGGCGGGCGAATTCCACGATCAGGATCGCATTCTTGGCCGCCAGCCCCAGCAACACCACGAAACCGATCTGGGCCAGAATATCGATCGGCATGGTCCGCAGATGCAGACCGGTGGAAGAAGCCAGAAGGCACATCGGGATGATCATCAGGATGGCCAGCGGGATCTTCCAGCTTTCATACTGCGCCGCCAGCACCAGGAAGACGAAGAGTGCGGAGGCAGCGAAGATCAGCATCGGCGAGATGGTCTGGGCCTGCTGCTGATGGGCCAGATCGGTCCATTCGTAACCGATGCCGGCGGGCAGCGTCTGGTCGGCCAGCTTCTCCATCTCCCTGATCGCCGTACCGGAGGCCACACCGGGCGCCGCCGTGCCGATGATCTCGGAGGAGGGGTAGAGGTTGTAGCGCGGCACGCGATAGGGCTTGGTTTCGCTCTTGAAGGTGGTCACGGCGCTGAGCGGCACCATGATGCCCGCCGCATTGCGCACCTTCAGAGCGCCGATGTTGGCCGTGGTCGAGCGGAACTGGTGATCCGCCTGCACATAGACCGGGTAGGTGCGGCCATAGAAGTTGAAATCATTGACATATTGCGAGCCGAGATAGAGCCCGATGGTGGAGAAGATGTCGGTCGGTGTCAGGCCCAGCTTTTCGGCCTTTTCGCGGTCGATGTCCGCCTTCATCGAGGGGGCACCGGCGTTGAAGAGGGTGAAGGCACCGGCAAAAGCCTTGTTCTTGTTGGCCGCAGCGACCAGCTCATTGGTCGCCTTGGCCAAGGCTTCCGGCCCCAGACCCCCGCGATCTTCCAGCTCCAGCGTGAAGCCGCCCGGCGCGCCCAGCCCCTGCACCGCAGGCGGCATCAGCGTGATGACCCGCGCGTCCTTGATGCTGGCCGTCGCCTTGTTCATGGCGGCCACCACCGTATGGGCATCGGTGCCCGAGATATGCTTGCCATAGAGCGAGGGGAGACCGGTGAAGACCGTGCCGACATTGGGCGCGCTGGTGTTGGTCACCACATCCAGACCGGTGACGGGCGAGGTGCCGCCGATCAGATTTTCACCCTTGGCGGTTTTCAGACCCAGCGCGATCTCATTGACTTCACGCACCACCTTGTCGGTCCGCTCCAGGCTGGAGCCGGGGGGAAGCTGGATGACGGTGGCCAGATAGCCGATGTCGGATTCGGGGATGAAACCGCTGGGCATGCGCGACATCTGGAAGGCTGTGGCACCGATCAGGATCACATAGGCGACCATCATCACGCCGGTCTTGCGCACGGCGGTGCCGGTCAGCCTGGCATAACGCTCCGACAGGGCGGTGAAGCCATGGTTGAAGCGGCCAAAGAAGCGGTTGAGATGCTTGCGCACACCGTGCGGCTCGGCATGGCTGGCCGTGTGGGGTTTCAGCAGCACCGCACAGAGCGCCGGGCTCAGCGTCAGCGAGACGAAGGCCGAGATGATCGTGGAGGCCGAAATGGTGATCGCAAACTGCTTGAAGAACAGGCCGGAAATACCCGGAATAAAAGAGGTTGGTACGAAAACCGCGCAAAGCGTCAGAGCAATTGCGATCAGCGCGGTGGAAACCTCGTTCATCGTGCGGCGGGTGGCTTCGCGGGCGCTCATGCCCAGCGCCATGTTGCGCTCGACATTCTCGACCACGACGATGGCATCGTCGACCACGATCCCCACCGCCAGCACCACGCCGAACAGCGAAAGATTGTTGATCGAGCCGCCCGTCAGCCCCAACACGGTGAAGGTGCCCAGCAGCGAGATGGGAATGGCCACCACCGGAATGATCGTGGCGCGCCAGCTCTGCAGGAAGAGGTAAACCACGCCGACCACCAGCAGAATGGCGATGCCGATGGTGGTCACCACCTCATCGATGGATTGCGACACGAAGGTGGTGGGATCATAGATGTCCAGATAATCGACGCCCGAGGGGAAGCTCTTGCGCAATTGCGCCATCTTGTCCCAGATCGCATGCTCCAGCCCCACGACATTGGCGTCGGGCGTGGCGACCACGAACCAGGGCGTGGAGACGAACTTGTTGGCATAGGCCTTGGTGCCATAGTCGGAGGCGCCAAGCTCGGCATGGCCGATATCGCGGATGCGGGTGATATGGCCCTGGGCATCGGCCTTGACGATCACATTGTTGAACTCTTCAGGCGTGGTCAGGCGGCCCAGCGTTTCGACATTGACCTCATAGGCACCATGCGACTTGGCCCCGTCCAGAGGCGCGTTCAGACGGCCGGTGGAGACCTGCGCATTTTGTGCCCGCAGCGCGGCCAGAATTTCATTGGCGCTGATGTTGTAAGCCGCCGCCTTGTCGGGATCGACCCAGACGCGCATGGCATATTCACGCGAGCCGAAAAGCTGGAACTGCGACACGCCGGGCAAACGCGAGATCTGGTCGCGGATCTTCAGCATATAATTGTAGAGATACTCCGGGCTGCGCGAGCCATCTGGCGAATAGACATGCACGCCCAGCACCAGCGCCTTGATGGTCTTGTTGACCTTCACACCCTGCGCCTGAACTTCTGGGGGCAAACGCGAGACGGCATCCAGCACGCGGTTGCGCGTCAGGATCAGGTCGATGTTCGGATCGCTGCCGATCTTGAAATAGACCGTGGTGGTGAGCTGCCCGTCGCTGGTCGACTGGCTGGTGATGTAATCCATGTTCTCCACGCCGTTCACCGCCTGCTCCAGCGGAGTGGCCACGGTGCGGGCGATGGTGTCGGCATTGGCGCCGGGGAAGCTGGTGGTGATGTCGATCGTGGGGGGAACGATGCTGGGATATTGCGCGATGGGCAGCACCAGCATGGTGACCAGCCCGGCGATGGTGATGAAGATCGAGAGCACCGCGGCAAAGCGCGGGTGATCGATGAAGAAATGGGCGAGTTTCATGGGCCTCAATCCTGCTCTGCGTCGAACCGGATCGCGCCGGCCTGAGGGGTGATTGGAGCGCCGGGCTTGACCACTGGAATGCCGTCGATGACGACCCTGTCCTGCGCGCTCAGGCCGGAGGTGATGACGCGCAAGCCCCCGCGCAGATCGCCGACAGTGACCTTCTTCTGAGCGACCATATTGCCCTTGCCCACGACATAGACGGCATGATCACCCTGATCGGTCAGCACTGCCGCATCGGGCACCAGCAGCGCGGGCCGCGCGCCAGACACCGCCAGACGGACCCGCCCAAAAGCGCCGGGCGTCAGCGTGGTATCAGCATTGCTCAGCGTAGCGCGGGCATGGATCGTGCCGCTGGCCCGGTCGATGCTGTTGTCCAGAAAATCGAGCGTGCCCTGCCTTGTGAAGGCACCATCGCCGCCCAGCGCCACCTCGACCTTGTTGGCCAGAGCGCCCTTGGGCCGGTCCCGCTGGAAGGCGGCGTAATCGGCCTCGCTCATGTCGAAGTTGAGCCACACCGGATCGATCGAGACCAGCGTGGTCAGCAGGGTGGTCGGGCTGGTGGCGGCGCGGCTGCCCGCCACCAGATTGCCCGCCGAAACCAGATGCGTGCCGATCCGTCCGGTGAAGGGCGCATAGACGCGGGTCTTTTCCAGATCGAACATGGCGTCATGCAAGGTTGCGCGGGCACCGTTGACGGCGGCCACGGCGGAAGCCTTTTCAGCGCGCCTCTGATCGACATTCTGGGCCGATCCGGCATCGCTGGCTTTGAGCTGCTCGGCGCGGGTAAGTTCGCGCGCGGCCAGCGAGAGGCGGGCATTGGCGGCTTCCAGTTCAGCGCGGGCCTGATCGACCTTGATCTGGTAGGGCACCGGATCGATCTGGAACAGCAGGCTGCCGCGCTGAACGACCGAACCATCCTTGAAAGTCACCGCCTTGAGCGTGCCGCCAACCTGAGCGCGGATCTCGACCTGGCTGGTTGCCGCGAACTGGCCAAGGAAATTGAGGCGCTGGTCGATGGGGCGCTGCAGGGGAGCGCTGACCGACACGGTGGGCGGCGGCGGTGCGGCCGGGGCCACCGTGGCAAACAGGCTGGAGCCGAATTGCCCGGCGGCGACAAGCACGGCAATGGCCGCGCCGCTGGCCAGCCAGACCCTGGCGCGGGATCGCGGTTGTTCACCGATGATTGCGGCATCATCCGCGTCGAGTTCTTGAATCTGGTTCATGATTTCCCCTCTTCGGAAAAAGCGATGACCGGCATCGCGAGGCACAGGACTTCGCTGCGCGCCTCGCGGGTCGAGAGCGGCAGGTGGCTTGGAAGGCAGCGGGAAGACGCGTTTGCCGGAGAGACGGCATGCCTGTGGGCAAGCCGTCACCGGGAACCGTGATCTTCGAATGGAGTATGTTTTGAAACATGCCTATCATGTGATAGGCTGATCGCGATGTGATGCATCCGGGCAAGGATGTCAATAGCAATCTATCAGTAGATAGACAATTTGAACGACGAATGCAGGTCACGCACAAAAATGGCCGGACTTTCGCCCGGCCATCGTCTCTGAAACAGCTTGGGATCAGGCCTTGGCGGCAACCAGAGCGGCAGCGGGCGCCTCCGCCCGATGGTTGGCGATGGCCCGGTGCGCCGCCTCCGCCGCGATCAAACCGCCGCCATAGAGCACAAAACTGACCCAGCCGATGTTATGCGCCCCGACAAGACTCAGCCCCGCCGCACCGATCACCCCGGCCGAAGCGACACCGAAATAGGTCGCCGACGTGTTCAGCCCCAGCACGATCGAGGCCGCCGTGGGCATGGCCGAGACCAGCCTGTGCTGCTGCGCGGCCAACTGCCCCCAACTGTTCGCGCCATAGAGCACGATCACGACGATCGCGGTGGGCAGCGAGGCTCCGGCCCAGGACAGCGTGGTCATCACCAGGATCAGCGTCACCAGCATGGTGTTGAGGATGCGCCGCGTGCCAATCCTGTCGATCACGCGCCCTCCCACCAGGTTCATCACCGTGCCTGAGGTCCCCCACAACACCAGCAATGCGCCCAGAATCAGCGGATTGCCGCCCGTCGCGCGGTCGAAAATCACCGCGAAATAGGTGTAGACCGCGAAGTTGCCGCACTGCACCAGCAAGGTCGTCAGCAGCGTGAGCCCTATGCGACGATCCGCGAAAGGCGCCATCCGCTGCTGCAGCGTGATCGCCGGCGGTACGGGAATGTCCTTGAGGAAGGTGGTGATGCCCAGAGCCGTCACGATGCTGATCGCCGAGACAAAAATCATCGTATAGCGCCAGTCGCCCAGCCCGCCGATCACCGTGCCGATCGGCGCGCCCAGCGCTGTCGAGGCGGTGAGCCCCGCGATCACCACCGACAGGGCAAAGCCGCGCCTGTCCGCCGGCACGATGCTGGCTCCGGCGCCCGTCGCAGTAGGGGCGTACATGGCGGCGCCCAGACCGGCCAAGGCCCGCGCCGCCAGCGCAAAAGCGAAATCCGGCGCATAGGCGGTGGCAAGATTGGCAAGAATGAAAATGGCGAGGCCCGACAGCATCAGCCGCTTGCGCTCGACATGCGCAAGAATCGCCGCCGCAATCGGCGACAGCAGCGCATAGGCGATGGCATAGACCGTCGTCAATTGCCCGGCCGCACCGATGCTGACGTGGAAATTGCGGGAAATTTCCGGCAGCACGCCGGCAATGACGAAGCTGTCAGTCCCCAGGGCGAACATGCCCAGAGCCAACATCAGAAGGCGACGATCCATGGCATGCTCCTGCCTGTCAAGAGGATAGCCGGGCAGTTTGTCCGGCCAGATGCGGCTTGCCGATACAGGGCCTTGATGCGCCGCGACGCCATGGCCGGGCGGGTCCTTGCATGCGGCAAGCGAGATGATTGAGTAACCTATCAGTCGGTAGTTACGATGCGCCATTAGCGTCGGAATGCGTCGCACGTCAATGCCTATCTATCGATAGGATTATTGTCACACATATTCGCGCGAAACCCAGCCGGATCACACCCGTCAGAACGACCAACAACAGGGCAACGCGAGGGCATGGTGTTCCGCCCTGTCGGCGCCAACCGCGGGCAGCAGCGCCTTATCGAGATGCCAGGCGAGCTTCTCCCGCGTCGCGGCAAAGCGGACGATCAGACAGTTCCATGATGTCGATGGCGGGGCTTGTGTCACCATGTTTATGTCTATACATACTCCCGACGCCATGCAACCGAGTCCATGCCAATCAGGGAGCGTCCCGGCCATGCCAGCCGACCCTTCGCCCAAACAAGCCGTCCGCCATCGGCTGTGGGGCGATGCCCGCCTGCGGGCCATGGCGGGCAAGGAATCCATGGCCGCCACCCATGACTCGCTCAATGTCACGCGCGAAACGCATCTGCGCAGTGTTGCGGGCGGCGGGTGTATCGATGATCATCGCAACCGGCTGCAATCCGGGCAGTTCCCCCTCACCTCGCTGCTGCCGGCGATGAACATGGGGATCACCATCAACGCGGCGCGAGCCCTGGGCATGGCCGATAAGACCGGCTCGCTGGACCCCGGCAAGCGCTGCGACCTTGCCATCCGGGATGTCGAACATCCCGCCGAACGTGTCTACCGCATGGGGTTGAATCCGCTCCATGCCTGCATCTGGAGTGGATCATGAACGAGATCATCCTCACCCCCGGCGATGTGCCGCTGGCCCACTGGCGCGCCATCTATCAGGGGAGCCCGGTCAGGCTCGACCCGGCGGCGGCCCCGGCGATTGCGGCCAGCGCGGCGGCGATCACCCGCATTCTGGCCAAGGGCGTGCCAGTCTATGGCATCAACACCGGGTTCGGCAAGCTGGCCAGCGTGAAGATCGCCGACGATGAGCTGGCCATCCTCCAGCGCAACATCGTGCTCAGCCATGCGGCGGGCACCGGCGCCCCCAGCCCCGTGCCGGTGGTGCGGCTGATGATGGCGCTGAAGCTCGCCAGCCTCGGCCATGGCGCCAGCGGCGTGCGGCCCGAGACGGTGGCGCTGCTCGACGCCATGTTGATGCGCGGGCTGACGCCGGTCGTGCCCTCGCAAGGGTCCGTGGGGGCCAGCGGCGATCTGGCGCCGCTCTCGCATATGACCGCGACGATGATCGGCGTGGGCGAGATCGAGATCGATGGAGCGGTGCTGCCCGCCGTGGAAGCCCTCGCCAAGGCCGGGCTGGGGCCCATCGAGCTGGGCCCCAAGGAAGGGCTGGCGCTGCTCAACGGTACGCAATTCTCCACCGCCAATGCGCTGGCCGGGCTGTTCGAGGCCGAACTGCTGTTCCAGTCGGCGCTGATCACCGGGGCGCTCTCGACCGAAGCGGCCAAGGGCACCGATGCGCCCTTCGACCCGCGCATCCATCTGCTGCGCCGTCACCCCGGCCAGATGGAAGTGGGCGAGGCGCTGCGCACGCTGATGCAGGGCTCGGCGATCCGCGCCTCGCACCGCGAAGACGATCCGCGCGTGCAGGACCCCTACTGCCTGCGCTGCCAGCCGCAGGTGATGGGCGCCGCGCTCGATGTGCTGCGTCAGGCCGCCACCACGCTGACCACCGAGGCCAATGGCGTCTCGGACAATCCGCTGATCTTCCCCGAGACCGATGAAGCGCTCTCGGGCGGCAATTTCCATGCCGAGCCGGTCGCCTTTGCCGCCGATATGATCGCCATGGCCATCTGCGAGATCGGCTCGATCGCCGAGCGTCGCGTGGCCATGCTGGTCGATCCGGCGCTGTCGGGCCTGCCCGCCTTCCTCACCCCGCGCCCCGGCCTCAACTCCGGCTTTATGATCCCGCAGGTCACCGCCGCCGCGCTGGTCAGCGAGAACAAGCAGCGCGCCTTTCCCGCCAGCGTCGATTCCATCCCCACCAGCGCCAATCAGGAGGACCATGTCTCCATGGCCGCCCATGGCGCGCGCCGTCTGATGGAGATGGCGGCCAATGCCACGGCCGTGCTGGGCATCGAACTGCTCGCCGCCTGTCAGGGCGCCGATTTCCACACAGGGCTCACCTCCAGCGATGCACTGGAAGCGGTGCGCGCCGCCACCCGTCGCGTGGTCCCCGCGCTGGAGGACGACCGTCATTTCTACCCCGATATGGAAGCGGCCAACCGCCTGATCCGCTCGGGCGCGATTGTCGCGGCGGCGGGCCTGTCCCTGCCGGGCATCGCGTGACCGCCTGACTGGCAATCCATCACGCGGAGGTCACCTTGCCGGTGGCCTCCGCGCATACCCGCGCCGGATATCATCGCAACATCCGATCCCGCCCCGCACGTTCCGGCGCCGCTTTTCACCGCATCAGGCGCTCACCGCCTGACGTTGCAGCACCTGCGTGGCAATCTGCGCGAAGGCCTGCACGGAAGGAGAGGCTTCGCTGGTTCGTCGCCGCCGCAGGCCGATCTTGCGATGCCCCGCTTCGGCCACAGGAATGGTGCGGACAGGCGCCAGCCAGCCGCGCGCCGTGATGCGATTGACGAGCGCGACAGCCCCGATCCGGGCAACCAGACGGTGCGTGAGCGCCACCGAATTGGTCGACAATGTGCGCTTTGGCCAATCGACACCCGCGTTCAGAAACATGGCCTGTGTGTGAGCAAAGGCCGAGCCTCCCGGACGCGGCACCACCCACAGCTCCTCCAATGTCTCGGAGAGCTTCAGGTGTTGGCGCGCCATCAGCGGGGAGTTCTCATGAACGGCCAGCAGAAATGGATCGGAGATCAGCAGCTCCTCGGCGATGTCGGGTGAAGCATTGGGTTGCCCGACCGAGGCGACGACAACATCCAGCTCGCCGGCGATAAGGGCCTCATTGAGCGGGCCGTCCAGCCCCTCGATCACCGAAATCGACAATTGCGGCAAGTCCGCCAGCAACACCTCCAACACATCTGGAATGAACTGCTCCACCAGGCTGGGGGTCACACCAACCGCCAGCGGACCGATCCGTCCCCGGCGCAGCAGCATGGCCTCTTGATCGGCGTGATCGAGCACGGAGCGGATTTCTCGTGCTCGCCTGACCAACGCAGCGCCCAATTCATTGACGACCGCCCCCCGCGCATTGCGGATCAGCACGGGCGCACCAAGACGCTGCTCCAGAACGGCGATGCTGTTCGAGAGAGCCGGTTGCGACAGGTTGAGAGCCTGCCCGGCAAGGCTGAGCGATCCCTGTTCATGGATGGCGAGCAGATGGGTGAGGTGGCGCGGGTCGATCATGGCTTCCTCGCTACGGCGGTGCTTCAGATCGAGGTATCACTCATATTTATACACCATGCAAATCATACGATTTGATTGAATATCACTTCTCCAGCAATTTCTTCCCACCGCCAGGATGGAGATGGGCTGCGAGCACCCGCCTCCCTCGCGCCGAAACATCGAAAGCCCGTTATGCCGGATCACGACGACCTTACCCACGTTTCCATGACCGGCGCCGAAGCGGTGGTTCACATTCTGCGTCATCTCCGCATCACCGAGGTCTTTGGTCTGGCCAGCGGCAAGCTGTCGCCGCTGTTCAAGGCACTGTCCGCCTGTGACGACATGCGCTTCACCGGCGTCCGCCATGAGGCCAGCGCTGCATTCATGGCCAGCGGGATCGCGGCCTCCACCGGCCGCATCGCGCTGTGTCTTGGCGAAACCGGGCCAGGCGGGCTCAATCTGCTCAGCGCGCTGGGCGGGGCCTGGGCCAATCATCTCCCGGTGCTGGCGATCACCTCAAGCAACCCCTCTGCCATCATGCACCCGCACCGGGGCGGTTTCAGCTCGACCGACAATGAGGCGCTCTATCGCCAACTGACGAAATGGACCTGCCGGGTCACCATCGGCGAGCGCCTCCCCGAACTGTTCCACCGTGCCTTGCGGGAGGCCCTGAGCGGTCGCCCCGGCCCGGTGCATCTCGATATTCCGGCCGAAATTCTGGGCGGTACGTTCCGCTACAGCCGCGCCGAGCTGGATGCCCCATGGCCAGCTTCATGGGCCGTCCGCCTGCCCCTCATGCGCGGGATGTGGCGCAGGTGGTCGATCTGCTACGCAATGCAAAGCGCCCTCTGATCGTCGCAGGCGGCGGTGTGGCCCGGTCGGGGCCTGAGGCCTGCACCCGCCTCGTCGCGCTGCTGGAGAGGATCGGCTGCCCCGGCATGACCACGCAGATGGGACTGGGTGTCATTCCTCAGGATCACCCTCTCTGCCTGGGTCAGGGCGGATTTGTTGGGGGGCCTGCCGTGGTCGAGGCCATGCAGCAGGCGGATCTGGTGCTGGCCTTCGGCTGCCGCTTTTCCTCCTTCATGTGGGTGGATGGCCCGCCCAAGTGGGATGACCGCCCGACGCGCAAGCTGGTGCAGATCGACATCGATCCTGCCGCCCTGGGCCAGACCCTGCCCTTGACCCTTGGCCTCACCAGCGACGCGGCTCTGGCGCTGGAGGCCCTGCTTGAAGCCCTGACCGATATCGAACTTGCCCCGGATGCGGATTGGTTGCCCGGCCTGGTCGCGAAGCGCGACAGCGCGCGCGCAGCCATCGCTCTGGCCGATATCGACGGCCAGATGCATCCCGGAGCGCTGGCACAAGGCATTGCCCGCCACATCCGTTCCGATGATCTGGTCACCTTCGATGGCGGCCACACGAGCTTCTGGAGCAATGAGTTCACACCGGCCCTGAGCCCCTCCACCCGCTTTCACGAACCCGGCATGTCGCATCTCGGCTTCGGCCTGCCCGCCGCTTTGGCGATGGCGCGCGCGCATCCCGACCGGCGCGTCTTCTGCCTGACCGGAGACGGCGCTTTCGGTTTCACCCTGCAGGAGTTGGACACCGCCCGGCGCTATGGGCTGAAGGTCATCACCGTCATTCACAACAACGCCAGTTGGGGCGTGATCCGCGCCGCCCAGCGCAAGAATGGCTTCGAGATCGGCACCGATCTCGAGGGCACCGACTATGCCGCCATCGCCCGCGCCTTTGGCTGCCATGGCGAGCGGCTGGAACGAGCGGAAGACCTTGATGCCGTGATGGCCCGCGCCCTTGCCGCCGAAACATCGGTGGTGATCGACGCACAGGTCGCCTGGGCACCGCATCCCATGTTCCCAACCTTTGGCCGGAGCACCGCGCACCGGCTGTAACCATTCCTGACCGTCAATTTGCCCCCACAAGCCAGCACAGAACAGGCCGGGGAAAGGGAGAAGATCGTGCACATCACCATCCGTCGAACTCTGGGATTCAGTGGCGCATCTGCGCTGGCCGTCTGCCTTGCCTCGGCCGCGCAGGCGCAGGAAGCCACCCCGCCGGCACCCGGCGTCGCCGATATCATCGTCACCGCCCAGCGCCGCAGCGAGAGCATGCAGAAGGTGCCCATCGCGGTGACCGCCGCCAGCGCGGAGAGGCTCAGCCAGATCGGTGTCGCCTCCACTTCGGACCTGACAACGCTGGCGCCTGCCGTCCATGTCTCGACGGGGCTTGGCGGTGCCTCCATCGCCATCCGCGGCGTGGGCGGCACCGGGTCGGGCGCGGATGAATCGGCCAATGCGGTCTATATCGATGGCGTCTATCAGCCCTCCCCCACGGCCTCGCTGTTTGCCTTCAACAACATCCAGCGGATCGAGATCCTGAAAGGCCCGCAGGGCACGCTGTTCGGGCGCAATGCCAGCGGCGGGCTGATCCAGATCATCACCCCCGCCCCTTCCGCCGATACCAATCTCAAGGCCCAGATCGGCTATGGCAATTACGACACCGTCACCGCCGGGCTCTATGCCACCACCGGCATCACCGACAATCTGGCGATCGATGTCTCGGGCAATTACAACCATCAGGGCAAGGGCTGGGGCAAGAATCTGACCACGGGTCAGGATGCCTACAAGGGCGAATATGGCGGGGTGCGCAGCAAGCTGCTCTGGACCATCGACAGCGGCACCAGCCTGACCCTGGCCGCGATGTATTCGCATGCCTATGCCCCCAATCTGCAAGGCGGGGCGCTGATCCCGGGCGAACTGACCGTGGTGGGAACGCCGGGCTACAACGGCTTCTACAACACCACGACCAACAATGATCTGCGCACCGGCACCGATCAGCAGAACTATTCCGCGACCTTCAAGCATGATCTGGGCTTCGCCACGCTGACCAGCATCACCAGCCGTGATTTCGTCCATTTCCGGCTGACCACCGAGAAGGATCTGTCGCCGGTCCCGCTGCTCAACCTCAACATCAACAGCCTGAGCTATTCCTGGACCCAGGAATTCCAGCTTGCCTCCAACGGCGATGGTCCACTCAAATGGACCCTAGGCGCCTTCTATTACGGCAATGAACTCAAGACGGTGCCGGTTCAGGTCTCGGGCCTTGCCGTGGCGCCGCTGGCCTATGCCGACACCTTCTCCTGGGCCAACACGCAGAGCTTTGCCGCCTATGGCCAGGCCACCTATGAGATTGCCAAAGGCACCCATCTGACCGGTGGCCTGCGCTACACCATCGACAAGCGCCATATCGATTTCGTCACCACCATCAGCGATCCCACCGTGCCCGCCACGACCTATCCCCGCCAGTCGCTGGAGGACAAGAAACCGAGCTGGCGCGTGGCGCTCGACCAGCAGGCGACGCGCGATGTGCTGCTCTATGCCTCTTATAGCCGGGGCTTCAAAAGCGGGCTGTTCAACGCCACCAACCCCAACCTGCCCTCGGTGCGCCCCCAGACGGTGGATGCCTATGAGATCGGCCTGAAATCAGACCTTTTCAGCCACAAGCTGCGCGCCAACATCGCCCTGTTCGACAATGAGGTGAAGGACATCCAGATCCGCGGCATCCCCAACGGGCTGACCACGCCGATCTTCTACAATGGCGCCAATGCCTCGTTCAAGGGCGTGGATCTGGAGCTGGAAGCCGCCCCGGCGCGCGGGCTGACGGCGCAGGCGAACCTGTCCTATCTGCATGGGCTCTATGGCGCGGGCTTTACCAATGCGCTTTATTTCACCCTGCCTGCCGCGCCTGCCGGTGGTCTGATTGCCTCGGTGGGCGATGCCAGCGGCAAGGTGCCGGTGCTGGCCCCCGAGCTGGTGCTGAGCCTTTCGGCGCAATATGCCTTTGCCACACCCATCGGACGCACCACGCTGGCGGGCTCCTACAGCTACAATGACGGCTTCTTCTTCGATCCCCAGAACCGCGTGCACCAGCCCGCCTATGGGTTGTTCAACGGATCGGTCACCGTCGAGATGTTGCCGCGCATCAGCGTGAAGGTCTGGGCCGAGAACATCGGCAACAAACACTACTATTCCGACGTTCAGCCCGACACCTTCGGCGATGCCTATTTCCCGGCGGCCCCGCGCACCTTCGGCGTCACCCTGTCCTATGCGATGCGCTGAGGAGCCCCTGCCCCATGACCTCTCGCCCTTCTGAAACCCCATCCGAAATCGGCGTGGCGCTGATTCTGGCCGCCTGCTTCGGCACGGTGATGCTCGACCGCATGGAGCAACTGTTCCTTGGCCCCGATCTGGAGCGCGGCCTCCATCTTTCACCCAGCCAGATCGGCCTGCTGGCGGGCGCCGTTTCGGTGTGCTGGGCGCTGTCCACCTTTGTCTTCGGCATGGTCTCGGACCGGGTGGGGCGCAAGCGGGTGCTGGTGCCTGCGATGGTGGTCTTTTCCCTGCTGTCATGGGTATCGGGTCTGGCCCGCAATTTCGAGGAGATGCTGTTGATCCGCGCTTTGCTCGGCCTCGCGGAGGGGCCTTGCTGGTCGGTCATCATGGCCACCATGGAAGACCTCTCGACGCCCGAGCGGCGCGGGCGCAATGTGGGCATCGTGGTCTGCGCCGGGTCACTGGTGGGTTCGACCATCGGCCCGGTGTTCGCCACGCAGATCGCGGCCCATTTTGGCTGGCAGACGGCCTTCTTCGCGGCGGGTATTCCAGGCCTGATCCTGGCGATCGTGGTTGCCCGTCAGGTGCCCGAACCCTCGCGGAAACCCCATACCGCCCGCGCCAGCCTTGCCGCGGCCCGCGCGGTGCTTGCCTCGCGCGATCTGTGGTTGTGCTTCCTGGCCGCGCTGATGCTGACTGTGTGGATTTTTGCCTTCAACACTTTCGCCCCGCTGTTCATGAGCCAGACCAAAGGCTTTTCCGGCACGCAGATCGGCTGGATTCTGGGCGCTTCGGGCCTTGGCGGCTTCCTCTATTGCCTCACCTGGCCCGCCCTGTCCGACCGGATCGGACGGCGCCCGGCTCTGCTGACGGCGGCCGCGATCGCCACAGTCCTGCCGCTGGGCTTTCTGCTGCCGGGGCTCGATGCGCGACTGCTGGCCCCGGTGGCCATGTTGACTTCGGCAGGCCCCGCCATTGCCGCGCTGGCCATGGTGCTGGTGCCCATGGAATTGGCACCGAGCGGGCAGACAGCCACCGCCGTCGGCTTCGTTTCGATCGGTGGCGATGCGCTGGGCGCCACCCTCGGGCCTGTATTGGGTGGCTATCTGGTCGAGCGCTTCGACCTGACCGCCCCATTATGGCTCGCGGCAGGAGCTGGGGCAGCCATCATTCTGGCCTGCCTGTTCCTGAGTGAAACGCGCCCTCGTCTACACACCCGATCCGTTTGAGAGAGAACGGTTTACGCGTCTTGCCCCGCTGACGAGGGACCCTTCTGTCCGATTCAACGCCAATCCAGAAAGCGCATCTCGGACACATATCATATTCAGATACAGACCTGATGCAGGCTCATTCCGGATCCTGAACGGCAAAGAGCGCTTCAATCGGCCCCTCTACGGAGGAAACACAACTACACCGATGGATCGACATCCCGCCTTCCTCTGCACAATCCGACCAGTTGGTGGCCTGTCCGGCAGGACTATCTGATCGATGACTATCAGTTTCGCCTTGCCGGCGCCCGCCCGCTGCGCGTGGACCTGAGAAGCGGCCAGGTCCGGTTGCCGACAGGCTTATCCGATGCGCGTTTCCCGGGCGGATCCGCAACCGTTCTGGGCCTCACATTGGATCCTCGTCGAAGCCTCGCCTCCATCTCCTTTCAAGCTTTGGCACAGGATGTCGTGATCGGGACACTCGCCGGAACTTTGATCCGCCAGGGGATGTCAAGGGCTGCAATCGGGCGGATGTTAGAGAATGGGAAAGGCCCGCAAGCTATCGTCACATTGCAACGAGCACATGGATTCTGACATGACCCGATCATCGAGACTGTGGCTTGCTGCGGCCTTGTGCCTGCCGTTTTCCGCGCCCGGTCTGGCGGCCACCGCGCCGTCTGTTTCGGCTGAGCAGGACAAGGCCCAGGCCATCGCGCGCGTGGTCGAGATCATCAACCGTCCCGTCACTCATCTGGCACGTACAGATGAGGCCAGCCTGTTCTCTCCCGGCTGGTTCCATGAGGGTGCCATCAAGCCTGACTTCGCCAATGTCGATGTGCGCGCCACGCAGGAATTGCCTTACAAGGATTATCGCTGGGTCACCTCAGACCTCAACCCCCAGGAGATGTTCATCGCGAGTGCGCTGGAGTTCAACGCGATGACCAAATATTTCTATCAGGACCGCTCATTGCCGAAACATCGGCTGAGCCAGGACGATATGGTCGAGATAAACGCCCTCTATCGACGTATCGCCACCGACGAGCATGCTATCGCCATGCATCGCTTCGAAACCGCAGGTCTGGTGGCTGTTTTGCTGGCCGTTGCGGCTGCGTTGATCGTCGCCTATCGGCGCGTTGCCTGAACTCGATCCTGCCCCTCGTTAGCATGCTCTTTTTGTCGGACATGATTTTTCCTCATGTCTCTGAGCAGTGGCGCTCGTCAATTAAAAAAGAAATTTGCGTTTTTGAACTGATCACGTAAATTGCTGAAGCAAGATGATGAAGTCATACACCATAAAGTGATTCTTGAACATCTTTTCCGAATTTTCAAAGACATATAAGAGACCAATCCTGATAGGCGGGCAGCACGGTTCCTACCGTTAGGCAAAGTGGGAGGGGGTTACGTGATCATCGACAGACGTGGCATGCTGGCCGGAGTCGCGGTCACGGCCAATTTTACTCTGACAAATCGGGTACATGCAACTGCCGCAGCAGCATCCGCCACGCTGCTTGACGAGCCCGATTATGGCGATGTGACCTTGCTTGATGGCGGCGTCCGCCAACAGGTCGACCAAACCCTCGACGCCGTGATCAACATGAGCGACGATGCGCTGCTGCGGCCATTCCGCGCCGCCGTCGATCTGCCTGTCTCAGGCCCTGCGCTGGGCGGCTGGTATGATCCCGATCCCTCTTTCAACCCGCCGGGCAATTTGACGGGCTATATTCCCGGTCACAGCTTCGGTCAGTATATGTCGGCACTGGCACGCGGCTATGCTGTGACCGGGGATCAGCGCGCGCATCAGAAAGTCGCAAGGCTGGTCGCTGCCTATGCGCCGACCATCTCGCCCAAATTCTATGCCAACTATCCTATCCCGGCCTATACTTACGACAAGTTGATGATCGGCTTGATCGATGCCTTCCGGTTCACCGGCAATCGGCAGGCCTTGCAACTCATCGCCCCCACCACCGAAGCCGTCTTGCCTTATCTTCCGGGCAAGGCGCTGGACCGCGCCGTAACCCAGGCGAATGCCAGGCCCAATGTCGCCTTCGGCTGGGACGAAACCTATACGCTCGCGGAAAATCTCTATCTGGCAGCCGAGATCGGAGCCGGAGACCGCTTCCGCCGGATGGCACCAGCCTATCTTCTGCGGGAGAGCTACCTCGATCCTCTGGCCGCCGGACGCAATGTGCTGGCCGGGCGCCATGCCTACAGCCATGTCAATGCGCTGGCCTCGGCCATGCGCGGCTATCTCCAAGAGCATGATCCTGCCCTGCTGGCCGCGGTGCGCAATGGCATGGATTTCGTCAGAGATCAGAGTTTTGCCACTGGCGGCTGGGGCCCTGACGAAGCCTTCGTCGAAGCCGGTTCGGGCCGCCTTGGCGCCAGCCTGAGCGGTACGCATCGCACCTTCGAGGCGCCCTGCGGCACCTATGGCCATTTCAAGGTGGCGCGCTATCTGATGCGCGTCACGCAGGACAGCCGCTATGGCGATGGCATGGAGAAGCTCTTCTACAATGCCGCGCTGGGCCTGCTGCCCTTGCGCTCCGACGGCGTCGGCCAATATTATGCCGACTATAACGATATCGGCGCCAAATCTTATTATGAATCGAGCTGCCCCTGCTGCGCCGGTTCGATCGGCCAACTCACGGCGGACTATGGCATCAGTGCCTATCTGCGTGACGACAAGGGGCTTTTCGTCAATCTCTACACACCTTCCCGGATGGTCTGGCGCAGGCATGGAGAGCCGCTGCTGACATTGACCCAGCACGGCAATTATCCGCTCGAACCCACCATGGCGCTGCACATTGAGGCGCCGCGCCCGGTGGCCATGGCGCTGCGGCTCCGCATTCCGGCCTGGGCCGGGCCGGGGACACGGGTGTCGGTGAACGGGCGAGATGTTGCCAGCGTTACCTCCGGGCGCTTTTTGACCATCGCGCGGACATGGCAGACCGGGGACAAGGTCGATCTGCGCTTCGATCTCCCTCTGCGCCTGGAAGCTGTCGATGCCCAACATCCCGACCGCGTGGCGGCCGTTTACGGCCCACTCGCCCTCTTCGCGACCGGCGACCGCTTTGCCCTTCACCATCAGCGTGATCTGATGCAACTGCGACAGGTCGCCCCGGCTGCTGCCGAGTGGACCTTGCACGACGCAACAGGCACGACGGTGTTCAAACCCTATTTCGCCCTGGGTGGCGAACCGGCGCGCCTCTACCAACGCAGCATCCTCGACGCAGCCTGAGCGCCGCGTCTCCTCCCCATCAATCCAGCCGCGCAAGAATACCAATCGGAGAACAATGGTGAAGTCGATCCTGCCTGCCGCAGCCATGCTTCTGGCGACCAGCCTGTCCTCAAGCCTGTCCGCACAGACAGCAACCGCGCAATCCCCCGTGGACGCGCGGACCGACGCCCTGATTGCGCAGATGACGCGGGATGAAAAGCTCACGCTCGTCTTCGGCCTGTTCGGCACCGATGATGCCAACCGCAACCATTATGCACGCCCACCGCTGGCGCTGGATGGATCGGCGGGTTTTGTGCCGGGCATTCCACGGCTGGGCATCCCGCCGCAGTGGCAGACCGATGCTGGGGTGGGCGTGGCGACGCAGGGCGCCGCAAAGGAGAAGCGCCTGCGCACCTCCCTGCCCGCCGGGATCGCCACAGCCGCCAGTTGGGCCCCGGACATGGCCCGCAAGGGTGGCGCGATGATCGGAGACGAGGCCAAGCGCTCGGGCTTCAATGTGATGCTCGCGGGCGGGGTCGATCTGCTGCGTGAGCCGCGCAATGGCCGGGGCTTCGAATATGGCGGCGAGGACCCGCTGCTGGCGGGCATCATGGTCGGTGAGCAGATCGCCGGCATCCAGTCGAACGGCGTCATCGCCACGATCAAGCATTACGCCCTCAACGATCAGGAGACCGAGCGCGACGGCACCAGCAATGTGCTGATCGATCACGGCGCGGCACGCATGTCGGATCTGCTGGCCTTCCAGTTCGGCATTGAACGCGGCGCGCCCGGCTCGGTGATGTGCTCCTACAACAAGGTCGATGGCCTGCGCGCTTGCGAGAATCCCTTTCTGTTGACGCAGGTGCTGCGCCATGATTGGCACTGGCCGGGATATGTCATGAGCGACTGGGGGGCGACCCATTCCACGGTGCAGGCAGCCGTGGCCGGGCTCGATCAGGAGTCAGGCTATCCCTTTGACAAGGAGCCCTACTTCGCAGAGCCGCTGAAGAAGGCCGTCGCGAGCGGTCAGGTGAGCGAAGCCCGCCTGACGCAGATGGCGCGGCGGGTTCTGCGCGCCATGGTGGCCAATGGCCTGCTCGACAAGCCGACCAGCGATCAATCCGCCAGCATCGACTATGCCGCGCATGCGCAGGTGACCCGCGCGGATGCCGAGGCCGGGGCGGTGCTGCTGCAGAACAGGAACAGCCTGCTGCCGCTGGGGCCGGGCATCCGTTCCATTGCCATCATCGGCGGCCATGCCGACAAGGGCGTGCTGGCCGGGGGCGGCTCCTCGGCGGTCTATCCGCGCGGCGGCAATGCGGTGCCCGGCCTGACGCCGACCTCCTGGCCGGGGCCGGTCATTTACGATCCCTCCTCTCCGCTTGAGGCGATCCGGAAGCTGGCGCCCAATGCCACGATCCAATTTGCTGACGGAACGGACCCGGCGCAGGCCGCAGCCCTGGCCAAAAGCAGCGATGTCGCGCTTGTTTTCGGCACGCAATGGGCAGGCGAGGGCTTCGATGTCAGCCTTAATCTGGATGGCAATCAGGATGCGCTGATCCAATCCGTGGCGGCAGCGCAGCCCAAGACCGTGGTGGTTCTGGAGACCGGAGGGCCGATCCTGACCCCCTGGCGTGATCAGGTCGGGGCGATCCTTGAGGCGTGGTATCCGGGAACCGCGGGGGGTGAAGCCATCGCCAATCTCCTGTTCGGCGTGGCGAACCCCTCGGGCCATCTGCCGGCGACCTTTCCGGCGGATATTGCTCAACTGCCGCATCACGAGGCCCCGCATGGCGGCGATGTCACCTACACCGAAGGGGCGACGGTCGGGTACAAATGGTTCGAGGCGAAGGGGTTGAAACCGGCCTTCCCCTTCGGGCATGGCCTTTCCTATACCAGCTTCAGCGTCTCGGGACTTCAGGCCACACGCCAGGGCGCGGGTGTGACGGCACACTTCAGGGTTGCCAACAAAGGGCAGCGCCAGGGGGCCGTCGTGCCGCAAATCTATGTCGGCGCGGCTCCGGCTGCAGGATGGGAGGCACCCCGGCGGCTCGGAGGCTGGCAGAAGGTGACGCTGGAGCCGGGGCAAAGCCGGGAGGTCAGCGTGACCATTGATCCGCGTTTGCTGGCCCGCTGGGATGAGAAGAACCATCGCTGGAGGATCGCCGCCGGCACCTACACCATCAGCCTTGCGCAATCCGCGGCGGAAACGAACGAAAGCAGCAGCATCGTGCTGCCTGAACGTATCTTGCCGGTGGATTGGCGCCCGACCGATGGCGGATAGGAGCCATTCCGGGTGATGTTCGCCGCCTGCGTGACATCGAACAGCAGAGCAGGTCACAGCCTGCCATGCCGAAATATGCTAAACAAGAAATTTCTAAAAATATCTTCTACTAGAAAATAAAATATTCAATTGAGTTCTAATATTTCAAATAAATCTCGGACATATAATTATATTTTTAAATTGAATTTATTGTAATTGACGAACAACAAAGCGTCAGGCAATTTCATAAAGCAAATTGATTTTGCGATTCTTATAATAATTAAACAGGAGGGGGTTTACCCATGCAAACAAAGGCCGTCCGGTCTCACCTATTGTCATGCGCGGCATCCGCGCTGACCATCGCCCTTTCAGCACTACCTCCCGCCACGGCCAGCGCCGCCGATGCGCCTGCCGCCACCAAGCCGGATCAGCCCTCCGCCGCCGACATTGTCGTCACCGGCATCCGTGCCTCGGTGGAGCGGGCGATCAGCGTGAAGCGCAACGCGCCCAATGTGGTCGATGCCATTTCCGCGCAGGACATCGGCAAATTGCCCGATGCCACGATTTCGGACTCGCTTCAGCGCATTCCGGGCGTGCAGATCCGCCGCGACGCCGGCGAAGGCAGCACGGTCAATGTGCGCGGCCTGCCGCAGGTCGTGACGCTGATGAATGGCGAGGCTTTCTTGGGCGCCGGGTCGATCACCTCGGTCCAGCCCAGCTTCACCGATATTCCCTCGCAGTTGTTTTCCGGCGCCAGCGTCATCAAATCCTCGACCGCCTCGCTGTTGTCAGCCGGTATTTCCGGCACCATCGACCTGAAAACGCGCCGTCCTTTCGATCTGAAGCCGGGCCTGCATGGCGCTTTTTCGATGGAGGGTGCTTCGGGATCCTCGACGAAGAAGTTCGATCCGCATTTCAACGGCCTTGTTTCATGGCATAATGACACGGTCGGCCTGCTCATTTCCGGTTCCTATTCCAAGGACCATCTGGGCAATTCCTATTCGGGCATCGAGCGTGACTATGGTGGCCGCCTTGCCGATGAATCCCTGGCCAATGCCACCGGCTATGGCGGCTTCCGCTTCGACAATCCCAATCGCGGCACCACCGTGCCGGGCGGCATTGACGTGAACGGCAACGGCACGGCCACCGACACCTTCTTCTCGCCGCAGGCCCACACCGGCTGGAACCGCGTGACAGAGCGCGAGCGCATCGGCGCCAATGCCTCTTTCGAGGCCCATCTGACCGACCAGTTGCAATTCGTGGCCGATGGTTTCTACACGAAACAGAACCAGTATACCGGCACCGCCGGCTTCCAGATGCAGGCTGTCAACTGGCAGGCGGCGGACTTCGTGCCCGGCCTCAGCCGCGACACGGGCTCCACCATCAATGGCATGCACTTCAACACGGTGCAGAAGTACAATTACACGCTGCAAAACTTCGACAGCTATTCCGAAATGAACCGTGCCATTTCGGATTCCACCAATCTGAATGCGGAACTGCGCTACAAGGGTGACAAGCTGAAGCTGACGCTGCGCGGCGTTTATGGCAAAGCCAATTACAAGCTGGACAACAGCTACGCCCAGTTCTCGCTGTCCGATGGTACGCAGTGGCTCAATGGTATCGGCACCTATCCTGCCTCTCTGGGCGGCAATCGCATCTTCAATCCGCTGGGCTATACCTACAACACGCTGCCCGCGACGGTCGATTACACCGGATCGAACGTCAACTTCACCCTACCCGGCCAGTTGACCAGCGAACTGGGCAACAAGAGCGCCTATGCCCTCAAGACCATGTCGTCGGAAGGCAACCAGCGCTCGAACGCGGATATGAAGGTTCTGCGTCTGGACGGCGGCTATGAATTCGACGACCGCTTCAACGTCGAATTCGGCGCGCGCTACAGCGATCGCGGCACGTCACAGACCGTCTTCGACCGGGCCGCGCCGCTCTATGCGAACAATGGCGCCTCCAACCCCGCCGGCTGCTATGCCAAGTGGAAGGCCTTCGACGTTCAGATGAACGATCCCTCCTGCTATGCCACCAACAGCACCGGCCAGTATCTGACGGCGGGCCTGACGCGCCTGGCCACCGATCCCACCGTCTCCGGGCTGGTGAAGCAATACAACCTGCCGGTGGGCGGCGTCGGTTCGATCTATGCCATCGACCCCAATGCCATGCGCGATCCGCTGGCCTTCCAGAACGGCTTCTATCCCGGTAATCAGGAGTTCATCCAGCCGGGCGCGACCTTCTCGGTCGGGCTGAAGCAGTGGTCGGGCTTCGGCCAGCTCAATTACGCGGGCGAGATCGGCTCGATGCCCTTCCATGCCAATGCCGGCCTGCGCATCATCAACACCAGCCTGCATGTGATCCAGCACCGCTCGGGCGGGGGGCAGCCCTATGGCCTGCCCAATGTCGATGCCGGAACCATCACCACCGACCGCTCCTTCACGGACTTCCTGCCCGCCTTCAACGCAGCGCTGGACATCACGCAGAAGCTGAAGCTGCGCGCGGCCTTCTCGAAGAACATGACGCTGCTCAACCTCGACCAGTGGGGCGGCGGCCTGAATTTGAACTATGCCATCGACACCACCACCAATCCGCCGGTGTTCCATGTCGCCGGGGGCAGTTCGAACGGCAATCCGATGCTCGATCCGTGGCGTTCGAACAATTATGACCTGTCGCTGGAATATTACCTCGGCCGTTCCAATCTGATCAGCCTGGGCCTGTTCCGCATCGATGTGCAGAGCTTTATCCAGAGCGCGACCGTCATGCGCAACGACATTCCCGACCTCGACGGGGTGGTCCGCTCCACGGTGCCGATCACATCGAATGTGCAGGGCAAGGGCGGCACGCTGCAGGGGCTGGAACTGGGCGGCAAATATGCCTTCGATTTCCTGCCCGGCTGGCTGGGCGGTTTCGGTCTGGACGCCAACTACACCTATTCGGACTCATCCTCGGGCAATTACGACCTGTCGGGTGCGAAAGAGCCGTTCCACGACAATTCCAAGCATCAGATCAATGCCGCCGTCTGGTATGAGAAGTACGGCTTCCAGGCGCGCATTGCCTGGAACTACCGCTCCAAGCGTGCCGAACAGTCCGATTACGGCGGCATCACCGGCCTGACCCTGTATCAGGCCCCGACAAACTACATCGACGCATCGATCTCCTACGATGTGACCAAGCAGATCACCATCTTTGCCCAGGGATCGAACCTGACCAAGGAATCCGAGCACTATTATCTGGTCTGGCCCGATCTGAAGGCCTTCAACAATCTGTACGAACGCCGCTTCCTGGCAGGAGCCCGCATCAGGTTCTGATCCGGCGTTCCACCTGCCCTTCATCTGCGGGCGGCCTCATGTGCCGCCCGTCTTTTCCGGATCAACAAGACGATGCATAGCGCCAGCGATACGAACGCCGCCGCGCCCGGCGCCATAAGGTCGATTTTGATCGCCGGTGGCGGCACCGCGGGCTGGATGGCCGCCACCTATCTGGCAGCGCGCCTTCAGGGCACGGGGATTGCCATCACCGTTCTGGAATCCAGCACGATCGGCACCGTGGGTGTGGGTGAGGCCACCGTCCCGGCCATCCGCGATTTCTTCAAGGCCATTGGCCTGCATGATTTCGACGTGCTGCGCGCCACGGGCGGCACGCCCAAACTGGGGATTGATTTTGCCGATTGGGCCGGAGAAGGCAGCCGCTTCTTTCACCCCTTCGGCCTCTATGGCCTGTCCTCGCGCGGGGTGCCATTTCATCAATACTGGCTGAAACTGGCCCATGCCGGACAAAGTCGCGATCTGGCCGATTACAGCCTGTGCACCGAAATGGCGCGTTCCGGCACTTTCATGCTGCCGGTGGACAATCCGGTCAACGATCTGGCCGTGTTCGACTGGGCCGTGCATTTCGACGCCACGCGCTTTGCCGCAATGCTGCGCGATCATGCCGAGCGCCAGGGCGTCACGCGGATCGACGACATCATCACCCATGTCGAACTGGACGGCGAAACCGGCCATATCGCGCGGATCGAGACCCAAGGCGCGCTCGCCCTGAGCGCGGATCTGTTCATCGACTGCACCGGCTTCCGTTCGCTCCTTCTAGGGCAGGCATTGGGCAGCCCATGGGTGGACTGGACCGCCATGCTGCCCTGCGACCGGGCGGTGGCCATTCCCTGTGCCGCATCCGGCCCCTTCGAGCGCCCCTACACCACCAGCACCGCCCGCCGCGCCGGATGGCAATGGCGCATCCCGCTGACCAACCGGATCGGTAATGGCTATGTCTATGCCTCCACCCAGATCAGCGACGATGAAGCCGCCGCCACGCTGCGCGGCAATCTGGAAGGGCAGGCTCTGGCCGAGCCCAACCTCATCCGTTTCGGTGCGGGGCACAGGCAGCGTTTCTGGGCGGGCAATTGCGTGGGGATCGGACTGGCGGCAGGTTTTCTGGAGCCGCTGGAATCCACCTCGATCACGCTGATCCAGACGGGACTCGAAAAGCTGATCGACCTGTTTCCCGACCGCGCCTGCGATCCCGCTCTGGCCAGCGAGTTCAACCGCGCCACCACGCTGGAATATGAGCGCATCCGCGATTTCCTGATCCTGCATTATCACGGCAATCGCCGCCATGGCGAACCCTTGTGGGATGCCATGCGCGCAGCCCCCCTGCCGGAGAAGCTGGCGCACAAGCTCTCCTTGTGGCGGGCACGCGGCAAGCTGGTGCGCTATGAATGGGAGGCCTTTCTCGATCCCAGCTGGCTCAGCATGTATGCCGGTTTTGGCCTGTTGCCCCCGGCCCACGACCCGCTGGCCGATCACTTCACCGACGCCCAGGTCGTCGAGGCGCTGGACCATATGCGCGAGGCTATCAGGGCCGCCGCGGCCCATGCCCGCCCTGCCCGCGACTTCCTGGCCCGGCTTGCCGGCGCGCCCGCGCCGCAAGGCGTCGGCTGACACCCATTCATGGAGATAGTGCGAATGACACACCGCATAGCGGGCATCGAACTGGGCGGCACGAAATGCGTGGCCACGCTCTGCGATGACCAGCGCCGCATTCTGGACCAGACCATCGTGCCCACAACCAGCCCGGATGTCACTCTGCCGGCCCTGTCCGCCATTCTGGCGCGCTGGGACCGCAACACGCCCTTTTCGGCTCTGGGGATCGGCTCCTTCGGCCCCCTCTGCCTGACGCCGCACAGCAGCGAGTTCGGCCATATCACCGCAACCGCCAAACCCGGCTGGCGCGATGCCGATGTGCTGGGCAGCCTCTCTGGCCCGCACGATGTCCCCTGCCATTTCGACACGGACGTCAATGCCGCCGCCCTTGCCGAAGGGCGCTGGGGCGCCGCACAAGGGCTGGATGATTTTGCCTATGTCACGGTGGGGACCGGTGTCGGCGTGGGGCTGATCGTCAATGGCAAGCCCACGCGCGGGCTGGGCCATTGCGAACTGGGCCATGTTCGCGTGCCCCGTCTGGCCGGAGACACATGGCCGGGCCATTGCCCCTATCACGGCGATTGCGTCGAAGGGCTGGCCTCCGGGCCTGCCATCAAGGCGCGACTGGGGCAAACGCCTCTGCATGAGGTCACCGCGCAGGACCCGGTATGGACCAGCGTCGCCCATGCGCTGGCGCAGATGTGCCATGCCATGTTGATGAGTTGCGCCCCACGCCGCATCCTGATCGGCGGCGGCGTCGCCAATGGCCAGCCCCATCTGCGCGGCATGATCGAGGATATGGTCCGCGACAGCGTTGCCGATTACATCCCTCTGCCCGACCAGCTCTTTATCCTGCCGCCCGCGCTTGGCGATCAGGCCGGGCCGCTGGGGCCCATTGCGCTGGCCCTCGATGCTCTGGAAAGCGTTAAGCCCGGTTTCACGGTGCCGCCGATCCCGGTGACAGGGCATGGCTGAAGGACACCGCCCATTCGCCGGACAGAAAGCTGGAACCAAAGTTTCGGCAAAAACACCGCGAATAATTATTCCAAATTGACCTATTAATGAAGTCCATCCACCCTGCCACCATACCCGAATGGGAAAACAGAAACGATCGCGTCGCAGCCTCTGGCCCGGCGCCGTGGGAGAGCATTATGGTTTCGCGCAAATTCAGCCGCCGACTGACCGGCTGCGTCGCCGTGTCGGCGCTTGTTCTGGCGCTCAATGCAGCCGCCGCCCCGGCAGCCCCCACCGCAGGGGAAGCGCTCGGCCCCTATAACGCTGCCTTCCTGCAGGGCGGCATCGGCATCGACCGCGATCTTACCCCCTCCCCTCTGCTCGCGGCGCAAGCCAGCCTCACCTTCTCCGCCTGGGTGCTGCCGCAAGAGCTTGGACATGGCACGGTCACGCTGATCGCGCTGGGCGATCCGGCGCAGGTCACCCGCAGCCTTGCGCTGGTCGATGGCCGCCCTGCGCTGATCACCGGCAGAGACAGTCGCCTGATCACCACCACTCCACTGGCCGCCGGGCGCTGGACTCATCTCGCCGGCACTCTCTCGCCCGATGGCGCAAAGCTCTATGTCGATGGCCAAGCGGTGACCTCCGGCTCGCTGCCCGTGCCCGCTGTCACGGGGCAGATCCATATCGCCCCGCCTCTTCCCGGCCAGCCGCATTTCGGCGGCACGCTGGCTGCCGCGCAGGTTGCACCCGGCGCCGCTTCCGCCGACGCCATCGCCGCGCTGGCCTCCCGCCGGCCCGATTTCGACCTTATCCAGACCTGGCATGTGGGCGTGGGCTGGGAATTCCAGAAGACGGCCAACACCGGCTACTGGCGCCAGCAGGACGCATGGACCCTGCCGCAGGCCAAGGGCGGCACCACCGCCCCGGTCGCGACGCCTGTCACGCCCCGCCCTGCGGTGGAGGCCCTTGGCACAGGTCGCTGGCGCATCAATGGCTGGCAACTGGCCGCCGCGCCTGATGTGGCAAAGGATGGTGAAACCCTCTCCCGCCCCGGCCAGCCTGCGGGCGTATGGCGCCCGGCCACGGTGCCCGGCACGGTGCTGACGACGCTGGTCGATCGTGGCGTCTATCCCGATCCCTATTACGGGTTGAACAACCTCAAGATCCCCGAGAGCCTCGCCCGACAGGACTATTGGTATCGCACCAGCTTCACCCTGCCGCCGGAGGCTGCGGGCAAGCAGCTCTCGCTGGTGCTGAACGGCGTGAACTATGCCAGCGCGGTGTTCATCAATGGCGCGCGCGCGGGAACCACCAAAGGCGCCTTCGCGCGCGGCCGCTTCGCCTTTGCCGCCGTATCGGGCGAGAACACCATCGCCATCCGCGTCACGCCCCCGCCCCATCCCGGCATTCCGCATGAGCAGTCGATCAGCGCGGGCGTAGGCGAGAACGGCGGCCAGCTCGCCATCGACGGCCCAACCTTCGTGGCCACCGAAGGCTGGGACTGGATCCCCGGCATCCGCGACCGCGACACCGGCCTGTGGCAAGATGTGGAGTTGGCAGCGACCGGCCCGGTGCGGCTGGGCGATGCGCAGGTCATCACCAACCTTCCCCTGCCCCGCATCGACAGTGCCGACATCACCATCGCCGTGCCGCTCCACAATGACAGCGTTCAGCCCCAGACTGTGACCGTCACCGCCAGCTTCGACGATGTGCGCGTCAGCCGCCAGATCACCGCCCCTCCGGGAGAGAGCGAGGCCCGCTTCACCCCGGCGGATTTCGCCGCGCTGCATGTGAAGAATCCGCGCCTCTGGTGGCCCAACGGCTATGGCGAACCCGCGCTGCACACGCTGCATCTGGAGGCCAGCGTGGCCGGGCAGGGCAGCGATACGGCGACCACACGTTTCGGCATCCGCGAGGTCTCCTATGATCTCTCGCTGATGGACAAGGCCGGGCATCTGCGCCGCGTGAATGTGCAGCCCACGGACGGGCGCATGGCCGGCACAAAGCTGATCGATATCCGCCATGAGGCGATCAAGCAGAGCCCGAAAGGCTGGGTGGAATCCCTGACCGCAGCGGGCGAGACATCCCCCGCCGTGCGCGACCTCGGCCCCGAGGACACCTTGCTCGAGCCCCATCTGACCCTGCGCGTCAATGGCGTGAAAATCGCCGCGCGCGGCGGAAGCTGGGGCATGGACGATGCGATGAAGCGCCATGACCGCGCCCGGCTGGAGCCCTATTTCCGCCTGCACAAGGATGCCCATCTCAACATCATCCGCAACTGGATGGGCAACAACACCGAGCCTGAATTCTACGATCTGGCCGATGAGTACGGCATGATGGTGCTCAACGACTTCTGGCAGTCCACCCAGAATTTCCAGGTCGAGCCCGAAGACCCCGCGCTGTTCCTCGCCAATGCCGAGGATGTGGTGAAGCGCTATCGCAACCATCCCTCGATCGTGGTGTGGTTCGGGCGCAATGAGGGCGTGCCCTATCCCACCCTCAACGAGGGGCTGGACGATCTGCTCTTCAAGCTGGATGGCACGCGCTGGTACACCGGCAGCTCGAACACGGTGAACCTGCAAGGATCGGGGCCCTACAATTATCGCCAGCCCGAGGGCTATTTCACCGATCTGGCCACCGGCTTTTCAGTGGAGACCGGCACGCCCTCGCTGGCCACGCGTGAGGCGGTGAGCGCCTATGTGCCGCCCGCCGACCGCTGGCCGCTGAGCGATACGCTGGCCTATCACGACTGGCATTTTTCCGGCAATGGCGACACCAAAACCTTTATGCAGAGCCTTGAGCGCCGCTTTGGCCCCGCCACCAGCTTCGAGGATTTCGAGCGCAAGGCCCAGATGATGAATCTGGAAGGCCACAAGGCGATGTTCGAGGGCTTTCTGGGCCATCTCTGGTCCCGCAATTCGGGCCGCCTGCTGTGGATGACCCATCCGGCATGGACCTCCAACGCCTGGCAGATCTACAGCTCGGACTATGACACCCATGCCGCCTATTACGGCATCGCCAAGGCCGCCGAGCCGCTGCATGTGCAGATCAACCTGCCCGGCAATGAGGTGGTCGTCATCAACACCACGCGCGACAATGCGCCGGGTCTGACCGCCACCACCCGCATTCTGGGGCTGGACGGCAAGGAACTCTTCGCCCGCCGCGACAGGCTGGATGCTCTGGTCAATCGCGACACGCTGCTGCCCGCCCTGCCGCTGGGCGCCCTGCTGGCCCAGCATCCGATGGTGCTGGTCAGCCAGAGCCTGACGGACCGCAGCGGGCACGTCCTGTCCTCCAACCTCTATTGGCGCGGCAAGGATGAAAGCAGCTATCGCGCGCTCAATGACCTGCCAGCCGTGGCCATGAAGGCGGACGTCGCCGCCCCCGTCACCATCGGGCAGGAGCAGGAGCTGCGCGTTACGCTGACCAACCCCGCCACCACCCCGGCGCTGGCCGCCAAGCTGACGCTGCTCGACGCGCAGGGGCAACGCATCCTGCCCGCCTATTACAGCGACAATTATCTCTCCCTGCTCGGCGGGCAGACGCAGGTGGTCACCATCCGCTATCCCGCCCGCAGCGGCCCCGCCCCGCACGTCAGCCTGCGCGGCTGGAACGTGACGGACGCCGAGGCAGGCCAGTGATGAAACGCGCCACGGCCCTGCTGGCAGCGACCATGTTGTGGGCGGGGGCGGCACAGGCCGCGCCGCCCACAGCGGCTGTGACAGGTGGCACCATCGCGGGCACCGTGGATGATCACGGCACGCTGCTGTTCCGCGCCATCCCCTTTGCCGCCCCGCCGCTGGGCGATCTGCGCTGGCGCCCGCCTGCCCCGGTGGTGCCATGGCAGGGCCAGCGCGATGCCGCCCGGCCCGGCCCCTCCTGCCTGCAAAACGACTATGGCTGGAACCACGCCGACTATGTGCGCGCCAGCGAGGATTGCCTGACGCTGGATGTCGCCACCCCCGCTCTGGCCGGGAAACGGCCGGTGATGGTGTGGATACACGGCGGCAGCAACCGGGCGGGCTCGGCGGGCGAGACGGTGCGGGCCTCGCTGGTGCGGCGCGGTGTGGTGCTGGTGGCGGTGCAGTACCGGCTCGGCCTGCTGGGCAATCTGCCGCATCGCGCTTTGGCCGCCGAGCAGGGCGGCCATACCGGCAATTACGGGTTGATGGACCAGATCGCGGCCCTGCGCTGGGTGCAGGCCAACATCGCGCGCTTTGGCGGCGATCCGGCCAATGTCACCATCTTCGGGGAATCGGCAGGAGCGCAGGATGTTGGCCTGCTGCTGGCCGCACCGGAGACCAAAGGCCTGTTCATCCGCGCTATTCTGGAAAGCGGAACCCCCTCCTTCGGCCTGACCTGGCGCCCGCTCGATCAGGCCCTGCGCCTTGGCGACCAGCTTGACGCCGTGCTGGGGACCGGCGGCGGCATCGCCCCCTTGCGCGCCGCATCGGCTCATGCCCTGCTGGAGGCCGACAAGGCGCTGCATGATCCGGCCCTGCAGCATGACGATTTCCTCTGGCTGCGCGCCACCATCGATGGCGCCGTCCTGCCCCGCGATCCCCGCGCTCTGCTGCAGGAGGCGCCCGCGCGCCCGGTCATCATCGGATCGAACCGTGCCGAATTCGGCCTGCCCGGTGGACGCCCCCATCGCGATGCCGATGTGGACGATGCCTTTGGCGCCCAGACCGACAAGGCCCGCGCCTTCTACCGCCTCGACGCGCCCGATCCCGCGGCAGACCCAAGGCTGGGCGATCGCGATCTGCGTATCGCCACGGACATTCTGTTCCGCTGCCCCGCCGGCAGGCTGTCCGACCTGCTGTCCGGGTTGGGATGGCCGGTCTGGCGCTATGAATTCGATCTGGCGCCCGATGGCGGGCGCAGCTTCCATGCCGCCGAGATCGGCTATGTGATGGAGAACAAGAGCTTTGGCCCCGCCATCACCCTGCAGGATTACTGGCTGGCATTTGCCCAGAGCGGGAAACCCGCAGTTGCGGGCAAACCGGCATGGCCCGCCTATGCGCCGGGCCGCAGCCATATGACATTCGATGCGCGCGGCGCTACGCCCGGCGCCGATCTTGCGGCAACGCCTTGCGACTGGATGGACAGGATATGACAGCCACCCTCAACCGCCGCGCGATGATGGGCATGGCCGCTGCCCTGCCGCTGAGCGCGGCCATGCCCGCAAAGGCGGCCGAATGTCCGGCCGAAAGCGAGGCCGACCGCCGCCTGCACAGCGATTTTGCCTGGCTGGGCCGCTATGCCGACGACAATCGCGCGCTGATCGCCAGCGGCGTGGCCACCGGCATCGTCTTTATGGGCGACAGCATCACGCAGGGGTGGAAAGACAAACGCCCCGGTTTTTTCACGCCCGGACGCGTCAATCGCGGCATCGGCGGGCAGACCACGCCCCAGATGCTGCTGCGCATGATGGCCGATGTGATCGCGCTGCGGCCCCGCGCCGTGCATATCATGGGCGGCACCAATGATATCGCGGGCAACACCGGCCCCATGACAGAGGCCATGAGCCGCGACACCATCGCCGCCATGACCACGCTGGCCCGCGCCAATGGGCTGCGCGTGCTGCTCGCCTCGATCCCCCCGGCCTCGCATTATCCATGGAGGCCGGGTCTGGACACGCGCACGCCGATCGCCGCGCTCAATGGCTGGATGCGCGATTATGCCGCTCAGGCCGGGTTGGACTGGATCGATTATCACGAGGTGCTCGATGACGGCGCCGGGGGCATGAAGCCCGGCCTTTCCTATGACAATGTCCATCCCACCGAAGCGGGCTATGACGCCATGGCCGGTCTGCTTACCCCCCGCCTCGCCACGCTGGGCCTGTAAAACGAGGATTCTCCAGATGAAACGTGCCTTCCACGCCCTGCCCCTTATGGCACTGGCTTTTGCCACGCCCGCTCTGGCGCAATCGCTCGATGTGGCCTCGCCGGATGGCCATAACCGCATTCGCCTCTCCGTCGATGCGCAGGGCCAACCCCTGTGGTCAGCCGAACGGGACGGGCAGCAGGTGATCGAGGCCTCGCCTCTGGGCCTCACGCTGGCGGAAGGCCCGCTGGCGACAGGACTGACGGTCACCGGCAGCGAGGCGACGGCGGGCGAGGATCGCTATGCCATCATCGCGGGCAAGGCTGCCTCCGCCGCCGACCGCTATCGCGCATTGAGCATCCAACTGGTGGAAAAGGACGGCGCCCGCAGGGCCCTAACCGTCGAATTGCGCGCCTATAACGATGGTGTTGCTTTTCGCACCATTCTGCCGGTGCAGCCGCAGATCGTGGCTCCCATCATCCGCGAAGAGCGCAGCGAATTCCGCGTGGCGCCGGGCAGCCATTGCTGGGGTTTCAACATCGGCTCCTTCGGCAAGAGCCATGAGGGAGAATATGAGCCGGTCGATCCGGCCAAAGCGCGGCCCCACAACCTCTTCGACCTGCCCATGCTGTGCGAAAGCAACGGCAAGGCGCTGGCCATCACCGAGGCCGGACTGGCCGATTATGCGGGCCTCGCCCTGACCGGGCGCGGCGATGGCGGACCGGGCTTTGCCGCCAAACTGTCCCCCGCGCTGGACGATCCGCGCATCGCCGTGCGCGGCAAGGTCGGTTCGCCGCTGGCCTCGCCGTGGCGGCTGATCATGCTGGGCGACAAAGCGGGCGATCTGATCCCCTCCACGCTGGTCACCAGCTTGGCCGAGCCTTCGCGCGTGGCGCAAACCGACTGGATCAAGCCGGGCCTCTCGGCATGGGACTGGTGGAACGGGCCCAGTCTGAAGAGCGTGGCCAAGGCCGGCACCAACACCGAAACGGCCAAAGCCTTCATCGATTTCGCCGCCGCCAACGGCCTGCCCTACAGCTTGATCGACGAAGGCTGGTATCAGGGCGCGGGCGGCGCGGGCGAGGTTCGCCCCGGCGCCGATATGATGCATTGGAACCCGGCCATCGATCTGCCCGCGCTGATCGACTATGGCGCGAAAAAGCATGTCCGCCTGTGGCTGTGGTTCAACTGGCGCGCGCTGGACGCCAATATGGAGGCTGCGCTGGCGCAATATGCCGCGATGGGGATCGCCGGGATCAAGGTCGATTTCATGGACCGCGACGATCAGGCCATGGTCGACTGGTATCACCGCCTGCTGGAAGCGGCCGCGCGCCATCATCTGATGGTCGATCTGCATGGCGCCTATGTGCCGCGTGGCCTGACGCGCGCCTATCCCAATTTCCTGACACAGGAAGGGGTTATGGGCGCGGAATACAACAAATGGAGCCGCCGCGTCACCGCCGACCACAATGTGATGCTCGCCTATACGCGCGGTCTGCTGGGGCCGATGGATTATACGCCCGGCGGCTTCAACAATGTGGCGCCCGCCGATTTCGTGCCGCGCAATGACCGGCCTTTCGTTCAGACCACGCGGGCCCATGGGCTGGCGCTGTATGTGGCCTATGAAAGCCCCTTCGCCAGCCTTGCGGACAGCCCGGATGCCTATGCCGAGAGCCCGCAGGGGCTGGACTTTATCCGCGGCGTGCCCACTATCTGGGACGAAACCCGCTTTCTGGGTGGGCAGGTGGGGGATTATGTCGCCATCGCCCGTCGGAAGGGGAAGCGCTGGTATGTCGGCGTGCTGAACAACCATGAGGCGCGCAGCATCAGCCTGCCGCTCGATCTTTTGGGGGCAGCGTTTCACATGACGCTCTGGCGTGATGGTGCCACGCCGCGCGAAACGGTGAAGGAAGCGCGCGCGGTCCATGGGGCTCTTGCGCTTGATCTGGCCGGTTCGGGCGGGGCTGCGATGATCCTGGAACCTTGACAGCGAGGCTGCCCCGGATCCGGTGCGGCCCTGCTGCAGGCACTGCGATCAGGTCAGGCTTCCTCGGGCTTACCTGCGTAACGGTCGGTCGCCCGTATCAATCGATCCAGAATGCCCGGCTCGGAGAAAGCGTGGCCCGCGCCCTCAATCAGATGAAAGTCCGCCTCGGGCCATGCCTTATGGAGCGCCCAGGCATAGCGGGCCGGGCAAGGCATGTCGTAGCGGCCATGGACGATGGTTCCGGGAATCGACCGCAGTTTCTCCGCATCGCGCAACAGTTGACCCGGCTGAAGCCAGCAGTCGTTGACAAAATAATGGGTTTCGAGACGCGCGAAGGCGAGAGCGAAATGGCCATTGTCATGCTGGGCCGTCGTCTCGGGGTCCGGGAGCAGGGTGATGGTCTCGCCTTCGAACAGGCTCCATGCGCGGGCGGCGGCGATCTGATCCTCCAGCACCCCCGTCGTCAGGCGGCGATGATAGGCAGTCAACATATCTCCACGCTCGGCCTGCGGAATGGGGGAGAGGAAGCGCTCATATTTATCAGGGAACATCTCCGAGACGCCGAATTGGTAGAACCAGTTCAGTTCCGGCCCCGTGCACATGTAGATGCCGCGCAGGACCAGTTCCGTCACGCGATCGGCATGGGCTTGCGCATAGGTGAGCGCCAGCGTCGAGCCCCAGGAGCCGCCGAAGACCAGCCATTGATCGACGCCGGCCAAGACCCGCAGCCGCTCGATGTCGGCCACCAGATGCCAGGTCGTGTTCGCCTCAAGCCCGGCGTGAGGGGCGGATTTTCCGCAGCCGCGCTGGTCGAACAACAGAACGTCGTAAAGCGCTGGATCGAACAGACAGCGATGGCTGGGTGAAATGCCTCCGCCCGGCCCGCCGTGCAGAAAGACAGCCGGCTTGGCACCCGGCGTGCCGCAGCGCTCATAGTAGAGGCTGTGGCCGTCGCCCACGTCGAGCATACCGGTTTCATAGGGTTCGATGGGGGGATAAAGGGTGCGCAACATGGTCTCCTTGTCGTCGATTCCGGATAACAAGGAAAGTCACTATGTGAGAGCGTGTCGTGCCCCTCTATCCCGCTGATATGGCAAAAGCCACGTCCGCTTGAAACCCAGGTCGACGCGGGCGACCTCAAGACCCCCATGGGTCACCTTCACAATCTCGGCACCGGCAAACATCCGGAGGAAGGTGTCCGCCTAAGCCTTTGTTGTACCGGTGATCTCCGCAAGGGCGTTGAAGAACCCTTTCTTGCGCGCGGAATTGATGCCCCAATCCACCGGCAGGCTCTGATAGCCATCCTCGAAGGGCTCTGTGATCTGGCGGTAATCGAAATAGCCCCAGCCGACATATTCCTGCACCGCGGCATTCAGGTCATTGTCGAACTTCTCGAAATCGAAATGATCGTCCTCATTGATCAGCAGAGGCTGGCCATGGTAGCCGGGCATCGCGCGAATGTCCTTGGCGCGGCTGCGCAGGCTGTCGGGCGTGGCCATCGCATTGCCATGGAACAGCACGTAATCCACGCTTTCCAGCAGCTTGGCCGGAATTTGCGAGTGCCAGAGTATGCTGGTGCTGACCTGGAGCCGCCCCTGCCGGTTGCGGATCTTGCCCTTGCTGCGGGTCTGAATGCGACTGACCAGCTCATGTGCGCGGGCAGGCTTGATGATGTCATGCGCCCAGGGGGCAAGATCCACCTCATTGCCGACCTCGATCAGCACATGGGTATAGCCCTTCTGGCAGACCAGATCGATCACCTCATCAGCGGCGCGCAACACAGCCGCCTCATCCTTGAGCGCCGGTTTCGCCGCAATGTAGAACAGCCCCAGAATGGCCACCATGCCAGCGGCATCAAGGGCATCGAGCACACGGATCAGGCGATCGCGGTAATCGGGGAGCAGTTGGCCGTCAGCGGTATAGCCGCTCATCTGCCAGGGCTGATGCCAGCCATAGCCCATCGGGCTGCCGCCCTGAATGTTGAAAGCCACAGAGGTCAGCCCATGGGCGCGATAGAGCGGCAGGGCGGCAATGAACTCATTGGTGTTGCGCTCGGGATCCCAGGGGCCGTCGCGATAGGCCCACATGCCGCGCGTCTCCGGGTTCTGGTCATTGGCAATACAATTCACCATGCGCGAGGTGAAGAGCAGCCCCTCGATCTTCGAGCCGCGATACACACGACCGGGATAGGTCAGCTTGCCGTTGATATGGAAAGCATCACCGACAACATCGACCACCGTCGAGCGCGCGGATGCGGCGGCAAAGGCTGGAACGGTGGGAAAGCCTGCCAGCATGACGGCGCTGCCCGTCCCCATCAGTCGCAAGACATCGCGCCGGTTGTTCATGAATTTGGTCATCCTGCATCTCTCCATGATTGTGTTTCGTGGCTTGCGTAAACGGCCTCGACCAGCGCCAGCGTGCGCAGATAGTCCGCTCCGGTCAGCTCATGCGGCTGCCGATCGGCCAGGGCTCGGGTGAAATGGGCCAGCGTGTGGTAGACGCAATCGCCCGCAAAGCCCTTTTTCTCATGATGATACGGCACGGCCTCTACCTGTCCTTGAGGCGAGATGGCGCGCAGATCGCCATCCTCGGCAAGCACCAGCGTGCCCTCGCTCCCCTCGACGCGGAACGCTCCAAAGGTATAGCGCGGGTCGTCCGCCTCGGCCGGGTGATAGCGGTCGGCGTCCCACAGGCCGGTGGCGCCATTGGCGAAATCGCATAGCACCAGCGCCTTGTCCTCGCCCGCGATCACCGGGTTGAGACGGTCCAGCCGGGCCATGACCCGCGTGATCTCCCCGCCCAGAAAACGGAAGACATCGAGGATATGCACGCCGGTCTCATGCACCAGAAAACGCGGCATCTCGCGAAAATAAGGCTGGCGCGAGAGATAGGCATCCTGCCCCCAGCCATCGCCCAGACGGGTGCGGCAATGGATCGCCTGAAGCGCGCCGATGCGCCCGGCATCGATCTGGCGCCTGATTTCGCGATGCCACGGCTGAAAGCGGAAATTGTCATGCGCCATGAACAGGATGCCCGCCTGCTCGGCCATGGCCACGATGGTCTGCGCCTGCGCG
Organism: Novosphingobium sp.; assembly: GCF_039595395.1. Classification (NCBI taxonomy): domain Bacteria; kingdom Pseudomonadati; phylum Pseudomonadota; class Alphaproteobacteria; order Sphingomonadales; family Sphingomonadaceae; genus Novosphingobium; species Novosphingobium sp. The sequence continues at coordinate 954,934 of NZ_JBCNLP010000006.1, read as the reverse complement.
AAATCGGGCGCCAGCGGCTTCTGGCACAACACGGCAATGCCGCGCTCCGCCGCCATGCGCACGATCTCGGCATGGGTCTGCGGCGGGGTGATGATGTCGAGAAAATCGGGCTTTTCACGCTCGATCAGCGCGGCCAGATCGTCGCCATAAGCAGGAATGCCGAAACGCTGCGCCATAGAATGCGCGCACCGCGGATCGCTGTCGCACAGGGCGACGATCCCGGCCCCTTCCACCCGCGCCCAGGCGTCGAAGTGGAACTGGCTGAAATAGCCCGCGCCGATGGCCAGCCCGCGCTTCACAGAGGGCCGTCCAGCAACTCGACCTTCTTCGACAGGATCCACGGCGTCACCTCGGCATCGAAAGCCTTGAAGTGAGCGCTGGCCAGATGCGCGTCGAAAGCGGCGGCATCGTCATAGATTTCATACAGCAGCACGCGGTCGTCATGCCGGCCATCGGTGGCCACATCGAAGCGTTGACAGGCCGGCTCCAGCGCCATAGAATCCCGTGCCTGCCCCAGCACACGCTCCAGAAAGGCGGCGCGATGCTGCGCCATGACGACAAATTCCACCCAGACGATCACAGGCCTCTCCTAACCGCCGAAAACGGCATTCAATTCGGCCACCTGCTCCGCCGTCAAACGGCGGTAACGATGACCATCCAGCACGAAATAGAGCTTCGATGTTTCCTCCAACTCCTCCGCGGCGGCGATGGCGGCGGGCAGGTCCGCCCCCGTCACCACCGGCCCGTGATTGGAGAGCAGGATGGCGCGATGATCGCGCAGCAGTCCCTCGATCATATCGGCCTGCGTGGTGTCGCCGGGCCGGAAATAGGGCGCCAGCGCCACCCGCCCGAAGCGCATCACCGCATAGGGCGTGATCGGCGGCAGGACATCGCTGGTGTCGGCAACCTCCAGACAGGACATCGCCACCGCATGGGTGGAATGCAGATGCACCACCGCGCCAATGCCGGGCCGCGCGCGATAGGCGGCCAGATGCAGCCATGCCTCCTTGGTGGGCACCGGGCCATCGACGGGGCTGCCATCCATGCGCACCCGCGTTAGCCCGTCCACCGTCAGGCGGCCGAGCGAGATGTTGGTGGGGGTGAGCAGCAGATGGTCCTCATCCAGCCGCGCACTCAGATTGCCCGATGTGCCGCAGCCATAGCCGCGTGCGAACAGCGAATGGGCATAGTCCACCATGGCCTCGCGCAGTTGGGTCTCGTTCATACCATCTCCCTGGCGAGCTGGAAAAAGTCGGGATCGCCAAAGTTGCCGGATTTCAGGGCCAGCGCGTAACCTTGCGGCTCCTGCGTATAGGTGACCGGCACGCCGGGGGCGATGTCGGGGCCAAAACTCATCATCCGCACCTTGAGCGCGCGCGTCACCGCGCCGGAGGTTTCGCCCCCCGCCACGATAAAGCGCCTCACCCCCGCCTTTGCCAAAGCCTCGGCCAGACACGCAAAGAGCGTTTCGATCCGCGCGGCGGCCTCATCGCGGCCCAGCGTGGCCTGAGCCTGCGCCACGATTGCGGGATCGGCGCTGGAATAGATCAGGAAATCCCCATGGGCAGCTTGCTCCAACGCCCATGAGACGATGCCCTCCACATCGGCGCTCAGCGGATCGATGGCGCGTGACGGCACCTTGCCGGCCATCTGCGCCACCTGCTTCAGGGTCATCGCCGAACAGCTACCACTAAGCATCGCCGCCGGGCCCGGCGTGGCATGCCGCTCAGCCTGCGCCGCGCGATTGTCGCCCATCCTCAACCCGCCCAGAGCGCCGCCCAAAGCCGCGCCACCCGTCACCAGCGGCATGGCGCGGCAGGCCCGCGCGACGGTGGAGATATGGCGATCATCGATGGCATCGACGATGGCCACCTGCCGCCCCAGCGCGGCAAAGCCTTCCTGCAAGGCCTGCTCCCCCGCCTCCACCATGGCCAGCGGCGCCAGCCCGACGCTCGCCCGCGCCTGAACGCCCAGCACGCGCACCAGATCGCTGTCGTGCATCGGCGTCAGCGGATGGTCGCGCATCGAGGAGTCCGACAGCAGCCGGTCCCCCACAAACAGATGCCCCTGATAGACCGTGCGCGCCAGCGCCGGATAGGAGGGGCAAGCCACCGTGACATCGGTCTCCAGCCGGGCCAGCAGATGATCGATCACCGGGCCGATGTTGCCCCGAGGCGTGGAATCGAAGGTCGAGCAATATTTGTAGAAGATCTGGTCCGCGCCCTGCTCCAGCAGAAAATCGAGCGCGGCATCGACAGTGGCCAACGCCTCATCAAGCGGCGCCGTGCGGATCTTGGTGCTGACCACAATCGCGTCGGCAGCAGGCGGAGTGCTACCGGGGACGTCAAAAGTCTGCACCACGCGGCAGCCGTGGCGGATCAGCACAGATGCAACATCGGTTGCGCCGGTAACGTCGTCGGCAATAACACCAAGAATCATTGGACGGGCCATTCACGATTGATAATGTATACGTTGACGTATGTATAAAAGAGGATTCCCTGATGTCAATCGCCGCCTCATCGCTGGAACCGCTGGGCCACAATCTTCACCGGCCCGAATGCGTGCTCCATCAACCCTGCGGCACGGTGCATGTGCCTGACTGGCGCGGGGGGATCACCACCCTGCACCCCGATGGGCGGCAAAGCACGCTGCTGGCCGTGGATGGCCCTCCCGATCTAAAACCCAATGGCATCGCGCTGATGGATGACGGCGGGTTCCTGATCGCCAATCTGGGGGAGGCTGGCGGTGTCTGGGCGATGGATGCGGCGGGGCATGTCACGCCCTTTCTCACGACCCTCAACGGCCACCCGATGCCTGCTGCCAATTTTGTGACGCAGGACGCTCAGGGCCGGACGTGGATCACCGTCAGCACACCCCGCCTGCCGCGCCAGCAGGCGTGGCGGCGCGATGTGCGGGACGGCTTTGTGGTGCGTGTCGATACACGCGGCGCGGTCATCGTCGCCGACGGGCTGCATTACACCAATGAGGCACGCGTCAGCCCATGTGGCGCATGGCTCTATGTGGTCGAAACCTTTGGGCAAAGGCTGATCCGCATGCCTCTGAACGATGCGGGCCAACCGGGGCCGCGCGAAACCGTCGCCCAATTCGGCGACGCGATCTTCCCCGACGGTTTCGCCTTCGACGCGGAGGGAGGGATCTGGGTCACCAGCCTGATCTGCAACGGGCTGATCCGCATCCATCCCGATGGCGGGCAGCAGATCATGCTGATGGAAGACCTGCCCGATCACAGCGCCCCGCTGGCCGCAGCCTTTGCGCAAGGCGCTCTGCCTGCCAACGCGTTGGGGCCCATTCCGGGTGCGCGGCTGCAGCATGTCACCAGCATCGCTTTTGGCGGCTCCGACAATCGCACAGCCGTGATCGGCACGCTGCACAATGACGCGATCTTTCGCTTCGCCCTTTGACCCTTGCGCGCAAAAAGAACCCGCAGAGCGCAGGCTCTGCGGGTCGAGAGGGGATCTGCCACAGGATCGGGGCAAGAGGGAAAGCGCCCGCCCCTATGGTCGATCAAAGACAACACCGCGACGGATACGCAAGGCGACCCAGCACAGCATCGCCAGGAGATTGAGCACAGCGCCCAGCGTAAAGAACGGCGTGGCGCTGCCAAAGGCGGCCATCAGATAGGGAAAGGCGAGCCCGGTCATGAACGACCCCAGATTGCCCGCCATGTTCATCACCCCCGACACCGCGCCAGAGCGTGGTCCGCCCAGATCGATGCAGGTGGCCCAACTCGCCGGATTGGTGAGATCCGCCCCGAACACCGCCAGCGCCAGCCATGCGGTCGCTCCGCCTGCCGTTGTGGCGGTCAGACAGCCCAGCAGGCCAACAGCGGAGAGCGCAAAGCCCACCATCGCCACCCAGCGCCGCGACTGCATCGCGAAACCGCGCCGGAACAGGCGATCGATGGTCCAGCCGCTGACCCAATTGCCCAGCGCGCCCGCCACCAGAGGCACCGCCGCCAGCATGCCGGTGGTCAGCGCATCCAGATGATAGGCCTTCTGCAGATAGGGAAACAGCCATGTCAGGCAGAAGAAGAAGGTGAAGTTGGAGGCGAAGAACTGCCCCATCAGCAACCACATACTGGCCGAGCACCAGAGCGAGCCATGCGGCACAGTCGCCTCGCGCGGATCGGGCCGGGCTTGCGGATCGCCCCGGATTTCGGCCAGTTCGGCAGGCGTGACGCCGGAGTGTTCCTCAGGCGTGTTGCGAAACCATGCGTACCATGCCGCAGCCCAGACCACGCCCACAGCGCCCAGCACGAAGAACGACGCCCGCCAGCCCGCATGGCCCAGCAGGCTGGCCACCAGAGGCAAGGCAAAGGCGGCCCCAAGGCGCGATCCAGACAGGTTGATGCCCTGCGCCAGTGCCCGCTCACCCGCAGGCAACCAGGCGTAGATCGCGCGCGCGCAGGTGGGAAAGGCTCCAGCCTCCGCCGCGCCGAACAGGAAGCGGATCAGGAGCAAGGAGCCCAGCCCCATGGCCAGCCCGGTCAGCCCGGTGAAGGCCGACCAGAGCACCACGATCCCCGCCAACACGCCCCGCGCGCCGAACCTGTCCGCTATGGCACCCGCCGGGGCCTGACACAGCGCATAACCCAGCGCGAAGGCAGAAAGAACCCAGCCAAAGCTGGTGTCCGAAAGCCCCAGATCGCCGACGATCGCCGCCTTGGCTGCCGATACCGCGATCCGGTCGACATAGAGCAGCGTCGTCAGCGAAAAGGTGACGGCCAGCAACAGATGGCGCGTACGCACCATGCGGCTTACGCCAGCGCCGCGCGCACGCGCTCGACGATCTGCGCCGTGCCGTCGCGGCCCCCCGTTTCATAGGACTGGAGATCGCCAGCAGCAAAGGCGATCTCGATGGCGCGCACCAGTTGAACCGAGGCGGTTATGCAGTCAGGCACATCGAAACGTTCGCCCAGCCACTCCAGCATCATCGCGCCCGAGAGCAGCATGGCGGTGGGGTTCGCCTTGCCCTGCCCCGCAATGTCCGGCCCGGTGCCGTGGCAGGGCTGGAAAATGGCATGGCTGTCACCAATGTCGGCCGAGGGGGCCATGCCCATGCCACCGATCAGCGCCGCGCCGACATCGGAGAGGATATCGCCGAACATGTTCTCGGTGACCATCACGTCGAACTCCCAGGGGCTGCGCACCAGGCGAAGGCCCGCCGCATCGACATACATGCAATCGGCCTGAACATCGGGGAATTCCGGAGCGATCTCCAGAAAAACCTGACGAAAGAAAGCCAGCGAGGGGATGACATTGGCCTTGTCCACACAGGTAACGCGACCCTTGCGCCCTTCGCGCGCGGCACGGGTCTGGGCGAGGCGGAAGGCGAAACGGAACAGACGCTCGCAGACATCGCGGCTGATGCGGATCGTGTCGAACACGGCATTCTCTTCGCGGCGCGTCATCGTGCGCGAGGCGAAGATGCCTTCCGTCGATTCACGGATCAGCACGGCGTCCACGCTGGCGGCGCGCGGGTCGGCCAGCGGCGTGGGCGCGCCTTTCAGGATGCGGATCGGGCGGACACCGGCATACAGCGCCAGCATCTCGCGCAGGTCGAGATGCGGCTGCACCTCGGTGCCGTCGGGATAGCGCACATCGGGGATGCCCATGGCGCCCAGCAGGATGGCATCGGCGCTACGGCACGCCTCGACGGCTTCGTCGGGAATGGCGATGCCGGTGCGGCGATAGAGATCGGCGCCGGCCTCATAGTGCTGCATGTCGAAAGAGAAGGTGCCGGCGCGGGTGGCCAGTTCGTTCAACAGATCGACGCAAGGGGCCATCACCTCACTGCCGATGCCATCGCCGGGCAGAACCGTAATCTTGAAAGTGTGCATGGGAGTTCTCGCATTTCCATTTTCTAATGCATTAACGTATACATTAAAAAATGCGAGTCAACAGCCCTGTCCAGCGAGCATGCGTTTTCAGCGGATCAAAGCGAGGTGAGGCCGTGCCGGGTGAGCAGGTCGATCAGCATGGTTCCGCTCTTTTCGCGGTGCAGGCGGTGAATGCGCTCGGCGGCTTCGCCATCGCCGCGGGCAATCGCCTCGACCACATCCTCGTGGTCGCGGTTTGAATTGGTTGGCTTGGGGCGGATCGACAGGGTGATCATCCGCAAGCGATGGGCCTGCCCATTCAGGGTCTCGACGGTTTCGGCCAGACGGCGATTGCCCCCGGCCTGGATCAACAGACGATGGAAGGTGCGGTCCGCCTTGGCCCATTCGCGCAGATCGTCCGCCGCCAGAGCAGCATCCATATCCTCGATGGATTTCCGCATCTCGGCCAGCAGAGCGGCTGACACGCCATTTTCAGCGGCAAATCGCGCGGCAGAAGCCTCCAGCACGGTGACCATCTGATAGATTTCACGCAGATCGTCGATGGAGATATGCTTGACCCGCATGCCATGGCGGGGCCAGATCTCGATCAGCCCTTCGGCCTCCAGCTTCAGCAGAGCTTCGCGCGTGGGGGTGCGGCTGATGTCGAGCTTTTCGGCCATATCCTGCTCGGTGACCTGAAAACCGGCGGGCATTTCATTGTCCAGAATCATCGACCGGATCCGCTGATAGGCGATCTCGGTGAACGATGTGCGCGCCTTTGTTTCCTTGGGCGCCTTCGCCTTGGCCGGGGCAGTCTTCTGGACCGTTTCACTCACCATCGTCTTCAACCTGCTCCAGGGGTATGCGCAAAGCATGAGCTATAGGCGCAATGGCCGGTCCAAACAATGTCGGCGACAGCGCATCCCCAAACCACGGCAAAGCCCTCCCTTGCACGCGGCAAAGGAGGGCTCGACCATGCACCAGAGGATCAGAACGCGGCGCGCAGACCGATGGAGGACATCCGCCCGATCGGGTTGGAGACAAAGCCGTTATAACCATAGCCGCCCACGCCGATGCCGCTGGTGTTGCCGCTGAAGAAGGGCGGCGTGGCATCGAGCAGGTTCTTCACATCGACATAGAAGGTGAGGTTCGAGGCGAAACGGACCGGCAGCTTGTATTCGGCATGCAGGTCGATGGTGGTGTTGGCCCCCACCCAGTCACCCCCGCCATTGGGCAGGCCCGCGCTGTTCACCGTCACCGGATTGAGCGCCGTGTTGCTCCAGTTCCAATAGCCGCCTGTGTAATTGGCGAAACCGTCGATCGAGACGTTGCCATACTGCCATCCCGCCTGAAAGCGCAGCCGCGTCTGGATCGAGGGGAAGGTCGAGTTGAAGCCCGAGGTGTTGAGCACGCTGAAGGGCGTATCGCCGAAATCCTGCATATATTTGGTGTAATAGGTGCCGGTGGCGCCGAGGTTGAAGGTGCCCGCCTTCTGCGTGCGCAGGCGGTAGTTCACCGCATAATCGATGCCCTGCACATTCAGATTGAGCAGATTGCCCGAGTCATTGTTGAGCAGGAAATAGACCGAGGTCGGCAGCGAACCCGTCATCGTGCCGCCATTGGCGACATTGGTGAAGGCATTGATCTGGGCGGTGGTGCAGCCCGAGGGGCAGAGCGTCAGCCGGTCATGCAGCGCCTGCGAATAGAGCTGCACCGAGACGTCTGGGCGGGTCACACCGCCTTTGAAGTGATTGGCCCAATAGGTGACATTGGCGGTGAGGCCCGGCAGGAATTCGGGCTGGAAATCCAGCCCCACCGACCAGCTGTTGCCCGTCTGCGGCCTGGCATTGGCGCCCACGCCATAGTTGCGCGTCAGCCCCTGATTGACACCCGTGCCGATCTGGCAAAGCGTGGTCGCCCCGGCGCAGCCCGGCAATTGCGTGACGCCGGGATAGAGCGCCACGGGTACATAGACCCCGCCTGACACGATGGTGCCCGTCGCGGTGCGCTGATAGCCCATCGAGGGCACACCGATGGCGGCCAGCGGCGGCGCCACAAAGGAGGTGGCATAGTTGGCGCGCAGCTTCACCCCGCGCGTCACCTCCCAATTGGCGGCGATCTTGGGGTTGGTGGTGCCGCCCACGTCATTGTAATGGTCGTGGCGGAACGAGACGTCGATATCCAGCTTGCGGATCAGCGGCACGTTCATGTCCTCGCCCACGATCGGCACCACCGCCTCGGCATAGGCCGAGTAGCTCTTGCGCGAGAGATTGTAGGTGATGAAGGTCGAGCTGAGCGCGGAATTGACGATATTCTGCGGATCGACACTGTCCACCTTCTGCGAAGAACTGAGGAACTCGCCGCCCGCCGCCAGACGGACATCGCCGCCGGGCAGCGAGAAGGCGCGGGCCTGCGCCTCCAGCTTGACCTGATAGAAATCATTGGTGTGCGTCAGCGCCGTGTTGTTCGAATAGAGGCGGTTCCACACCGCCGCATTGGTCGAACCGCCATTGGCATGCCACACGTCCAGCGCATTGGCGGTGGTGAGCGGCGTGTTGAGCGTCACGACATTCTGCCCGGCAATGTCGCTGGCGGTGGTGCTGCCGCTGGCCAGCGAAGTCCCATTCAGCGCCAGATAGGCGCAGGATTGGCAGAACACATTGTAGCTGTTGAGCGAGCTGCGGCTGTGGCCAAGCGCCTGGCTCAGCTTGATCGAGATGCGGTCACTAGCTTTGTAGTCGGCATAGCCATAGAGGTAGAAAGTGTCATTCTCGGCCACCTGCCGCCCGTAATTGTTATCCCCGCGCAGTGCGGCATAGGTGATCGATTCCTGCGTGGCGGTGGGGTCACCCGCCGGGGCGAGGAAGAAGGGGTTGCTCTGCCCTGCGGCCCCTGCCCCCGGACCAAAGGCATTGGCGCTGTTGATCGTGCCCGGCCCCATCGCGCGGCCACCCTTGAGGTGGTTGTAATTCATCACCAGCGACGTATCGAGCCGATCATCGAAATTATGGACCAACCGCATCATGATGTTCGCGCGGGCGTTGCTCTGGATCGCGTCGCCATATTGCGAAATGTTGCAGTTATAATTGGCCTCGGTGTTGGTGACGGTGCTGGTCGCGCCGGGCGAGGTGTAGACCGATGTGCCGGAAGAAGGCGTGCGGATCGTGGCCGGCGAGCAGTTGAAGCTTTGCGCATTACGCCCGCCAACCGCGCGATAGTCGCCCATGCTCAGGAAGGAACGGCTGCTGTTGGCCAGCGGGCTCTGATAGCTGTACTGCGCCGCGACATAGAGGCCGCCGCCGGTCCATGTCTTGCCGACGATGCCGTTGAGATCCTGGCTGCGCCAGTTGTTGGCGAAGGTCGCCTTGCCGCCCAGCTCGACGCCGGAAAAGGTCTTGCGCGTGATGTAATTGACCACGCCCGCGACAGCGTCCGAACCATAGACCGAGGACGCACCATCGGCCAGCACCTCGACCCGCTGCAGCGCGCTGACCGGGATGATGTTGGGGTCGGTCTGGGCATATTGCACGCCGCCGCCCGGCATGCGCATGCCATCGACCAGCACCAGCGTGGTGTTGCTGGCGCTGCCCGCCAGGCTGTGGATCTGCGGCGAGTAATAGGAATAGACGTTTTCGCCGACGCTGGCCGAGCCCGCCGTGCTGATCGCGGGGATCGAGTTGGTCATGTCGGTGGCGTTGACCGGCGCCATCTTCATCATTTCGTTCCGGCTGAGCGCCACCAGATTGGAACCGATGGGCGCAACGCCCTTGATGCTGGTGCCGGTGACGACGATCTCATTGTCGGTGGGCGCGGCGGGCGCCGGGGCGGCTGCGGGAGCGGCATCCTGCGCATGCGCCATGCCGCCTGCCATACAGCTCACCGCCAGCACCCACGTCGAAACAGCACGCCCCAGCCGGGCGCGCGACATCTTTTGCGTCATGAAACCTATCCTCCCTCGGAACCGTCATGGCGTCATCACGCCATTCATTGGATGCTGTAACGTATACGTTGACGCATTCACGAGTCAAGGCCAAGAGGGCGGCGACGCGCATCACGCGGCGCGAAACAACAAAGGACCACCATGTCTCGACACAGCTCTCGCCCCCTGATCCTGGGCAACTGGAAGATGAACGGGCTCTCCACCGACCTGCCCGCGATCCGCAATATCGACGAAATCGCAGGCTTTTACGCCGGGGTAGAGGTGGGCCTTGCCCTGCCCTTCACCCTTATCCCCGGCGGCGCTGCCATGCTGAAGCACACAATGATCGGAGCCCAGAATTGCCACGCCCGGCAGCGCGGCGCCTTTACCGGCGAAGTGTCAGCCGCAATGTTGGTGGATTGCGGCGCAAGTTTCGTGATTCTGGGTCATTCCGAAAGGCGTCAGGGCCAATCGGAAGACAATGACACCGTGCGGCAGAAGGTCCGCGCGGCGATCGAGGCCGGGCTGAAGGTGATCCTGTGCGTCGGCGAGAGTTTGCAGCAGCGCGAAACCGGTCAGGCGGACGCCGTCGTGCGCCGCCAACTCGTCGAATCGCTGCCCAACGCCCCGATTGCCGCACCGTTGTTGACCATCGCCTATGAGCCGGTCTGGGCCATCGGCACCGGGCTGACCCCGGATGCCCAGGCCATCGAGGAGATGCATCGCGTCATCCACGATACGCTTCAGTCCATCGGGCACCCGCCATCCACCATGCCGCGCCTGCTGTATGGTGGATCGGTCTCGGCCGACAATGCCGCTGACATTCTGCGGTTACCGCTGGTCGATGGGGCGCTGGTCGGCAATGCCAGCCTTGGCGCGCCATCCTTCTCCAGCATCATTCGTCAGGCAAGCTGTGCGACATGACGGGAGCACTCCCTGCTTCCACCCATGCCTCGATGCTGTCCTGCATATCGACAACGGCCTGCTTCGGCCCGCCACCGCAATGGCCCACACCGGGCAGCAGCTTCAGGCGGTAAAAATGCGAAACATCCCCCATGCGCGCCCGCACCCTTGCCCGATAGGCCAGCGTATCGGCAAAAGGCACCACGGGATCGGCCAGCCCATGCCATTGCAGCAGCTTGCCCCCCGCCGCCGCGAAAGCCGACAGATCGGCACTGTCGGCATCGACGCTGGCCGACAAGAGATCTCTTGCGCGTTTGAGATCGCGTCCGAAGGAAAAGTTCCACCAGTTCCAGCCCTGCCCTTCGCTCGCCCAGACCTGCCAGAAGCTGGCCCGCATGGGGATGCTCCTGTCCTGTGGATCGCTCCAATAGAGCAACCATTGCCGCTCCGTTCCCGGCGCCTGACCAAAGAAGACAGGGCGGTGTCTTTCATCATGCGGCCCGGCATAGATGGCACGCGCCGCGGTCACCTGCTCGGCCGTCAGGCAAGCCTCGCGCTGACCGGGGCGGCATAGCAGGGCGCCGGGATCTGCGTGACATGCGCCGGGATGATCCAGCCAGCCTGCCCCTGGCTTGCCGCACCGCAGCAGCGTATGCCGCGCCAGCAGATCGAGCTGGCTCTGCTCCAGGATGGGATGCAGATTGTCGCCCCGCCGATGGTTGCTCAGGAACATCCACAGGAAGCCGGCGTTGAGCCGCACCCGGTCATAGCCCGGTGCCCCCGCGACAATACCGTCGAAATCGCGAGGGAAGCGCTGCGCCTCGGAGAGCGCCTGATGGCCGCCGGTGGAACAGCCGTTGAAATAGCGCCAGCGCGGCGCCCGGCCATAATAGGCCCGCGTCAGACTCTGCGCCTTGCGCGCCGTTTCGTGAACAGCGCGCCATCCCCAGTCGGCGATCGCTTCCGGGTGGCCGAGCGCGAAGGAGGGATCATCTCCCTGATGTCCGGTGTCGGTCGCGGCGACGGCATAGCCCTTGGCCAGCGCCCGCGCCATCTGCGCCAGAGGCATGGCCGAAGCATAGCCGCCATTGCCCAGCATCAGAAAACGCCCGTTCCACCGCGCAGGCAGCCAGAGCGCAAAACCGATGTCAGCGCCCTTCACCGGGTGCAGATGGCCACTGACCCGGCATGCGCCCGAAGCAACAGTGGCGACGATCTCCTCCCCCGCCAGAGCGTCACACGCCAAAGCCGGGGCAGCCGTGTCTGGCGACGCTGCGTTGGCCGGAGCCGTGGCCAGCAGCATCAGACTGGCCAGAAGGCTCATGGGCGGGGCGCCTGCAAAACGTTGCTCGCTTGCGCCTCGGCCACCAGCTTTGCGGCATCGTCGGGCAGCAGCCAGCCTTCCTGCACGCGACGGTCGGCCACGGCCTTCACCTTGGCCACGAAACCGGCATGCGAGCCATAGCGCTCCTCCCAAGAGAGACGCGGGTCGCCCTTGGCCAGCCTTTCGGCTTTCGTGGCGGCAAAGGGGATGAAGCCGCCCGCAAAGCCGCAATCGGTACCCGCGCCATAGCCCTTGGCCAGCACATTCCAGCCCAGATAGGTGCCCAGCGGCACCAGATGCTGCACCGAGGGAACACCACCGCCCAGCTCGTTGCCATCCGCATCGACACGCGGCACCAGCGAGGGGATCGCGCGGCGGATTTTGGGCGGCTGCCGGGTGATCACGCCCGAGAGGTCGGGGTAGTCGAAGCCGGGGCCGTAATCGTAATCCAGCAGGCCGTTGATCTTGCCATCGGGCACAGGCGCACCGGGGATGTTGGGCCAATGCATTACTGCTGCGGTGGGCGCCACCAGATCGCCCGCCGCCAGCGTGGGATACTGACTGGGGGGCGGCGCCCGGCCCGTGCTGACCCAGTCGACCAGCCGCTTCAGCAGGGCGCGCATGGTGGGCAGAGAAGGGTTGGGGTTGCTGGCTAGCACGCAAACCGGCGCGCCGGGCCATGGCTTGTCGCCATCGAGCGAGATGCCGCCGGTGATCGAACCGCCATGCGTCACGCCGGGGAAGTAATAGCGGCGCACGTTGGCCGCGATGGGCACATCGGCCTTGGCATCCGTCCCCACCAAGGCGGGCGAGAGGCGCAGGCCCCATAGTTCGGTCGAGCCGAAGGTCTCCATGATCCTGGGGCAGGTACCCGTGGCGGTGCAGCGGTCGAGCAGGCTGTGGGCGCCACGTCCCCGCGTGGTGTCGTTGTAGCGCGTCCACCAGAGCGTGCCCTCGCTGCCCGGCTCGAACAGGGTGGCGGCGCCTCCCGGCACGGCGAAGCGCAGGTTGAGCGGCACCTGCCGGGCGGCGATGTTGGGGTTGGCGCCATCGAAGACGCGGGCGCCATCCTCATCGCGGTTGAAGCCCAGATTGATGAAACTCTTGACGAAATTGCCCGATTGCGAGGTGCCGCTCACCACGCTCCAGTGGACCTGGCTCGCCAACGGATTGGGCGTGCCCGCATCATCAGCCTTGGCGTGGCGCAGAAAGCTGACCAGATCGCGCGTGGCGGCAAAGCCGATGCCCAGCACCAGCGGATCGCGCGCCTGATAGGCCAGCGTATAGGCGTGTGTCGCGTCGAAACCGCCCTTCAGGCAGATACGCGCCGGGTCGGGTGTGCCAGGGAACGGCGCGGTGCGGCAATCGCCAAAGGCCCATTGGTCGGCGGGGATGGGTTCCAGTGGCGCCTCATCGCTGCTCTGGCGGTAGAGATGGGCGTGGGCAGAGTTCAGGTCGACCGGCAGGGGCCGCGCCACCGGGCGGCCGATGCCGCCGGTCAGCCCCCATGTGCTGCCGGAAAGGTCGGTCACGCGGGCCAGCGCCATGCCGGTCAGCCCTTTGGCGACTGGCACGGTGGCGCTCTGCACGCCGGGGGCGGGGGTCAGGTCGCCCTGCCAGCCGCTGATGACGCGGATATGGCCGTCCTCATCGGGGCCGACCTTGCCGTTGCCACGGTTGGGCACATCGTAGAACAGCACGCCGCTGCCGCGCTCCAGCGGGCGGGCGATGGCGAAAGTGGCGCTATAGCCCACCCGGCCTTTGCCGTTGCGCGGGGCATGGGCGATGTCGGTGATAATGGCCTCTTGCGCGGGGCTCAGATCGCCGTCGAAGGTGCCGGTGATGATCTCATAGGGCCGCTCGCCCGGCTTGACGGGCGCGGGGGTGCGGCTGTCGATATGGATCGCGGTGACGCGCCCCTGCGCCCCCGTGGCCAGCGCCAGCAGCGCGCCGCCGAGCAGAAAAGCCTTACGCATCGCCGATCTCCATATCCAGCAATTGGCTGCCCAGCGTCTTGCCATGGGCGTCAAGCGCCAGAGACCGCGTGACCCCGCCCGACAGCGCGCCATGCAGCACGAAATTCACCGCCCCCAGATTGGGCAGCACATGGCGGTCAATGCGCCGGGGCTTCAGCGCGGTGAGGTGATCGGCCACGCGCTGGGCCGTCAACGCGCGCTCCAGCAGGGCGAAGTGTTCGGGCTGGCGCGCAAAGACGCAGATCTGGGATGTGTCGCCCTTGTCGCCGGTGCGGGCATGGGCAATGTCGCGCAGGCGCATCAACTCACCTCGTGCAGGATGGAGGGGGATATGCAATCGCGCCCGATCAGCACCGAGGCGACGGCAACCACCTCGCGCAGGGAGGTCGTCACCCCGCCCCCGCCCGAGGGGCCGTTGAGATAGAGCGCCTCCACCTCCGCGCCGATTTCGGCGGCAGTGGCGGCGTCAGCAGTCCGGGCGGCAACGCGGGCGCGCACTTCCGCCGGATCGCCCATGTGCGCCGTGACATTGGCGGAGTTCATACCGATCAGATCGTAGCGGATATCGTCATGCCGAAGGGCCAGCATGGCGATGCGCTCCTTCACGATCTCCAGCGCCAGTTGCCCGCGCGCCACCGCGCCCGGCCCGGCATAGGTGATCTGCCCCTCACCGATAAAGCCGTCGCGATAGCCGACCGAGACCTTCAGCCTGTCTGGGCGGGGATGGCCCTGCGCGCCCGAGACCGCGATGCGATCGGGGCCCACTTCGGTCAGGTTCAGGCTGGTGAAATCGGCCACCACATCGGCCTGCAGATAGCGCGCGGGATCGAGGATCTCATACATCGCCTGCTCGCGCGCGCTGGCCAGAGACAGACGCCCGCCCGAGCCTGCCGCCTTGGTCAGCACGGCATCGCCATCCTCGGTCACTTCGGCCAGAGGGAAACCGAGGCGCGCCAGATCGGGCACATCCTTCACGCCGGGGTCGGCGAAATAGCCGCCGGTCAGTTGCCCCGCGCATTCCAGCAGATGACCCACCACCGTGCCGCGCGCCAGCCGCGTCCAGTCATCCTCTGCCCAGCCGAAGGCATGGATCATCGGCCCCAGAAACAGCGCCGGATCGCAGACGCGCCCGGTGAAAATGACCTGCGCCCCCTCCTCCAGCGCGCGGGCGATGGGAAAGGCGCCCAGATAGGCATTGGCGGAAATCGGGGCCAGATCGGCCAGCGTGCCGTCGCGGTCGATCAGCGGATGATCCTGCCCGCTGATGGCGCCCAGCACATCGTCGCCCAGCACGGCGGCCATACGGATGCCCTTGAGGCCCAGATCCCGCGCCACGCCCAGCGCCGCCTGCATCGCGGCCAGCGGATTGGCCGCGCCCATGTTCGAGACGATGCGCACGCCGCGCTCCATCGCCGGGCGCAGCACCGCCCGCATCCGCTTTTCCAGCCTGGGGTCATAGCCCGCCGCAGGATCGCGCTGCCGCGCCAGTTGGGCCAGAGCGATGGTCCGCTCAGCCAGGCATTCGAAGCACAGATAGTCGAGTTCGCCCTTCTCGATCAGTTCCACCGCGGGTTCGATGCGGTCTCCGGCGAAACCGGCTCCGGCACCAATGCGTATGCGTGTCATGGGATTGCTCTCACTCATAATCCGATCAGGCCAAGGGCCAGCGCCGCCAGCGTCATCACCAGCGTGGCGGCAAACAGCCATGGGAAGGCGAAGCGCTGATGCGCGCCCAGTTCAATGCGGCTGAGCCCTGCGACAAGGAAGGTGGCGGGCGTCAGCGGGCTGACAGGAAAGCCGACGGTATGCATGCCCAGCAGCGCGGCCTGCGCCACCTGCACCGGCGCCACGCCGAAATGCCCGGCCACCTGCGCCACCACCGGCAGCACGCCGAAATAGAAGCTGTCCGGGTCGAACAGCATGCTCAGCGGCATGGAGGTCACCGCCACCAGCAGCGGAATGCGCGCGCCCATGCCGCTGGGCACCAGAGCCACGCTGGATTGCGCCAGCGCATGGATCAGCCCCGCGCCATTCATGATGCCGGTGAAGGCCCCGGCGGCGAAGAGGATGCCGGCCATCATCATGGCGGGGCGGGCATGGGCCTCGATGCGGGCGCGCTGGTCTTCGGCGCGGGGATAGTTGATGGCCAGCACCAGCGCGGTGGCGACCATAAAGACCACGGCAGGCTCGGCCTTGCCGGTGACCATCAGCGCGATGACCGCCAGCGTGATTGCCAGATTGAGCCAGAACAGGCGCGGGCGATGCAGCGGGTCGGGGGCGCTGACTGCAGTGGCTTGCGCGATCTCGCGGTCGATGGTCGGCAGGGCAGTGAGGCGTTTTTCCTCGCGCCGCCCCATCCACCATGCAGCGCCAAAGACGAAGATCAGGCCGACGATCTGCACCGGCAGCATGGGCGCGAAAATCTGCGCCGTGGTGAGATGCAGCGCCGCGCTGGCGCGTAGGGTCGGCCCTGTCCAGGGCAGGAAATTGACGCCCGCCGCCAGCGAGGCACAGCAGGCCAGAATGCGCCGGTCCATGCCCAGTTGGTCATAGAGCGGCAGCATGGCGGGCACGGTGATCAGGAAACACACCGCGCCTGATCCGTCGAGATGGATCAGCAGCGCCAGCAGCGATGTCCCTACCGTAATGCGCGAGGGGCGACGGCCCACCAGCCGCAGCACGCCGCTCACCAACGGCGCCAGCAGCCCGGCATCGCTGACCACGCCGAAGAACAGGATGGCGAAGACGAACATGCCTGCCACCGGCGCGATCTTGGTCACCCCCGCGATGATCCAGCCCGGCACGCCCGCGCCCTGCCCCAGCAGCAGCGCGCCCGCCACTGGGATCAGGATCATGGCCGCCAGAGGCGATAGCCGGTTGGTGAGGATCACCGCCAGCATCACGCCGACGATGGCGAGGGCGCCTAGAGCAAGCATCGCTCAGCCCTCCCCGGCGGAGAGCGCCGCCATCATGTTCTGCGCGGCGGGCGACAGGCTGCGGCCCGAGAGATGGGCAATGCCGATCAGTCGCTCCGATTGCGGATCGTCGAGCCGGTGCCATTCCAGATCATGCGCGCCCACCATTGGGCGGCAGGACAGAGGCAGAGCGCTGATCCCCAGACCTGCCGCGATAAAGGCGCCCAGCGTGGCGGGCTGTGCGCATTCATAGAGCGGACGCGGGGTCAGCCCCGCGCGGGCAAAGGCCGCATCGGTGATCTGGCGCACGCTGCTGGAAGGGGCCATGGCGATAAAGGGGCTTTGCGTGAAACTGTTCCAATCGGGGGTCGGCGACGCTTCTCCGGCGCGACAGACCAACGCGCAGGGGTCCGAAAACAGCGGCAGGAAGGTGAAATCCTCTTCCGTCTCCTCTGGCGGGGTCATCACCGCCAGATCGATCAGCCTTTCGCGCAAGTGCTGATAGATGGTGCCCGCCAGTCCCTCGCGAACCGTCACATCCACCCCCGGCCACTGGTCGCGAAAGCGGCTGAGCACTTGCGGCAGATCGCCCACGGCATAGGAGGGCAACACGCCCAGCACCACCCGCCCGCGCTGGCCCGACAGGGTCTGGCCCAGCTGGTCGAAAGCCTCGTCGAAATCGGCGATCAGGCGTTCGGTCAGGCGCAGCAGATCCTCGCCCGCCGGGGTCAGTGAAACATGGCGGCGGTTGCGGTCGAACAGGCGCCCGCCAAGGTCTTCCTCCAGCAGGCGGATGGTGCGTGACAGCGCCGGTTGCGAGACGCAGCTCATCTCCGCCGCGCGGCTGAAGTTGACGGTCTGGGCCAGAATGCGGAACTGCCGCAAGACGGAGAGGCTGGGCGTGCGGGGCATACGAAATCTCTGCGCCAGAGGAAGCCGGCCATCGGGCCGGAGAAAGGGCGCATGGTGGCGAGGCGCAGGCGCGGCGTCCAGCAGGCAGATGCCTTCGGGGAGCGCCGATGCCATGACCTCGCCAGCCAACATCAGAACTTCGCCGAAACGCGGGCGTACATCTGCCGCCCGAAGGGATCGGCGATCGAGGGCAGATAGCCGTTGTAGAGCGCGGCGCCGGGAGCCTTGTCAAAGATGTTGATCATGCCCAGCGTCAGATCATAGCGATTATCCTTGCCAAAATTCAGACTGTATTGCGCGTCGAACACCGAGAAGGAGGCGACCCTGGCCGTCACATTGGGCAGCACCGTGCCCGTGCCGCTGGTGTTGATATTCTGCCCGTAATCGTCCTTCACGCCCGAGGTGTAGCGCCATGTCAGCGAGAGCGTGTGGCGGCCATAGCTGGCATCCACCCCCGCCACGCTGCGCCAGCGCGGCGCGGCGGACGAAGACGTGGGCGACTGGTTGAAGGCATTGCGATAGCCAACGCCATTGTAGACCACCGATCCCGTCACATTGCCGCCAGCATCGCGCAGCAGCACGCCGGTGTCGACATCATAGGTCAGCAGCCAGGTCAGCGTGTCACGCAGGGTCAGCTTCACCGGCCCGGCATCGAAGCCATATTGGCCCTGCAGGTCGAGACCCGCCGTCTTGGTGCCGCTGGGCGCGTTGAAGCTGGAGACCAGCACCGATTGCAGTCCGCCAGTCAGCGGATCGCGGATCACCGCGCTGCCGTTGGGCGCGGTGTTGACCACCTGCTGCGGGTTCTGTGTCGAGATCTGGTTGTTGAACTGATAGTTCCAGTAATCGAGCGAAATCCGCGCCCGCCGCGTCGGCACGAAGGTGGCGCCAATGTTGTAGACGGTGGAGGACTGTGGCTTCAGATTGGGGTTGCCATAGGTCTGGATCGTGCGGAACGAGGTTGTGCCATCGACCGGATCGGTGACATTGACCACATTGGTGCCGATCAGCGAGCCCGAGCCATTGGCCAGCGTGGGCGCCTGAAACGCCTTGCTGTAGGACCCGCGCAGCGAGAACCATTCCACCGGGCGGAAGTTCACCGCTACCTTGGGGACCAGCTTGCTGTAGCCGCCCGCATCCTCGTAACGCGCGGCGGCGTTGAGGGTCAGGATGTCGATGGGTTCGTAATTGGCTTCGGCAAAGACGCTCTTCACCTCGCGCGCGAAGCTGGTGTTGAGATGCTTGCCGAGGAAGCCGCCATAGCCGGACAGCAGCAGATCCGAATAGGTGGTGGTGGAGGTTTCGCGGCGGTATTGCGCGCCCACGGCCACGGCGATCTCATGGCCATTGATGCTGGCCAGCGGGCCGTTGGCGACGGCCTCGGCGATGTAATATTGCCGCTTGTAATCGGTGAAGACGTCGCTCTGCAGATTGTAGATCAGCGACGGGTCCATCTGCGACAGATTGGCCTGCAGCGGGCTGTAATAGAGGCAACTGCCCTGCCCCGCCACCGCGCCGCTGGCGCCGCCCAGGAAGTTGGTGTTGCAGTTGGGCCCGCCGTAACCGCGCAGCGCCGCCTGGAACAGGTTCATATCGGTGTCGCGGTCGCGCGCGATGGTCTGCGAGGCCGAATAGGTCAGCGTCGCCAGATAGTTCCACCGCCCGATCAGCTTGCCGCGCCCGCCCAGCACATAATGCTGCTGGTTCACCGTATCGCGCATCACGCGATAGTCATAGCCGCCCGGAAAACCCTGAGCGCCGATGGTGCGGCCATAGAACAGCACATTCACGCCGAAGGGGTTGTAGGGGTTGGAGGCGGGCATCGTCGCATTGCCCGCGTTCTGGGCATAGGAAGGCACGCCGAAACGGTCTGAATCCTGATGGTAGTAGCTGATTTCGGAGAAGATCGTGTTGGCGTCGTTGATCTCGAAGGTGCTGTCGTCGTGGATGTTGATGCTACGCGCGCGCGGGCGGATCGGGTTCTTTGGCTGGAAATTATAGAGGCAGTTGCCAACGCCGAAACTGGCACCGCCGGTTGGCGAATAGACACTGTTGGTACCCGCAGCGCCGCAATTGGGGTCCACCACTTTCAGCGTGCCATTGGCGGCCTTGTTGGCATCGTAAAGCGCGGTATAGTCATTGCCGCCGATCACCACATGGCCACCGGTCGAGGTCAGCGGGCGCCCGGTCAGCAGATAGCTGCCGGGATAGCCGCTGGCGGTGTTGTTGACGAAATTCGTGACCGCGCGATCCGAATTCTGCAGATTGTCCTGAAAGCGGTAGGAGGCCGACAGCACGGTGTGGAACCGGTCGCTGCCCAGCCCCAGCATGGCCTGCACGTTCCAGGCGGGCGACTTGTCGATGCTGGTGAACTGTGCCGAGGTCTTGAAGCCCTTGAACTTCGTATCGGTCAGCACGTTGAACACGCCCGCCACCGCATCGGCGCCATAGGTGGAGGAAGCGCCGTCCAGCAGCACCTCGACCCGCTGAATGGCGATATCGGGCGTCAGGCTGTTGAGGTTGACGTAATCGTCGCCCGCCTGAGGCGTCACGCGGCGCCCGTTGAGCAGCACCAGCGTCGATCCCGAACCCAGCCCGCGCAGATTGGCCGAGCGCGTATCGCGCGAATCCGCGCCGCCCTTGGAGAGATCCTGCAAACCGCCCGTGCTGCCGACATTTTGCGGGATAAACCGCGTAAGATCGCCGATCGAGGAGGAGCCGGTGCGCTCGATGGCGGCATTGTCCACCGCCAGAATGGGCGAGGCGCGGTTCTCCTGCCGGATGTTGCCGAGATAGGAACCGGTCACCACGATGTCCTGCGGCTTGGCCTCACTGGCCTGCACCTGATCGGCGGCTGGCGCGGTTGCAGCCGGAGCCTGGGCGCAGGCCTGCCCTTGCAGACCGGCGATGCCGACGGTCAGCGCCGTGCCCGCCATCAGCCAATGTTTTGTTCCGAATACCCCCGTCATGCGCACCTCCTCCAGACCATCGGCGAGGAGATGCCCTTTCGGAACGCGGCCATGCGCGTCCGATCCGGATTGTTCTCCCTCCCCACCTTGGTGGTTTTCTTGTCTGGAGGGGTGATGGAGCGCGGCGCAGATCAAGTGAAATACAATTGACCTATATTCTTATAACGTGAACTGATAAGTGCGCGGAAAATATGTTGCCACCGGTTGGGCGAGAGGGCGTTATGCCTTTCGCATCATCACCTGGGCGTTGATCATTCTTTCCCATGGTTTGCATAGCGTTTTCTGTCAGGAATTCTCTCCGGCATTTCAGGCAGATCCGGCTGTAATGAGCTGAAAAATCGATGGCGCCTAAGCGAGGTTCACATGCACGTCAGCATGTTGGCGCTTGGCACGCGGGGACTGGCCGCTTTGTTTTGTGTAGCAGCCTCACCGGCTTGTGCTGCACGCGAGCATCCGCAATGAATTGCGCCAAACTGTCCTTTGTTTATAACGCCTTTGATCGAGAGGCGAGGACAATGGCGAGCTTGCGGCGACTTTGTGCCATTCTTCTTGATATGCTGTTTGCGGTGCCAAGGGCCATGGTGTGCAGAATCGCATCCGCCGCTTCCGGCGTAAACTTGCTTGCTGTACTCAACGCCATAAAGGCGAGGCACTTCGCTTTACCTGCTGATCGCGGTGAGAGCTGGCTGCCGATTGATCAGTTCTTCATGGGGGCTGTGGTGTCTGTAGTCTGCCTGCTGCCATCCTTGCACTTGAGGCATACGGGCTCGTCGGCATTTCTGTGGGATCTATGATTTTAGGAGCAGATCTACGAATCGACGCGGCTTCGTGTCGGAAGTCACAAGGCCGCGCCGAAAGTATGAGCAGACTGGCTGTGATGGCCTATTGCGCCCGATCGAACCATTCGAGGAAAGCCTTGGACTTGCCATCCGGCGCCTTGCCCACGCCCCAGCGCACCAGCGTCTTGCCATCAGGCGAAAAGCGCCAATACTGCCCCACGATCACATCGCCATCCTTCTGCTCCAGCACCTGATAGGTGTTGGCATCCAGTTGCTTGATGCGAATCTGGTTGAAGCGGGCATTCTCATGCAAGGGGCCGGGCACGTCATCCAGCGTCGCCTCGAAATTGTTGAGATAAGGCTTGGCCGGATTGGTGGTGTTGACGGCGTGATACTCCAGCTTGTTGGCCGTCCACTTCAGATCGATGGACAGCCTGAAGCCCTTGGGAAACTCGCCATTGCTCCAATAGCTCTTGGCTTCGTTGGAGACATATTTGCCGTCATGGCTCACGGCGGCAGGCTTGGCCATGGCGGGCACAGCCACCACGGCGGCAATCATCATCGCGGCGCCCATGGCCGCGGTTTTGGCAAACGTCATCATTGTGATTGTCCCCTGTGTTTCAGAAGTTGGTGGTGGATTCCAGATGCGCCTCAACATCCTTGCGGGTGGTCCACAGGGTGCGGAACGTCTTGGATGTCAGGAACTGCAACTGGTCGGCGTTATGCGGCGAATTCGGCTGGCTGGAATTGCCATAGCTCATCATGCCTACCGCCTTCATCGGGGTGGAGAACTCCACCATCGAGACCCAGGTCTCGCCATGGGCCGGGGTGCGCTCGCCATTCTTCATCGGGCCCCAGGTGATGGTGCGGAACACGCCGGTGTTGCCGAAGCCGCCATTGCCCGGCAGGTTGACATGGCCCAGATGGAAGCGTGATACCTCGCCAAAGGGCCGGTCGATGGCACCGTAGAGCTGCTTCGTCTTGGCCACGGCCTGCTTCAGCATCGCGACGGCGGCCGTCTTGTCCTTCAGGCCGCGCGGGGTTTCCAGCGGGTCGTCCAACGTCCATTTCACGGCGTAATTGGCTTGGCTGGTGAAATTGCCCGGCGCGAAAATGCCTGCCCATGTCTCGAACAGCAAAGCGCCTCTGCTGTCCGCATTGTCCTGATGGTCCCAGGCCGAGAGCAGCGCGACGGCGGCCTGCACATCGGTGTCGGTGCTGTCCTTGGCGGCGGCGAGCAGATCGGGCAGCATGCGGTCGGCCATCAGGCTGCGCGTGGTCAGCTTGCGCGCCACAAAATCGTCGAAGCTCAGCTTGGGGGTCTGATCCAGCAGCTTGACCGACATCTGGGCGCGCTGGCTCATCGGGCCGATGGCCGAGACATAGGAGGGCCACTTCTTCGGATCGAGCACGCGCGGATAGGTTGCCAGCCATGGCGGATCATTGGCGTTCTGCACAAAGCCGCTCGCCGGATCGAGCACCTTGGGCAGGTCGTCGTAAGTGTGAACATCCTTCCACAGGGTGGAGGAGGTGTCGCCCGCCACGGGCTTGACCCAATCGGCATAGCTGCCGCCCTGCTTGTGGACCGGCAGGATGCCATTATCGAGATAGAGGATATGGCCCGCCCGGTCGGCATAGACGATGTTGAACATCGGCGCCTGCACCGTGCGCAGCGCCCTTTCGAAATGGGCCCAGTCCTGCGCCTTGCCCATATCGAGATATTGCTGCAGCACGCCGGGGCGGTCCAGCCCGGCGACCTTGAGCGCGATCGTCTCCTGACCGCCGGGCAGATCGAAGACCGGGCCCTGAACGGCGTAGCGCTGGGTGAAGGTTTCGGTCTTCAGGCTGCCGTCGGCCTGCCTGACCTTGAAGCTCTTCTGCTGGGTGGTAAAGGGCAGGGTCTTGCCATCGAAGCTATAGCCCTCACCGCTCAACGTCAGCTTATAGGAAGTGTAGCCCTGAATCGTGTTCACCGTATTGGTGAAGCCCAGATTGTTGTTGAAGCCGAAGCGCAGCACCGGCAGGCCGACCTGCGTCGCGCCATAGATCGAGAGGCCGGGCGCGCTGATCTGCGCCTCGAAATAGGTCAGGATGCTGGGCGCCCAGGGCAGATGCGGGTTGGCCAGCAGCATCGCATGCCCGCTGGCCGAGCGCGAGGGCGCCACCGCCCAGGCATTCGACCCGCCCGCATTGTTCGTCGCCGGATTGACCAGCACCCGCTGGTCCGAGGCGATGTAGACATAGTTCATCAGGCGATGCGCATGGGCCATGATGTCCACGCCCCTGATCGGCAGCACCTGCCTCACCTCGGGCTTGAGCGCCTCGGGGTGCGCCTTGGCATAGGCGTTGATCCCGGCGGCAAAGGCATCGAGATCGGCGCGCATCTGTGGCGTCTGCTGCGCATACCATTTGGCCGAGCGCTGCGGCACATCATTGGCCACCAGCCAGCGGTCCTGCTTGGCGAAGCTCTCGCCCCAATATTCGGCGGCGCGGGCGCGCGCCTCGCCCAGCATATGGAGCAGGATGTCGCCATGCGCCTGCGCCTGCGCATAGCCGAAGCCATAGAAGCCGCCCTCCTCGGTTTTCGCATAGATATGCGGCACGCCGAAGCTGTCCCACAGGATCTGCGTGCCTGCCTGAGGGGTCGCGGTATGTTTGATGGGAGCCTTGGCCTCCACCGCCGCACCGGTCAGCGCGGCCGTGGCCATCAGGGCGATGGAAAGAAGCTTGCGTTGCATCAGAAGTTCACCCTTACTCGGCCATAATAATAGCCGCCTGTGAAGCCATAGGAGCCGGTCGAGGGATATTGGCCATTGCCATAGATGGCGCTCGCGACACCCACGGCATCGGGATAGACGTTGAACAGATTGTTCGCGCCGATCGCCAGATTGATCGCCTTGGTCGCCTGAACGCCCAGCTCCATATCCGTGATCCACTTGGCGCCGAAGTAGCGGTCGCTGGCATAGACGGGCTGGCCATTCACCGTGCCGCTGGCATTCTGGTTGGAATAGAAACCGCCATAACGCACCAGACGGCTGCTCAGCGTCACCGGCCCGAAGGTGGAGACATTGTTCAGGAACAGTTTCGACTTGGGCAGGTTTTCGGTCATGTTCATCTGCGACACGCGGTCGAAGAGCACATAGTTCGCGCCCAGCGCCGCCAGTTGCGCCGGATTGGCGGCAACGCGGGTGATGACCGTCTGGTTGTAGTTATAGCCCAGATTCCATTGCATCTTCACGCGCTGCGCCACGGTGTTGTTCCAGGTGGCCACCACATCGATGCCGCGGGTGCGGGTGTCGATGGCGTTGGAATAGTACTGCGCGCTGATGTCCCCCGACAGGCCGTTGGAGACCAGAATGTTCGACACCGCCGTGCCGGTCAGCGTGGAGGTCAGGGCGATGCGATCATTGACCTGGATCTGATAGGCATCGACGGTAATGTTCAGGCGCCGCGTGGGCTTCAGCACGAAACCGGCGCTGAAATTGAGCGAACGCTCGGGCTTGAGCGGTTTTGACCCCAGCGCGATGGCGGCGGGTGAATCCACCGGCAGCGTCTTGATCTGCAGCAGGTTGAGCGTGCCGTTGATCGTGCGGAACTGGCCGGTCGTGGAGGCATAAAGCTGCTGCGCGATGGAAGGGGCGCGGAAGCCGTTGTTCACCGCGCCGCGCAGCGCCAGCCAGGGGGTCACCTCCTGACGGACAGTGGCCTTGCCGATCACCGCATTGCCGCTGCTGTCGTCGAAATGCTCGAAGCGGCCGGCCAGATCGATGGTGGTGTGGCGCGTGGGATCATAGGCCACATCGAGATAGGCCGAGATGTTGTTGCGGCTCTTGTAGCCCGCGTCCGCCGGGGTAAAGCCATTGGCCGCCTGGGCGCCCGGCGCCGGGCGGATGGTCGTGCCGTTCACCACATAGGTGTAGGTGCCTGCCGCATAGGAGCCCGGATCGCCCTGCTGCACGGCATAGCTTTCGCGCCGGTGCATCACCCCCGCCGAGACCTGCAGATTGCCGCCGCCCAACTTGTAGCCCTTGGTCAGATCGAGCGAATTGTCCCATTCGGTGGAGATCAGCGAGCCGACATAGAAGCTGGTTGGGCTGGTCGGCCCCAGCGAGGGGTTGAGCGTGTTGAAACCATCCTGCCAACTGCGGTTCTTGCCGTAATTGCTGGAAAGATCCCACTTCCAGCCCTCGACCACGCCCTTGGCGCCCAGCGCGAATTCGAAATCCTCCTCATTGATGTTGAGCGAGGGGCGGAAACCGTTGGGATAGACCGTCGGCAGAGAGGCCGAATTGTTGGGATAGCGGAAGGTGAAATCGAGCTGCGACTTGCGCAACCCATAGGTGCCGAAGGAATAGACCTCGAACGCCCCGGCATCATAGCTGGTGTTGTAGCCCAGATTGACCGCCTGCGTGGGGAACGCACCGTAATTCTTGGTGACCATACGGTCGGCGGTGGCCTCACGCGGGTCGAGCTGGCCGTTCACGGGATAATAGAGGCAGGTGGCCTGCCCCACCGCCGTGCAGTTGGCGATAGCGGTGGCGCGGTTCGACGCGTCCTGCTTCTTGGCGTTGACGAAGAAATCGGCATAGCCCTTGTCACCCAGCGCGAGGCCATAGCTGGCCTCGGCCAGATAGTTCTCGCCATCCGAGCGGTCCATGTTCTGCCCGGCGGTGAAGGAGGCGGTGCCCTTGTTCCTGTCCTTGCGCAGGATGATGTTGATCACGCCCGCAATGGCGTCAGAACCATATTGCGCCGCCGCACCATCGCGCAGCACCTCGATATGGTCCACCGCCGAGGTCGGGATCATGTCCAGATCGGTCGGCACCGAACCGTTGTAGAGCGAGGACACCGCGTTGATCAGCGAAGTCTTGTGGCGCCGTTTACCATTCACCAGCACCAGCATCTGATCGGGATTGAGCCCGCGCAAACCGCCGGTGGAAATCACAGTGGAGGTGCCGCCGCCCGCGCGGGTGGGCACGTTGAAGCTGGGCACCAGCGTGTTGAGCGCGGCCAGCACGCCCGGCTTGCCCGTGGTCTCCAGCTCCTTGCCCGAGATCACGTCGATCGGCGTCGGACTGTCGGTGACGGTGCGCGGGGTGCCGCGTGAGCCGGTGACGACGATGGTGGCCGGTGGCGGTGCATCCTCGCTGGCGGCGGGGGACGTTGCGGAGGCTGACACCGCGGATTGCGCCGCGACATAGCTGGTCGCCCCGCCGGTCAGCAGCGCCACGGGGCGCACTTCGGCGCCGGTGCCGTTCACACCGCCATTGGCTTTGGCCAGCGACAGCGCAAAGGAGCGCGTCCCGGCATGATTGGCCTTGATCCCGGTGCCCTCGATCAGCGCTACCACCGCCTGCTCGGGCGACATGCGCCCATCGACGGCATGGGTCTTCACATCCTTGAGCAGGTCATAGGGAAACAGGATCTGGAAGCCCGACTGGCGCGAAAACTCCGCCATGGCGGCCGGCAGCGACTGGCGCGCGATATGGAAGTCCATATTCCCCTGCCCGGCCTGCGCCGGAGCGGATATGGCCGCCAGGCATAAGCCCAGCGCCCCGGCCAAATGATAATGATATCGTGTAGCGCCCACAAAATTTCCCCGAGTTCGTGACGATCTACCCGGCTGAAACGGATGGGGTGGGCAAGTCTGCCAGTGCCGTTTTCAGAAATATGACAAAAACTCGATATCCGGTTCGTTTACCGTATGGCAGCCGGGCGATCCCTCATGAAAACAGGCACGAATGCTGGTGCGACAGAGGGATTCGCAAAGGAGCATCCTCACGTGACGAACAATCCTGTCCGCTTGCGGCTCGACTGGTTCAAGACCGTCATCCTGCCCCATGAAGCCGCGCTGCGCGGACGGATGCGCCGCGTGCTCAGACAGCGCGAGGATCTCGACGATGTGGTGGCAGAGGTGCTGGCGCGGGCCTATGCGACCGGCGATTTCGCGCGGATCACCTCGGGGCGCGCCTATCTGTTCCAGATCGCCCGCAATCTGCTGATCGACGAGGCGCGCCGGGCGAAAATCGTGGTGCTGGAGGATATTGTCGACCTCGATCTGGTGGCCGATACGCTCTCGGCGGAGCGTCTGCTTCAGGCGCGCGACCAGTTGCGGCGGCTCGAGGCCATTGTGGAGACCCTGCCCCCGCAATGCCGCCGGGCCTTCATCCTGCGCCGTGTTCATGATAGGCCGGTGAAAGAAATAGCAGAAGAGATGGGCTTATCCGTCTTCACAGTCGACAAGCATATTGCCAAAGCGACTCTGAAAGTGATGCAGGCCCTTGGCCAATTCGAGGATGCAAGGTTTGACGACCCCGATCACGTCTGGCCCGCCCCCGTCCGGCCCGACAACTCCCGCTCAGCAACGGGAAGCGATTGAGCAGGAAGCCGCTCGCCTGTTCCATCAGGCGCGTGACAGCGGCAGCGATGAGGCCTGGGCACAGGTCTATCGCTGGGTCGAACAGAGCCCGGCCCATGGCGTGGCCTTCGCCAAGGCCGAAGCCGGCTGGGAAATGGCCGAAGCATTGCGCTCGGGGGGCGTGCAGCATGGGGGTGCCGCGGATGAGCCAACTGCGGATCTGCGGAACCGGGCCGATCGCGAGGAACCATCCGCCCGCACAGGGCCTCGCCTCTCACGCCGCAGCTTCGCGGCGCTGGCGGCGGGCAGCGGGATTGCGGCGGCGGCATCGCTGGGCTTCTGGCATATGCTGGGCGGCCAGCGCTACATCACCAAAGTGGGCGAAGCGCGGCTGATCGAACTGGCCGACGGCAGCAAGGTCCGCCTCAACACCGACAGCGCCATCGACGTCAACCTTGAGGAGCGCAAGCGGACCATCCGCTTTCTGAAGGGGGAGGCACGTTTCGATGTCGCCCATGATCCGAAACGCCCCTTTCTGGTGACCGCACGCGACGGTTCCGTGCAGGCGCTGGGCACGGTTTTCAACCTGCGCCAGCGCAAGGATTTCACCGAGGTGACCGTGATCGAGGGACAAGTCGCGGTGATCGATCAAGGCGCGCCTGCCACCACCGTTCCGGCAGGCACCGCCGCGATGATCCGCGCCGCCGCGGTCTCGGTGATCAGGCTGGCGCCGAGCGATCTCGACCGGCGCACGGCCTGGCAGCAGGGGCAGATCCATCTGGAGGGCGAAACGCTCTCGCAGGCGGTGGATGAGTTCAACCGCTATCGCACCAAGCCGCTGGTGATCGGCGACCCGGATCTGGCCAGCCTGCGGATGGGCGGCATGTTTTCCGCGACCCATTCCGACGATTTCGTCGAGGCACTCAAACAGTCTTTCGGCATTCGCGTGATGGCAGGCAGCGATGGCGCCGTGATCCTGCTGCCGGAGAATGGGAAATCGCCGCTGGATCACGGATCTGTATAGAACAAGCTAATAGCCAATGATCCGAAGCAGGTTCTGATCAGCCATGGCTTACGCCGATGTCCTCAAGCCATTTTTTTGGCGACGCCGAAGCTGCGGAGACCATGTCCTTGTCCGGGCATCCGCAGCAAATCTTTTCAGATCCCTCAAACAAGCAGCCCACTGCCCGCGTGGAGCTTGCGGCCTGCACCGATGTCGATGCCTATACCACCCATGCCAGCATCGGTTTTAGAAATTAGCTCCGAACCGGTCCCTAAGCCGCTCTGACACCTGCAAGTTGGCAGCCAGGCCTGTCGCGGACTTAACTGGAAGCCACACCCCATCGGCCGCCCTGGGTCCTCCTGCCCAAATCTTTCCCCCGCCCTCTCCTGCTGGCAAAGATCGTGTGCAGGCTGTTTTTTGGCAGCCAGGATAGGAGCAGCCATTTTACTCTTCCGAGGCAATTGCTGAATGCTGGCCCTGATTGCCTACCCGCCTTTGGCTATGTGATCCAGTCGCAGAAACCGTGCCGCGTTGTTATAGAGAATGTCGCGCTTCTGCTCTGAAGTCAGGTAATCCGCATTCTGCACGATACCGATCGAATAAGCCATCAACCCCGGCCAGGCCAGTTGATCGGTGCCGAACATCACCCGATCCTCGAAACCAGCCTCAACAATCCGCTGGATGTAGCGGTTCACCTCTTTCAACGGATAGCTCCAGATCAGCCCGGCGATATCGACATAGACATGGCTGTTGGCCTGAAGCAGGGTCAGCATGTTGTCGATCATCGGATAGCCGGCATGCATCACCTGCACCCGCAGGCGTGGATGGCGCGCCAGCAATTCCTCCAGCAGCAACGGATTTCCTGCCGAGCCGCGGAAGGCAGGCATCGCCACATTGGCCCGCCCCGATCCGCCCGTGCCCATGTGAATGGCGACGGGAACATCCAGCTTTTCGGCCAGCGCGAAATAGGAATCCACGCTCATGTCGCTGGGCGATGTGCCCTGATATTGCAGGCCGATTTCGCCCATCACCTTGAAGCCGTCGCGCGTGAAAGCGATGTTGAGCATCTTGAGCTGCTCGGACGCAGGCGGTGTGCCGGAGCCGGTCTGGAAGGCGGTTCCAGGGATGACACGCCCAGGGGGAGCGGCCTCCTGCCATTTTTTCACCTCCTCGGGCTGACCGAAGACCACGCCAATGACATTCAGCCGCTCCATCTCCGCCAGCACATCCTTGCGATATTCGCCCTTTTTCGCCGGATAGAGTTTGGGCGTGCAATCCTCCTGAGACCAGCCAAAGGAAGCTTCCTTGCCGTCACGCGGGTCGGAGGCGAGGAACTTCGACTGGTTGGGGCAGACCGGCTGAGCCCATGGCGCATCCTCCATGGCATGCATATGCACATCGATCACCGGAGCGCGCTCGCTGCCGGTGTTCTGCGCGAAGGCGGCCGGGGCGCCGAGCCAGCTCAGGGCCGTCAGCGCGGCCATGGCACAAGATCCTGCTCGCATTGCTTGTCTCCTGATGGGAAGAAAGGGCAGCCGCGCCCGCCATTGGCGCGGCTGCCCATAAGGGTCAGTAATGGAAACCCGCGCGCAGCCCGAAGGTGCGCGGATCGGACATGGTGACCGAGCTGGCGCTGCCAGCGACCAGCGAGACATTGTTTTCGATGTTCTTGATATAGGCGCTCAGATACCAGCGGTGGCCGGGCGCATTGTAGGTGACGCTGGCCTGGGTCTTGGTCTGGGCCGGGGTCCACAATTTCAGCCAATAGGGTCCGTTGTCCCCGAAGACAGTCACCGAATAGGCGGTGGACAGGCGCGTGCCCACATTCAGTTGCACATCACCCTCGCCCACCGGCACCAGATAGCTGGCATTGACGTAAATGACGCGCGAGGGCGTGCGATCCAGCTTCTGCCCGGCATAATTGGCCAGCTGGCCGCTGGAATTGACGGTGCAATTGCCGGAACTGTCCAGGCCGCTGGGGCAGAACTGGCGGTAATGGCCGTCGGTCAGGTCGATGCCGGTGGTCAGGTTGAAGTTGTGAACGGGGGTGAACTGCGCCTCGAATTCCCAGCCCAGCACCGATGCCCGGCCGGCATTGGTGGTGATCGTCTGATTGGCGCCATTGACCGGCACGATGGCGCTCAATTGCAGGTTCTTGTAATCATAGTAGAACAGATTGGTGTCGATCTTCACACCGGGGACAATCGTGCCGCGAAAGCCCAGCTCATAATCGATCAGGGTTTCAGGTTGGTAATAGATCGCATGCTGATCACCCAACGCATAGTTGCAGCGCTCGCCCTGGGTTGTCACCAGTGACTGGCCTGCAGCCCCGCTGGAGCAGCCGTCGCCAAAGCCACCCTCCTTGTAGCCGCTGGCCACCGAGCCATAGAGCAGGCCACGCCCGATATCGGCATCGAAACCGCCGCGCCACGTGACCTTGTTGCTCTTGATTTCGCCGTCATTGACATAGCTACGGTCAGCCGCGCCCGGCGTGAGGTTGTAGAGTCCGCCAGCATAGACGTTCGAACCCAGGCTGTTGATGTGCACCGTATGGCCATAGCGACTAAGGTCGTCGGCCGTGTAGCGCACGCCCGCCGTCAGACGGATATGATCGGTCACCTTGTAGGTGCCCTGGGTGAAGGCCCCCTTGGTGGCCGAAATCGTGTGCTGGGGGAAGCCATAGATATAGGTGTTGCCAAAAGCGGCAGGCGCCAGATTGTAGATGTAATAGGCGATGCGCGATTCCTCGCGGAAGTAATAGAGGCCGCCCTGAATCTTCAGCGGCCCCTGCCCTGTGCTGGCCAGACGCAGTTCATGCGATTGCTGCGTATAGTCACCGTTGAAGGTGCCCGGAAGATTGACGCCGATCAGCGCATTGCTGTTTTCCTTAGCATTGTATTGCCGCACCGAACCCAGATAGGTTCCCTTGAGCGGGCCAAAATTATAGTTCAGTTCGGCATCCACATTGTAGGCAATGTCGTTCACATCGGGCTTGGAGGAATTGACGTTGCCGCCGCCATACTGATTGGGAGAGATCCCTGTCGGCAAAGGCGTGTTGAACGAGGCAGAGGCCAGCGTGCTGGTCAGCGCCTGGCTGGTGTTGCCAATCGGCGCCCAGGTGGCGGTGCGTGGCGAACCGGCGGTGGCACCGGACTGGATGTTATAGAAATTGCTGGTCGGCAAAGAAGAATCGCGCGATCCATTCAGCTTGGAATAGGCTCCGCGCAGCAGAAGGTCGCCATTCTCGCCCAGCTTGAAGAGGCCCTGTAGGCGCACACTGATATTCGTGCGGAAGTTCTTGTTGAAATAGGGGTCATTGCTGGCCGGTTTGGTGTAGGTGTCGCGCGAGTCATAGTTAACCGACAGGCGGAAGGCCGCCCAATCCGTCGCCTGAGCGTTGAAGAAGGCATCGGCATTGATGGCATTGTAATTGCCATATCCGATATTTCCTCCCGCCGAGAGCTTGCCGAATTCAGGCTTGTTGGTGATGACATTGATCACGCCAGCCGTGGTGTTACGGCCATAGAGCGTGCCCTGTGGGCCCTTGAGAACCTCGATATGGTTGATGTCGAGAAAGCTGACATCGGCCTCCTGTGGGCGGGCGATGTAGATGCCGTCAAGCAGGAAGGCGGCGGAAGGATTGCCTTTTTCGGTGCCGTCGGTGCTGGTTACGCCGCGGATGGTGATCTGCAGGCCATTGGTGCGATCGATCGAAAGATTGGGCACCTGTTCGCCCAGATTGGCAGGATTGGCGATGCCCTTGCTGCGCAAGCCGTCGCCGGAAATCGCAGTGATGGCCACCGGTGTCTTGGACAGTAACGTGCTTTCCCGCGTGGCAGTAACGATGATGTCACCGTCCGACCGTGTCTCATTTGTTTGGGCATAGGCGTTCGAAGACGCAACAATGGATATGGCGGATACAAGGCCCGCCAGGGCAGTTCTCTGCATTTTCCCCTCTCCCAGTCGGCATTCACGTTTCTCGTGATCTGCCTTTACATAGGTTTTACAGCGGAGGTTTCCTGTCAAGGCCGCGAAACAACGCGCCAAAATCTGTGACAATTTGGCACCTTACGCTGCGAATATAATTCGCATAAAATACATACAGATAACCATCCAACTGGACGATTATGGCCAACAGGCTGCTCTTGCAGCGGCAAATGAATTCCTATGCGTGATCTTCGACCATGCGCCCCGCTTGCCGCGAATTTGCCCCGAGGAGAGCCCTGCTCGGAGTCGCCGTCGTACCAGAAGGCCGATCCCGGTCGGCATCATCGAGGCCATCACCATGCGCGAACATACTGCCACTCCCAGTCCTGGACCCAACTCTCGACAGCAGCCATCCATTCACATTACAGCCACTTGCCAAGTCAGACGGAGGTGAGACTGACATGCCTGGATCGGGTTCGCTCCAGGGCATCGGGCGAAAAACGGCCAAGCCGCCAATCCAAACGCAAACCCCTCTAGGCACAGAAGATTTTTGGTAGGATATCACAGTATCCACGATAGCTGTGTGATGCTCGAGATCGGGCTTTTGGGAAAGGCTTCCAGCATGAAGGCCCTGCGTTTAGGTCTATTCGCAAACCTGCTTCTCGGCAGCGCGGTGGGATCCACCCTGCATGCGCAGACCGCTGCTTCTGTTCCGACGCTTACTGCGCAAGATCGCAGCGAGATCGTCGCCGGCCTCGCGCAGGCTTTGCGCCAACGCTATGTCTTCCCCGATATTGGAGAGCGCGCGGCTAACGCCATCACCACCTCGTTGGCCACCGGCTCTTATGATGCCCAGCCTGACCTGGTGGCCTTTACCGCAAGGCTGTCATCAGACGTTGATGCCATCGCCCATGACAAGCATTTGCAGGTATGGTCACTGGCTGCCGGACCGCCGCATCCGGCAACCGCCGCTCCGGTGCCCCGCAATGAGGCCGGGATCGTTCGCGCCGATTGGCTGGCGGGTGGCATTGGCTATATCCAGATCACGGCCTTTTTCCCAAAACCGATGTTTAAAGAGGCGCTCGACAAGGTGATGACCAGCCTAAAGGGCTGCAGAGCCTTGATTATCGACGACCGTGGCAACCATGGCGGCCAACCGGATTCGGTGGCCTATCTGGTCAGCTTCCTTGTCGCGCGTGGGACACTCATCGTAGGAAAACCGCCGTGGAGGTTCCAGCTTTCGGCTTCCCACAAGGCAGTGTTGCAAAAGGCAGGCGTCCCATAGGCGACGTTATGGCAGCCAGGGTCAGCTTGCGTCGATTATGCTATCATCCGGCCAATCGAGCGTTCTGTGGAGTCGCGCGTGACGCGACCTCAAGGAAGGAGCGAAATCATGCCGCCCATCATCGATGAAACAAAGCTACACGCGTTCGTTGGAAAGATGCTCGGCGATCTGGGCGGTGCGATGAGCGTGCCGACGGTTCGCATCGGCATGCGGCTCGGCCTGTTCGATGCCTTGGCCCGGTCGCCCGCCAGCGCGCAGGAACTGGCCGTAAGGGCAGGCGGCCTGCATGACCGCTATGTCCGCGAATGGGCGCTCGCGCAGGCTGCGAACGGCTATGTGGAGTTCGACCCGGCCTCGGATCGGTTCAGCCTGTCGCCGGAACAGGCCATGGTTTTCGTCAACCGGGACAGCCCGGTCTACCTTGCCGGAGCCTTCGAGCTTGTGGCGGCGATGATCGAGGCGGAAGCCAAGGTCGAGGACTGTTTCCGCCATGGCACAGGCGTGCGCTGGGGCGATCATGCCGGCTGTCTGTTTTGCGCGACGGGTGCTTTCTTCCGGCCCGGATACGTCAACAACATCGTTCAGAACTGGATTCCGGCGCTGAATGGCATGGAGGCACGCCTTCGCGGCGGCGCCAAGGTCGCGGATGTCGGATGCGGTGTCGGTTTCTCGACCCTGCTGATGGCCGAGGCCTATCCGGAAAGCCGGTTCATCGGCTTTGACTTCCATGCACCCTCGATCGAGGAGGCAAGGCGACATGCACAGGACCATGGCCTTGCTGACCGCGTCACATTCGAAGTGGCGGCGGCGAAGGACATTACCGAAGACGGCTTCGACCTGATCACGATGTATGATTGCCTGCACGACATGGGCGATCCACGCGGTTGCGCCATCCACATGCGCCGGATCCTTGCGGATGGTGGCATCTGGATGGTCGTCGAGCCCATTGCCGGCGACGCGCCAGCCGATAATCTGAATCCCGTGGGGCGGCTCTATTACAATGCCTCCACCATGATTTGCGTGCCGACATCGCTGGATCAGGAGGTCGGTGAAGCGCTCGGGGCCCAAGCCGGAGAACAAAGGCTGGCCCGGATTATGCGCGAGGGCGGCTTTGCAAGCGTGCGACGTGCCACCCAAGGCCCGTTCAACATGGTGCTGGAGGCGCGCTGATCGGGATCATGAGGTTATGCGGCCGGCCCTCGGTCAGGGGCCGTTGACATAGCAGACCTTCACGGCGCTGAATGGAGGGCTCGAAATCCGCTCTCCATTCAGCGCGACACTGCCGCGCAAAATTGCTGATCTTATTTCAATTTTCCGCAGAACCGGCCTGCCCGACCGCGAATTGTTCCCCTCCTTCGCTTGACACCAGATTGACCTGCCCATTGGCCCCATCGTTGCGCAGCAGGTTCCGAATGAACTGGCGCGTAAATCGCCCTCCCACATCGCTTGCAATGTCCATGATCGGCCGCTCCGGGCTCTGCTCAATCCGGCGCTGCTGCAGCTCGAGGACGATCTGATCTTCCTCAAAGGTTCGGGCCGTCTGCTCGAAAACAAGATCGGGTATGTCACCGGTGGTCACGTTTGTTGCCATCGACCAGAAATAGTGCGTGGTGCTTTCCGTCTCCGGTGTGATCCCGTGGAAACCACGCATCGAAAACCCATGCTCGCGCTTGCCGTCATAGGCTCCAGTGCCTTCGTCGCAGGCACCAGTATGGATACGGATCAAAATCGGCTCAAACTCGATCTCCTGCCAGCGATCAACAAGCCCCTTGAAGCCTTTTGCGGCAACATAGGTCGGAGGAGGCACGGAAGCGGGCATGCGTCGCTCGACACGCACCCCATTGGGCTGTCGGGTCGCCACAGTCCTAGTTTTGAAATGCAGTTCCGGATTACCCCCGATCGTATGGGGATGAATATAGGGGAGATGGGAGAGGTCCATCAAATTGTCGATCAGCAACTGCCAGTTGCCCTTCACATGGAAATGAGCGCCGCGCCACGCCCAGACTGGATCGCGATGGAAGGCATAGTCGGGGATCGCGTTCTCATCGGCCCTTTCGGCGTCGCCCATCCAGATCCACAGCATCGCATCGCGCTCGACCAGCGGAAAACTGCGCACCTTGGCAGTGGCAGGGATCTTGTCCTGCGCCGGAATATGCGTGCACCGGCCATGTGTGCCAAATTCCAGTCCATGATAAAGGCAGCGCAAGGCTTCGCCATCCACAACACCAGCGCTCAACGGCATGGCGCGATGAACGCAGCGATCTTCCAGAGCCCCCACCTGGCCGGAAGCGGTGCGAAACAGGGCGACAGGCTGACCAAGGAAGGTGCGCCCCAAACGCTCGCCTGATTTCAGCTCATCCGCCCAACCCGCAACATACCAGGCATTGTGGACAAAGGGCGGCAGGGTTTGATCGCGCAGACTCATCGGTCATCCTCTCATTCGATGCGGCCGAGATTAGCGCCCCTCTCACTGATTGGTGTAACTGCTTATCCGGATAAGCTATATTAGTAGGATGGATTACCGCAGACTCGACCTTAACCTGCTTGTCGTGCTCGACAGCCTTCTTGAGGAAAGGGGCGTCAACGCGACAGCACGCCGCCTGGGCATGAGCCAGCCCAATGTAAGCTTTGCCTTGAACAAGCTGCGCAGCTTCTTCGCCGATGACCTGCTGGTTCGCCAGGGCAATGCCATGGCGCCCACCGCCATGGCCGAGCGCATGCGCGAGCCGGTCCGCCGTATCCTGAACACTGTCGACAAGGAACTGCTTGCCCAGCCCGGCTTCGATCCGGCACGCTCCGAACACCGCTTTGCGATCAGCACATCGGACATTGGCGAGTTGGTGTTCCTGCCCCGACTGATTTCCGAGCTTGAACGCCGCGCGCCGGGCATCACCTTGCGATGCCACTCGCTGCCTCCCGCCGAACTTGAGCGCGCGATGGCGGATGGGACGGTCGATCTGGCTCTGGGCTATTTTCCCGATCTCCAGGGTAGCGCCTTCATGACGCAAAAGCTCTTCGATCACCCCTTCGTCTGCATCGCCCGCGCCGAGCATCCCAAGATCCGGGATGTGCTCGATCTCGAAACTTTTCTGTCACTGGGCCATATCGTCGTTGCGCAGAAAGGTCGAAGCCAGGAGCTGTTTGAAGCGCGCTTGAGACATCTGGGCCTGTCACGCAGGGTCGTGCTTGAATCGCCCCATTTCATGAGTGTTCCGCTGCTCGTCGCCGGATCGGATCTGATCTCGACGGTTCCCTATGCGGTTGGTGAGTTGTTTGCCTCCATGGCGCACTTGCGCCTCATCGCCCCGCCCTTCGACACAAGGCTGATCGAGTTGAAGCAATTCTGGCATCGCAGCCATCATCGGGACCCGGCGGCGACCTGGCTCAGGACCCTGATCGCGGAACTTTTTATCGGGCGCGACACGCCCATGACAGGCATGCTGACAGCAAGCGCCGCTTTGCCCGACAAGCCTTGATCCGGCCGGGATTGCCTGCCGTCTACGTACCGATTGCGCGGACAGGTTTTCTCCCCTGCCCGCGCGAGCATGTCAAAAACGGTAGGAGGCGCGCAAGCCATAGGTACGCGGCGGGCGCAACTGGTTGTAGAGTACGCCATTCTTGACCGGGCTTTGGAAGGCCGCAGCAAAGATCGTGTTGTTTTCCAGATTGTTCACGAAGGCTGCCAGCGTCAGTTTGCCGTTCGCCGGCTCGAATTCGATCCGCGCGTCGGAGGTGGTGTAGGTGCCCTGATAGCCAGCCGAAAGATAGTCGATCGAGACATAGCTGCCCGTCTGGATACGGCTGTTCGCCGCGAAGGTCAGATGGCTGCCGTCCCCGAGCGTGACATGGTGTTCATAGCCCATGTTGAACGTCCAGTCCGGCGCGTTGGCCAAGGGCTTGCCGGAGCAGTCGACGCTGTAGATGGCCGCGCCGCTGCTCGCGCCGATGAGGCTCGTCGGGGCGACCGCGCAGCCCACGGCAGGCGCACCGCCGGTGGCCGAATAGGCATTGTAGCGGAAGGTGCGATAACGGGCATGAAGCCACTGGACATCGGCGGTGAAGAGATTGGCCGCGTCAGGCTTGAAGACCAGCTCAGCCTCGACGCCATGCAGACGCGCAGAGCCCGCGTTTTCCGTGAGAAACACCGGAGCATAGATGGCGCCAGCCGGGCTGGTGGCGATCTGGACCGGGCCGAGGTGGGAAATCTGCTGGTTCTTGTAATCCCACAGGAAGGCTTCGAAATTGAGTTGCAGCCGGTTGTCGAGGAACCGGTTCTTCGACCCCAGCGTGTAGGCGGTCAGGTTTTCGGGCTGCGAGCTGTTGTTCGTTTGCGCCGCGTAAAGCGCACCCGATTTGAAGCCGGTCGCCACCGAGGCATACAGCAGGCTGCGCGGACCGGCATCAAATTCCGCGCCAGCCTTCCATGTTGCCTTGCGGAAATGCACGTCGCTGATCGCCTGCGACGTGACGGGATTAAAGATGGGTGTGAAATTGCCCGTGGCCGGACTGACGAAACCCACGAAGGGGGAATTTACGACAGCGCTGTTCTGCGTTTTGTGATCGTCGGTATAGCGCAAGCCTCCGGTCAGGCGAAATTTGGGCGCCACGGTGACGGTTGCCTGGCCAAATGCGGCAAGGCTCTGTGTGGCAAGGTTCGGCGTCACCAGCAGGATGTTCGATCCCTGGTTGTAGTTCTGGCTGGCGTGAACACGCTCGTCAAAGAAGTAGCCACCCACAACCCAGTTGAGCATGCCCTTACTGTTGGCCAGCCGGGCCTCCACCGAACTCTGATGGGTGTATTCTTGATCGCGGATGTAAAAGCCCGAGGCATAGGACAGAAAGTTGAGATCGGTCTCGCGGAAGGCGGGAATGACCGTTAATTTGGCGAACCCCAACTCCTGGTTCACCGTCAGCGCGGCGCCGTAGAAATTGTTGCTCTGAAAGCCATTGGGCTGGGTAACGACCTGAGGCACAGGCGCCGTGGGGCTGGCGGCCAGATAGGCCGCGACGACGGCGGGATCGCTGGGCCCCAGGCGTCCGTTGCCGATCAGCGGCATGATCGTGCCACCCGATCCCTTGCCGCCGACATGGCCATAATCGAGCATCAGCGTCGCATCGAAACCGGTGCGGGAATCGAACTTGAGCTGCGCGCGGGCGGCCTGGGTG
This sequence comes from Novosphingobium sp., assembly GCF_039595395.1. NCBI lineage: Bacteria > Pseudomonadati > Pseudomonadota > Alphaproteobacteria > Sphingomonadales > Sphingomonadaceae > Novosphingobium > Novosphingobium sp. The sequence goes on along the minus strand of NZ_JBCNLP010000006.1, from coordinate 915,659 downwards.
TTCTCGTCATCGTAACCGTCGCTGTAGTAACCGTCATGGCTGGCATGCTGGCCCGAAACGCGCAAAGCCCATCTGTCACCGATGGGCAGGTTGACGGCACCTGACACCTTCACCGCATTATAGTTGCCATACTCGCCGTTCACAAAGCCCGAGGTCTCGCCCAGCCTGGGCTTGGCCGTGATGACATTGACCGCGCCGCCCGAGGCATTGCGCCCGTAAAGCGTGCCCTGCGGTCCCTTGAGCACCTCCATGCGTTCAAGGTCGTAGAACAGCGCGGCAGGGGCGGCGGGGCGCGACAGATAGATGCCGTCCAGATTGAAGGCGACGCCCTGATCGGCGAAGGCATTGGCGCCGAAGGTACCGATGCCGCGCAGATAGATCTGCGTATAGGAGGCCGCCGGCGCGATCTGCAAAGCGGGCACCAGCCGCGTCAGATCGGTGGCCTGACTGATCGATTGCTTGACCAGTGCATCTCCGGCCACCGCGCTGACCGCCAGAGCGGTCTTCTGGAGATTTTCCGACCGGCGCTGCGCGGTGACGATGATCTCCTGAATACCGTGATCGGCCCCGTCCGACTTGGCGGAGCGTGCCACGTCTGACGGCGCATCCGTGACGGTCTGGGCCTGAACCGGCGCGGTCAGAACAACCGGCGCCAGCAAGGTTGACGCAATTAGAGCTGTTTTCAGCCTCATGATCCTCTCCCCTTTTTTGTTGAATGCAGAATGGCAACATGAATGCCATCATCAAAATTTTTTGATTTTATGGTCATCCAATCATGAAACGAATAGATCCACCTGGGCCTTCATGCCCAAAGCGATCACGCTCCCGAAGGCTTGCCCGCGTCAGGATATCTGTGCCTGCACCCGCTTGTGCACCGGCACATAGGGCGGCGCGTCCTCGATCTCGGCGAGTTGCGACAGGATGTGCCTGGGCATGTCGTCGCCCACCATCTTCTGCAGGAAGGGCGTATGATCAAACACCCAGTCCCGCAGCGGGCGCAACCAGCGGGGGCAGTGATGGAAGATCTTGCCCGTAAAATAGGCGCCCTGAGTGACCTGCACGGTGTGCGGGATCCGCCGTTTTTCAAAGGCCAGCAAAGCGGACCGGACCGCACCTGTATCCGCCATGTCGATCGCAGCCAGTTCGCGCGCCAGAAAATAGCCATCCTCGATCGACATGCCTGCGCCATAGGCGGCATAGGGAGAGGTTGGATGCGCCGCATCGCCCACCAGCGCGATGCGCCCCTTGCTCCACGCGCGCAAAGGCGGCCGATCACGGATTTCCCAGCGCTGCATATGCTCAAGCGGGGTCGCTTCCAGCAGATCCCGCACGGTCTTGGGAAAGCCGCGAGCCCGCTCACGGCAAAAGCCGATCAGGTCCGACGGTGGCGCAGCCGATGGATCGCAGGCTTCCAGAACCCACCATTCATAGCCCCATTTGCCCTCGTGCCGGATCGGCGTGTAGCTGACCTGGGTGGTGCGGTTGTGGGCAATGATGCCCACGCCCTCGGGCTCCTTGTCGAGGAACAGATAGCCCCCCACCAGATGGAGGCGCTGATGCCGGATCGGCTCGTCACCCCACAGATGCTTGCGGACAAAGGAGTTGATGCCATCGGCTCCGACCAGCACATCGGCATCATGAACCGTGCCATTGGCGAAGGTCAGGCGCACGCTGTCGCCCCTGTCCTCGACCGACACCACATGATGGTCCAGCTTCAGAACACCGGGCGGAAGAGCATCGATCATCCGCTGGTACAGGCCCCAGCGCAGCAGGCCGATGAAGCCACCACCATATTCGGCCTCAACCTCTTCGGGCAACTGAACATCGGCGCGGCGCTTGCCCTTGGCGTTCTCGAAATAGGTGTGGCACGGCGCGCCCAAATCCTGCGTATCAACGCCAATCAGCTTGAGCACCTTCTGCGGCGGCGGCCAGAGATTGAGAATATTGCCCGCCGCCTTGATCTCCCTTGCTCGCTCGAAAAGCGTCACATCGAAACCCAGCCTGATGGCGGCAAGCGCGGTGGCCATACCAGCCGGCCCCGCTCCGACAATTGCAATGCGCCCCTTAGGTATCGTCATACGCTGTCCCTCCCCGTGTTCATCTGTTATCTAAACATCGCTTAGATTAATTTAAGCGATGTTTAGATTCGCGGCAAGCCCTGTTTTGCGAGGACTTGCCCCAACGCTCGGGACTGTTAGGGAAGGGTGGCAAAGGCGATAAAAATGGACAGATGATGGCACGCGCCACAACCTATCATAAGGAAGACCTCAGGCGCGATCTGCTCGCGGCTGCGCGGGACATGATCGCACAGCAGGGCTATCACACCCTGTCCTTGCGCGGTCTTGCGCAAATGGTTGGCGTCACCAGTGGCGCGCCTTATCATCATTTCTCGGACCGCCGGGCCCTGCTGCTGGCCATCGCCATCGAAGGCTTCGAAGATCTGATCGCCCCGACACAAGCGCCTGACATTCTGAAACTGCCGCCGCTCGATCGCCTTGTGGCGCTGGGCCGGGCTTATCTCGACTTTGCGCAGCACCAGCCCAGACTCATGGAACTCATGTACGAAAGCGAGCTCACAACGCCGGCGCCCGCTCCCGAATTGCTTGTCTATCAGCGCCGAGGCTCTCAGGCACTCCTTGATGCGATCACCGAAGCTCTCCCGGCCAACTTGCCCAACGACCGGATCTCAAGAGTGGTGGGCTATTGGTCGACGGTCTACGGCCTTGCCGTGCTGCGCAACAAAGGGCTGCTTCAACCTCATGAGCCAGAAGCCGTAGAGCCACAGGATACCGACCATTTGGTGATTACCCGGAGTGCAAAAGCCGCATTGCAGCCCTGATCAGTTCCGATGCCGTTGAGAAAGCCGCCGTCCAAAACCCCTTTCATGATCGTCGAAAGCGGGCCTTCATTCATCCGGCACTCCAGAACTGAAACCTCCCGTAAAAGCGGCGCGGGCCGTATTATTCCGCCAGGGAAGCCCGTGACGGGGAGGAAGGCAGGGGGGCACGAAGCCCCCCTGCCAAAAGCCGATACCATGCTCAATACTTCAGGCTGAGCGTGCCGATCACCGTGCGACCAGCAGCCTGATGCGCATAGTGCGTTGCATAGGCCTGATCGTAATACAGCTTGTTGGTGATGTTGAGTGCGCTGACCCGCAGGCCGATCCGCTCATTGAGCTGATACGAAGCATTGGCATCGAAGCGCCAGTAATCCGGCACATAGACCGCGCGGGTCTTCACGATGGACAGCACGCCATTGGTGTAGGTCCGGCTGTCCGAGAAACCGCCATAGACCTTGCCCATATAGATTGCCCCGCCGCCCAGGCTGAACTTGGGCGTCACCTTGTAATTGGTGAAAAGGGTAAAGCTGTTGGTCGGCGTGTTGGGGAAGGCATGGCCGGTGAGCGCCGCCGGGGCATAGACCGTTGCCGCCGCACCGCTGGCATTGGTGCCGGTGGTGGCGGTGTAACCCGCGTTCAGCACCTTGGAGGGCATATAGGTGTAGCCGCCGAACACGCTCCATTTGGCCGTGACATTGCCGCTGAAGCCAACCTCGACGCCGCGCACGCGCTTCTCGCCGATAAAGGCCACGGTGCCGTTCGAGTCGGTGTAACGGGCATTGGTCGTACGGGTCTGGAACACGTCGAGGCTCAGCGCAAACTGGTCGTCGAACAGGCTCCACTTGGTGCCCACCTCATAGGAAGTGGTCTTCTGCACCTTGAGCGTGTTGGGATCGATGGTGGCGGAGGCCACCGCATTGTCCTCGCTGCCCTGCGCCAGGAAGGAGCCGGGCGGCACCGTCGAGGAACCGGTCGAGATGTAGAAGCTGCCGTTGGGCACGGGCTTGTAGATCAGGCCCGCCTGATAGGTGAAGATGTTGTCGGTGCGGCCCTGCCAGGTGCGGCTGGCGGTGTAGGGCGCGACCACGGCGGCGCTGGCATTGGTGACATAACGGTCGAAACGGCCGCCAAGATTGACCATCAACTTTTCGGTGAGCGTGATCGTGTCGAACAGGCTGGCCGAGACGGTCGAGGAGTTGGCCAGCGCCATCGATGCGGGCGCGCTGCGCTGGATGGCGGCAGGCGTGGTCGAGGTATCGCTGACCGTGCTGACCCAATTGTCGTTCGGGTTCGGATTGGCCGCCGAGGTGCAGTAGAAGTTGGCAATGGCGGCACTGGTGCAACGCGGGGTCAGCGTCGAGCCGGTGGACAATGCCGTGCCGGTCGCGGCGTTCGAGACGAAAGAGCCATAGCCCGAATCCTGCCAGCTGTATTCCAGCGCGGCGGCAAAGCTGTGCTTGAGCGTGCCGGTGTTGAACTTGCCCGACAGATCGAGCTGATCGACGAAGCCGCTCTGCTTGCTGTAGCGGGTGTTCGCGCGGCGCCACACTGTGCCCGGCACCATCGAATTGGCCGTGTTGTTGATCGAGGCCGCCACACCATAGACATCGCCCTGCGAATCGTCGGGCTGGGTGTAGATGTATTCCTGCGTCGTGTTGGAATAGCGCATGGTGTTGCGCAGCTTCAGGCCGTTCTCGAAATTATGTTCGAAGCGGGCGGTCAGGGCATCGGTATTGGTGGTGCGGAAATCGCGATCGATCAGGCCATAGAAGGCGCCGCGCGCGCGGGTGATCGTCTGCCCGTTGATCAGCGTGGTCGGCGCGGTCGACAGAGGCGCGGTTTCGGCATTGGCCGAAGTCTGGTTGTTGATCGTGGTGAAATAGGGAATGCCCGAATCCGGCAGTTCGGTCGAATGCAGGTGATACCAGTCCAGCTCAAGGCTGGTGGGGCCGGTGAGGCCAAACTTGATCGAGGGCGCGATGCCCCAGCGCTTCTGCCAGATCGCGTCGCGACCGGCCACGCCCTGATCGTGAAACATGCCATTGATACGCACGCCCACAAAGTCGCTGAGCGGCTGGTTGATGTCCACCGTCACACGCTTGTAGTCGGCATTGCCCAGGCTGCCGTCGATCTGGGCGAAACGCTTGTCGGTCGGCGTCTTGGACACGATGTTGATCGAACCGCCGCCATTGCCGGAACCGTTGGTCACACTGTCCGAGCCCTTGGTGACCTCGATGCTTTCGACATCGAAGGTCTCGCGGGTCTGGGCGGCGATGTCGCGCACGCCGTCCAGATAGGTGGAGGCCTGCGAATCCGCGCCGCGAATGAAGGGGCGGTCGCCCAACGGATTGCCGCCCTCGCCAGAGCCCATGGTGATGCCCGGCACGGTGCGCAGCGCTTCGGACAGCGTCGAGGAGTTGGTGTCGGCCAGGACCTGGCGCGAGATGACCGTGATCGACTTGGGCGTGTCCAGCAAGGGCGCGGTCGCCTTGGGGCTGGCCATGCGCTCCACCTTGTAGCTGCCTTCGGTGATGGCCGTGTCGGTCACGGTCACGCCGCCCAGATTTTGCCCCTCGCCGGTCTGGCCTGCCTGATCGGTGCCCTGCGCCATGGCGGGCAACGTGCCCGAAAACAATCCGATGCAGCCCATTGCCAATGTGCTGGCACCTTGCCCGATCCTTTTCTGCGCCTTGCCGACCATGTGATTCCCTATTGATAGTGAGTTGCAATTAAGATGGAGGCGCTTTTGCAAATGCGTTGCAATAGGTCAACGCGCAAAAATTTAAGAATCTTCATGTTGCAGTAAAACAACACCAAATCACCGCCATCCCGTATGGGCAGCCTATGTGTATTCAAATTGTATCCGCGCCGGACATATGATCCATGAAGCGCGACAAGACTTGCCAAGTCAGTTCACGGACATTGGCAAAAATCAATCTTTGTCGCAAAGTTTGTCGAATTGTCGAAGCGCAATGACAATATGGTGTTTGTAGAAGAAATCCCGGAGACAGCCGCTATGCAAGCGATGCGGCCCTGCCCTTAAAAGCATCTCTCCCTCCGGTAACTCTCGCCATGACCACGTCCACGTCTCTTCGCCCCCATATTCTGATCGTGGATGACGAGCCCGACATTCGCGACATGCTCGCAGCCTATCTCGCCCGTCAGGGCTGCCATGTGCTGTGCGCCGCAGACACGGTCGAGGCCCGCCACATCCTGAATACCCAGCCCGTCAGCCTGGTCCTGCTCGATGTGATGCTGCCGGGAGAAAGCGGCTTGTCCCTGGCCCGCTTCATCCATGCCACCAGCGCCATTCCCGTCATTCTGGTCACCGCCAAGGCAGAAGAAGCCGATCGCATCAACGGCCTGAATGCCGGCAGTGACGACTATGTCGTCAAGCCCTTCTCGCCGGCCGAGCTGTATGCCCGAATTGGCGCCGTTCTGAGACGAAGCGGCGGCCACAGGCCGCTGCCGAGCCGGGAAAGCCAGTCCTATACCTTCGGTTCCTGGACCTTGCGCACGGGCCGACGCGAGCTGATTGACGAGCAGGGCATCGTGACGCCTCTGCCCAAGAGCGAATTCAACCTGCTGCACGCCCTCGTGACCCATCCACATCAGATGCTGTCGCGCGAGCAATTGGTGAAGCTGAGCGAGGGACCGAACGCCGTCCTGTTCGACCGCAGCATCGACAACAAGATCCGTCGGCTGCGCAGCAAGCTGGAGCCGGTTCCTGCCAGTCCCGAATTGATCAAGACGGTCTGGGGCGGCGGCTATATATTCACCGCCGACGTCTGCGTGCGATGAGGGATCTGCGGCGATCCAGCCTGACGTTTCAACTTGGTCTGCTGCTCGGCATCGCGCTGCTGGCCGCGCAATTGGCCAATCTGGCGCTCATTCTCAACGAGCAGCAGAAGCTCAGCCTGGCCAAGAACGAAGGCCCCGCCATCCATCACTTTGCCGCCATTGCCGCCGATGCCCAGCGGACGCAAAGCGCGGCTGTCAGCCGGCTCCTTCAGGAGCGTTCGCACCGCGGCGCCTATTTCGACCTTAAAACCCACAATGACGTCCCCTTGCCTGATGACCCAAGGCTGGTCCGGCAAACGGTTGATGCGCTCGAAGCCCTCGGCGTCACGGCCAGAGATGTGCACATCGCCAGCGCGCCTCCGCATCAGGGCATCGGGCCGGGCGGAAAGCCCTTCCCCAAGCCCGACCCGCTCGACCCGCACAAGCCTGACCCCGAACGCCTTGCCGCCATGCAGGTCCTGCATTTCGCCTTCCAGCGCCCTGATGGCCTGTGGTTCACCGCGCGCATTTATGCGCCTCTGCCCGAACCCTTCCTGACAGTCCGCCTGCTGCTGGCGACCACGATCCTCTATGGTGTCGTGCTGCTGCCCGCCCTGTGGATTGCGGCCCGTATTGCGCGGCCACTTCGCTCTCTCACGCAAGCAGCCGAAGCTTTTGGCGGCAGGGGCAATCCGGACTTCGTTCCGCCGACCGGCCCCGGCGATATTGCCGCAGCCATCAACGCCTTCAATGCGATGAACAGGCGCGTGGTCGGTCTTCTGGATGAAAAGGACCGTATGCTCGGCGCGATCGGGCACGATTTGCGCACGCCGCTGGCCTCCTTACGGCTCAGGCTTGAACAGATGGAACCTCTCGGCGATCGCGAGACGGCCATTGCCAAGATCGAGGACATGGCGGCCATGCTGGATGACATCCTGATGCTGGCCCGCACAGGACGCTCCCGCAGCGAGAGCGAAGCCATCGATCTGACCGCCCTGGCCCTGGCCGTGGTCGGGGATGAGATGGATCTGGGGCGCCCCGTCACCTTCAGGGAAAGCATTATCAGCGGGGACGAACGGCTTTTGGTGATGGGGCATGCCGGGCAGTTGCGCCGCGCCCTGAGCAATCTGATCGACAATGCGGTCACTTATGGCGAGTCAGCGATTGTCGAGATCCATCCCGTTGGCGACCGGATCGAACTCTGCGTTTCCGATCGCGGCAAGGGCATCCCGCCAGAGGATCTGGAGGCCGTTCTTGCCCCCTTCCATCGTGCCGAGCCGTCAAGAAACCGAAACAGCGGCGGCAGTGGACTGGGGCTTCCGATCGCGCAAAGCATTGCGGCAAGCCACGATGGCGAGTTGCGTCTGCAATGCGCCGAGGGAGGTGGCTTGAAAGCCACAATTGCCCTTCCAATCGCACAGCGGCCGTACATTCGAACGACATCCGGGCGATAGACTGTGTGTACGACCAACTGGCAACAGGCCGGAAACTGCCTCATCCGGCGCCACCAGCCCGCCGGGTCGAAGCAAGGCCCCAACGCGGTCCGGCCCATGCCTCTTTTTATCTGGCAATTTCTGGCAATTCACGCACCCATATGTTGCGAAAACTGATCGGCTTACTCTGGTCGCCATGCGCTTGCAGCTTGATCGGCGCGCGATCATAGGGCTTGTAGCTGGGCTTGCCGACATACGTCGTCTCGCCGCGCAGCTCAGCATGGTTCTGCACCAGCACGCCATTTAGAAACGCGGTGAGATAGGCCGGGCTCTTCAACGATCCGTCCGCCGCAAACACAGGTTTGGTCCACACCACGTCGATGCTCTGCCACTCTCCGGGCTTGCGCACGGGGTTAACCAGCGGCGGCACTTGCTTGTAGATCGCACCGGCCTGCCCGTTGACGTAGGTATCGTTGTGGTAGCTGTCCAGGATCTGCATCTCGTAACCCGTATCACCGGGACCAGTGGAGGCCAGGAACAGGCCGCTGTTGCCCCGCGCCTGCCCCTGGCCGGTGATGCCCGCCGGGATGCGATATTCGAGATGGAGCTGATAGCTGTCGAAGGACTGACGCGTCTGGATGTTGCCAGCCCCCTTCAGGACGGTCATCATCCCGTCCGCCACGGTCCAGCGCGCCGCCGAGCCGTCCTTCACCGACACCCATTGGTCAAGCGACTTGCCCCCGAACAGCACCGTCGCGTCGGAGGGCGGAGACGCGGTCTCGCTGCCGCCCGACGCCACCACCGGCACCGCCGGCGACCATTGCTCGGTATCCTCGGGCTTGTCCTTGCTGTCCTGCGCCAGCGCAGCCGGCGGGATGGCAACCAGCAGCAGGCTCGCGCTCAGAAGGATCGATTTCATAGTTGCCATTCCTTTCAGCATTCCCGGTCAAGACAATGATGGGCGACGGCGATGTTGGGAACCCTTTTACATGAAAGGTTTCAGCCCGATCGGCAGATACGTCGCCTTAAAGAAAAGCTCTCCTCCAGCCGCCCACGATGTGGGAGGCACGAGGCAAGCCGATTGGACAGACTGAACCACATCAGGTTTGCGGAAGCCTTCAACCTCTTCAATCCACCGGAGCGCTGACATAGCAGACGATCATCGCTCTCAAGGTGCCCCCTGGAAACGGCCCTTGGTTCAGTTGATGTTTTTGGAGGTCCGCCACTCCGGCAAGACTGCCGCTGTTACAGAATATGCCGCCACTTCGAATGACCGGTTATGGCCGCCAGATTTAACCGCCACACCAGCCTTTTCTCGACGATAACCGCGCAAACCAGATCGAGAATAGGCCCACCGCAGCAATAAACAGTGGAAATGGCACCACTTGGGCCAGTCCCTTGTGCGCAATGAGGTCGGTCGCGGCAAACGCGTAACCGAACATCACGACAATCGCGACGAACGAAATCCAGAAAAGTGGCCCCGCCCATGACTGGCGAAGCAGCAATGCCATACCGCCCAGCAATCCCCCAAAAGTAGCGACAGCGTAAACCCAATTGTACCAGACAGGCAGCGCGGCGTAATATTTCAGTGACCAGTCATCAACTGGCCCCATCGCCGCCGCGCCAAGTCTGAACTGCGTGACACAGGCGTAGCAGCCTCCCGCCTCCCACAGGACAAGCAGGATCGCGATGATCCAGAACCGGACCGGCGTGTTAACTTTGGCAGCCATCGTCCCCTCCTCGATTGCAACTGGTGGTGAGATTGCGCGAGAGGCGCGCCAATGGCAAGGTGAAGCGCATCACAAGCGGACGCGCGTTCATGTTGGCCTAAAATCAATAGAATGGCCCGAAAGACTGCCTTTTCTCAGTGCGTCCAACCCGATGCTTCGGCCCAATCCCGCACGGCCTGCGCAAACAACCGCAATGCCGTGGGCGGATGACGATTGGCCGGATAATAGAGGCAGGCCCCCGGAAAGGCATGGCTCCATTCGGGCAGCACATCGACCAATCGCCCCGCCGTCAGATGATCCGCCACCAGACTTTCGGGCAGCCAGGCGATGCCGATGCCATTGAGCGCGGCCTCCAGCATCAGATTGGTGTTGCCCAGCGTCATCGGTCCCTGCACGTCGATGGTGGCTGGCTTTCCGTCTTTCTCAAGATCCCAGAGATAGAGCGCGCCACTGGTAAAACGAAAGCGGATGCAGGCGTGCCGAAGCAGATCCTGCGGCACCACCGGTCTCTCCTTCCCCGCCAGATAGGCCGGCGAGGCAACCGCCATAAAGCGCCAGGGCCCGCCAAAGGGAATGGCGATCATGTCGCGGGGCACATCCTCCTCCACCCGGATACCGGCATCGAAGCCATCGGCCACGATGTCGATCATGCGGGTGTCCACCACGAATTCGACGTGAATGTCAGGATAGGCCGCCAGAAAATCCGGCAACACATGGCGGATGAGCGGACGCGCCCCCGCCTCCGCCGCGCTGATGCGGATCGTGCCCGAGGGGTGATCCTGCGCCGATCCGGCCTCATCCACCGCCTCGGTCAGATCGGCCAGCGCCGGGCGCACCCGCTGCAACAGACGCTCCCCGGTTTCGGTCAGCGCCACGGAGCGCGTCGTGCGGTTGAACAGCCGCACATCCAGCCGCGTCTCCAGATTGCGGATCGTATGGCTGAGCGCCGAGGGCGACAGGCCCATCACGCGGGCCGCGCCGCGAAAGCTGCGCTGCTCGGCAATGGTGATGAAGGCGGTCAGTTCAGCCAGATCGGCGCGCAGCATAGATGAGAAATCCAGAACAGGGAGTTGCAAAAACTCCATCATTGATGAGTGTTATACTACAATTTACACCTGCCTCCCACAGGGAAAGAGGCGGTCCGGCGCATCGGAGGCCTCCCCCGCCCATCGTCCGAAGGACCATCATCATGCCCCATTCCCCCCGCCGCTGGCTCATCACGGGCTGCTCGACCGGTTTTGGCCGGGCTCTGGCCGAAACGCTGATCGCGCGCGGCGACACGGTGTTCGCCACCGCCCGCCAGCCCGAACAGATCGCGGATCTGGTCGCGGGCCACCCCCATGCCCATGCCCTGAAACTGGACGTGACCTGCCGCGAGGACATCCTCGCGGCGGTCGAGGCCGCAGGCGAGATCGACGTGCTCGTCAACAATGCGGGCTATGGCTATCTGACCGCCTTCGAGGAGGGCGAGGACGAAGCCTGTCGCGCCCAGTTCGAGGCCAATCTCTTCGGCCTGATGGCCCTCACCCGCGCGGTGCTGCCCGGCATGCGCGCGCGCGGTTCGGGCCATATCGTCAACATCGCCTCGGTCGGCGGGCTGATCGGCAACCCTGGTTCCTCCTATTACGCGGCGAGCAAATTCGGCGTCGTCGGCCTGTCCGAAGCGCTGGCGCAGGAGGTCGGCCCGCTGGGCATCAAGGTCACGGTGGTCGAACCCGGCCCCTTCCGCACCGACTGGGGCGGGCGCTCGCTGCAATCCTCGTCCACGCGCATTCCGGCCTATGCGCAGACGGTTCACCAGCGCCTCGACATGATCGCGCGCTACAGCGGCCATCAGCCCGGCGATCCGGTGCGCGCCGCTCAGGCCATCATCACCGCCGTGGAGAGCGACAAGCCGCCGCTCAACCTCATTCTGGGCAAGTTCGGCGTGGATGCGGTGCGCCAGAAGATCGCCGCCCTCTCCGCCGAGATCGACGCCTGGGAGCAGGTGTCGCTCGGCGCGGATTTCCCCCAGGACGCATAAGCCCGCCTGCCCGTCGGAACACACAAGAGAGAGGCCGTCATGCCCCCATCCCCCCTCCACCCGGATCGCCGCCGGTTCCTGGGCATCTCGCTGCTGGCGGCCTCGGCCACGGCGGCGGGGGCCGGTTTCATGCCGGGCGCCGCGGGGGCGCAGGCCATCCCCACCCCTGCCCCCGCCTCCTCGCGCCCGATGGTGGTCGGCGATCCGGACATGCGGGGCGTCTCGATCGAGCGGGTGACCTATCCCAACATCGCGGCCAACACCGTCATCGCCGCCAATCTGTTCAAGCCGGCGGGCTTCGATGGTGCCAAACGCCATGCGGCCATCGTGGTGGGCCACCCCTTTGGCGGCGTGAAAGAACAGACCGCCGGGCTTCATGCGCTCAAGCTGGCGCAGATGGGCTTTGTCACCTTGTCCTTCGACGCCTCTCATTACGGCGACAGCAGCGGTGAGCCGCGCTACACCGAAGTGCCCGCCACCCGCGTCGGCGATTACAGCGCGGGGGTCGATTTCTTCAGCCGCCAGCCCTTTGTCGATCCCGGCCGCATCGGCGTGCTGGGCGTGTGCGGCGGCGGCGGCTATGCGGTCAGCGCGGCGGCCATCGATCACCGCATCCGGGCCATCGCCACGGTCAGCATGTATGACATGGGCCGCGCCCGCCGCCAGGGCCTTGGCGACAGCATGAGCTATGAGCAGCGGATGAAACTGCTCGACGAGATCGCGCAGCAACGCTCGATCGAGGCCGCGGGCGGCACGCGGCGCGATATCCGCGCCCTGCCCACCCAGCCTGCCACCGCCGCAACGCCCGCCATCGTCCGTGAATTTCTCGCCTATTACGACACGCCGCGCGGCAAGCACCCCAACTCGACAGGCTGGTACGCCTTCACCAGCCTGGCGCCGATGATGAACTTCTTCCCCTTTGTGCAGGCGGAAACGATCTCGCCCCGCCCGCTGCTGATGGTGGTGGGCGAGAAAGCGGAATCGGCCTATTTCAGTCAGGACGCCTACAAAAAGGCCGCCGAGCCCAAAGAGCTTTTCGTGGTGCCTGGGGCCACCCATGTCGACCTCTACGACAACCCGCGCTATACCGCGCTGTCGGTCGAGCGACTGGGCACCTTCTTCCGTCAGCATCTGGCCTGACTTCTCTTTGCGGAAAGGAGACCGCCCATGCCCCCGCTTGTCAGAACCATGCTTGCCGCCGCCGCCGCGCTGATCGGCGGCACGGAGGGCGTGGCCCGCGCGCAAACCGCGCCGTCCGCCGCGCCACCGCCCCGCGGGCAGCTCGCCGAGCCGTCCCGCGCGCAGCAATTGATGGGCGATATCGCGCCCAAGATGGCGCAATTGACCGACGATGTGCTGCTGGGCGACATCTGGGAGCGCCCCGGCCTCGCCAAGCGCGACCGCAGCCTGATCACCGTGGCGGCGCTGATTGCGATGAACCGTCCCGAACAGTTGCGTTCGCATCTGGCTCTGGCCCGGCAGAATGGCGTGACTCAGGAGGAACTGGTCGAGACGATCACCCAACTGGCCTTCTATACCGGCTGGCCCAATGCCATCTCGGCCATCGGCATCGCGCGTGAGGTCTTTCGGAATGAGAAAACCGGTGATCGCTAGGGGCGGCGGCATGCGCGCGCTGGCGGCCATGCTCGGGCTGATCATGGCGCCCGCTGCGGCCCGCGCAGAGCCTGCCGCAGCACAGGGCGATGTGACGGTGATGCGCGCAGGATCGCAGCCCGCCACCCCGGCGGCGGCGGACCATTTCACCGGTACGGCCCGCGTGGAGGCACGCTTTCAGGCGAGCGCGCCGGCACGGGTCGGCGGCGCCTTCGTCACCTTCGCGCCCGGCGCCCGCACCGATTGGCACAGCCATCCGCTGGGCCAGACCCTGATCGTGACGGCAGGCACCGGGCAGGTGCAGCAATGGGGCAAGCCGGTCCAGACCATCGCGCCCGGCGACATCATCTGGATCCCGCCGGGCGTGAAGCACTGGCACGGCGCCGCCGCCTCCACCGGCATGACCCATCTGGCCATCACCGAGAGGCTGAACGGCAAAACCGTGGACTGGATGGAGAAGGTCGCCATGGAGCAAGCGCCGCGCTGACAGCCGGCGAGAGGTGAGGCGGTGGTGCACAATCCTGACGCCGACTCCGGCATGGCCTCCTCCCTGCACCGCGCCGTGGAGCAGGCGCACGCGTGGCGCGCCGGGCGTCTGCTGATCATGATGGCCGATATGCCCTTGTCAAAGCGACGACCTTGCGCATGCTGCTCGACCGGACCACAGGACACAGTCACTGCATGCCGCTATCCCGAGGGAAGGCTGGGCCCTCCGGCTTGTTTCGGGAGCAGGCGCATGGGGGCCCTCGCAGTGCTGGTCAGCGACATCGGCGCACGCCATTTACTCCGCCGGCCAGGCTTTGTCAGCGCATTCCACGTCCGTCCGAGGCGTTGATGGATATCGATACTCCGGAGGATTTTCGGCTGACTCAGCTCAGAGGGGAACCCAGCATTCGCGCAGGAGGCTTAAATGACAAGGGGACGCACATCGAATGCAACGAACGGCTTGAGGCGTGAATGCCGCAGTCGCCTTTACGAAAAGCCTGCCCTTCGTTTATCACTCACCCAAGGCCGTCAAATGTTCGAGCGTTGGTGAAGCCTGATACCCTCCGAGGCGATTTTGAAGGTGGGCAGGCAACGCAATTCAAATAAAGCTTCGCCGCCTGCCGTCTCCCAAAACCTGTTCAATGAGCGGTAAAGCCGCCATCCACGGGTAAACCCACGCCCACCACGAAACTCGCGCCGGGGCTGCACAGCCACAGAACGGCTGCCGCCACTTCATCGGCATGGCCAAGCCTGCCTATCGACTGCTCTTTCATGATGGCCTCCATCGCGTCGGCCTGCCCGGCCAGCATGTCCCGAACCATGGGCGTATCGATTGTGCCAGGGCACACCGCATTGATCCGGATGCCGCGCGGCGCATATTCCACACCCGCGCTTTTGGTTAGCCCCAGCACACCATGCTTGGTAGCGTGATAGGCCGCCCGCTGCGGCAGGCCAACCAGCCCGCCCAACGACGAGCAATTGACGATCGCGCCCGTACCCTGCTCGCGCATCTGCTTGAGCTCATGCTTCATGCAGGCCCAAACGCCCTTCAGGTTGATCGCCTGAACGAGATCATAGGCCTCGCCCAGCTCGTCGGCCGCATCGCTGGGTGGCACCTGAATGCCCGCATTGTTGAAGGCCATATCAAGTCTGCCAAAGGTGGTGACAGCCTGCGCGACCATGGCCGCGACCTGTGCCTCATCGGACACGTCGCAGCATACACCCAGTGCCTTGTGCCCAGAACCGGTCAACGCCTTCACCTGTGCAGTCAGTGCGGGCTCATCAATATCGCTCAGGACCACGGCGGCCCCCGCCTTGGCGAAGGCTTGCGCTGTGGCCAGCCCCATGCCTTTGGCCGCGCCCGTCACAAGCGCAACTTGGCCGGTAAAATCATAGGTAGGAAGACCGCGCGCATTGATGGCGTAAGTTGAAACCATGAAAGAGATCCTTCGAAACGGTCAGGGGTGCCGCGCCGCCGAGGCAAGCGCGGCGTCGTATTGCTGGTCCGTGACTTTCTCCAGCCACTGGACATTTCTTCTGTTCAGCGCCTCCTGCACCGACAGGTGCGTCATCGCACTGCCCCGCGCGGCACCATGCCAGTGACGGACATTGGGCGGACACCAGACGACATCCCCGGCATGGATGAGGTGTGCGGGCTGCCCCTCGACCTGCGTGATGCCGGTCCCCTCGACCACCCAAAGCCACTGACCGAGCGGATGGGTGTGCCAGGCGCTGCGGGCACCGGGCTGAAAGGTGACGCGGCCCGCCGTGGTGTGGCCCTGTGTGCGGTCCTCGATCACGGGTTCGACACGCACCGAGCCCGTAAATCTATCCGTCGCCCCCGCGCTGGCGGGCCGCGAGCCCGCCGGCAGGATCACCGTATCGGGCTGAGCGGCCGCGGGCGCCGCAAAAGCCAGGATCAGGATCAGGGCCAGTGGCAAGCTGTGCCTCACTTCACGGCCTGGGCACGCTTGGCGAAAACCTCCTTGGCGACCGGAAGCGCAGACATGGCATTGGGCCAGCCAGCGTAAAAGGCCAGCTGAGTGATGACCTCGGCAGCCTGTTCCTGCGTCAGGCCATTGTCCATCGCCCGGTTCAAATGATAGGTCACCTGCGCCACCTGACCCGAGGCAATCAGCGCGGCCACGGTGATCAGGCTACGATCGCGCGGAGCAAGGCCGGGGCGCAGCCACAGATCGCGAAACAGGTAATCGGTGGTGTAATCGACCAGACCGGGCGCAATCTCCCCGAAATTCTCGCCCACGGTCTTCTTGCGCAGGGCCTCGGCGGTGTCATCGAGCGGCAGGGGCTCGGGATCGACCGGTGGCAGGCTGTCCTCGCCGATGCCATGGGCAGCGAACACCTCGGCCACGGGCGGGACGGCGGCCATCGCATTGCCCCAGCCCGCGTAATAGGCCAGATGGGTGATGGTTTCCGAGATTTCGGCGGGCGTCACGCCATTCTTCAGCGCCAGATCGGCATAATAGCGCAGACCCGCAGCCTGCCCGCGCGTGATCAGCGCCGCAAGAGTGATGAGACTGCGGTCCCGCTTGCCGAGGCCTGGACGTTCCCAGACGCTGCCGATCAGGCGCTCGCGCGTATAGGCCCCCAATGCGGGCGCAACCGCGCGCATCTGTTCGGCCGAAACAATGGGTTCTCCAACCTTGGGGAGCGCTCCAACCTTGGGAGCGGCGGCTTGGGCTGGTATGGTCATGGCAAACAATCCTGCAAGTGTGGCGATGGTGCGGATCATGCGGGTCGCTCCGCAAGCTCGATGGTGATGGACATGGAGCCGGGCACGTCCAGCGCGGCCACCGGGCCGTCGACACAGCCCAGCACAATGATGCCGGGCTGCGGGGTCGCCCTGAGATCCTGCCGGTAGAAGATCGCGACATCCGGCCCCGGCGACCAATAGGCGATCTGACCGATCTCATAGGAGAAAGCGCGGGGCGCATCGGGTGAAAGCGCCTGCGGCAGGCCAGCATATTTCTCACGCTCGAGGAGATCGTGAAAGGTGAGCGTCAATGGCAGAAGCGCCACGAAATCACGCGTGCTCCGGCTATCGTTCAGCGTGGCGCTCAACACCTCTCCCCCGATCGTCAGGACGATCCGCATGGGTTCAGGCCTTGGGGCCGGGAAGGTATTGCTCATCGGTGACGGGCTCCAGCCACACCACATTCACGCCGTCCAGCGCTTCCTGAATGGCGATATGCGTCATGGCGGTGGTGGGCGATGCGCCATGCCAGTGCTTGTGGCCGGGCGGGCACCAGATCACGTCTCCGGCACGGATCTCGACGATGTCCTCGCCCTCGCACTGGGTCCAGCCGCAACCGGCCGTGACCAGCAAGGTCTGGCCCAGCGGATGGGTATGCCAGTTCGAGCGCGCGCCGGGCTCGAAGGTCACGGCGGCGCAGGAGACACGGGACGGGGGCGCCGGCGCGTTGAGCGGATCGATACGGACGGTGCCGGTGAACCAGTCGGCGGGGCCGACCATTGAGGGCTGTGAGCCCGGACGTTTTAGCTGCATGGGGGGCTTCTCCTTGGGTCAGCCCGCCATGGGCCGCCCTTCGCGGACAGACCCCTAGCTAGAGGGAAGAGAGGCTTTCGATTAGCCCCTCAGCATTTGATGCAGCGTTGCATTCTGCTCATCATTGGCCATGGAACTTTCGGGCATCACAGCCCCAGCGGCCGCATCTCGCGCACCAGATCGATCAACAGCCGCAGACCGGCGGGCAACTGCCGTCGGCTGGAATAATAGATGTGGTAGCCAGGCCCCTCGGTCGCCCAATCCTCCAGCACGAAACGCGCCTCGCCACTGGCGACGAGCGGCGCCAGCACAGGCTGCGCGGCATACATCAGCCCGCCGCCCTGCCTCAACATTTCCAGCCCGATCCCGGTTTCGTTGAAGGTCACGCTGCCCGGTACGGCAAGAGCGAATTCCACCCCGTTGCGCATGAACTCCCAGCGATAGAGCCGATCATCGCCAAGCCGGATCTGCAGGCAGCGATGGTGCTGCAGATCCTCGGGCACCTGCGGCGTGCCAAAGCGCGCGAGATAGGTGGGAGACGCCGCGACCAGCCAGCGCACATCGGCCGACAGGCGCACCGCGATCATGTCCTCGGGCACGGTGCCGCCATAGCGGATGCCCGCATCATAGCCCTCGCCCGTCACATCCATCATGCGGTTGGTCGCGGTGACCTCGACATCGACATCGGGGTAGCGCTCGACAAAGGTGGGCATCACCGGACCGAGCAGCAGACGTGCCGCATCGCTCACCACATTGAGGCGGATGCGCCCTGCCGGAGCATCACGGTAACGGTTGAGCGCTTCCACCGCCTCGGCGATCCGGTCGAAAGGGCCGGTGATGGCAGCGCAAAGCTCCTCGCCTGCCGCCGTCAGCATGACGCTGCGGTTGGTACGGTTGATCAGGCGCACCCCCAGACGCCCTTCCAGCCCCTTGAGCGCGTGACTGAGTGCCGATGCCGAAACGCCCAGATCCTGAGCGGCGCGGCGAAAACTGAGATGGCGCGCAATGGCCAGAACATAGATGAAATCGGCGATATCGGAGCGGGTGACTTGCATCGCAAGAATGTGAACCCAAGGCCGCACTTCCACAAGACCATGCGGCATCCATGATGAACTACTCTCATCACTCCGTTAAACCCAAGGGGTATCACCGGAATATGCTTCAGGCGCTATTCTGCCGCGAAAGCCGCGCAGGAGATATCATGGCCAACATTCCACATGCCCTGCTGGCGCTTGCCCTCATGACCTTCGCGGTGCCGGTTTCGGCGCAGCAACCGGGCGCCGCTGCCCCAGAGGCTTATTTCATTGCCGAATTCGCGATCAAGGATCGCGCCGCCATGCAGCCCTATCGCGCGCATGTCGCGGAAACCTTCGCGCCTTTCAGCGGGCGCTTCGTGGCGCGCGGGGGCAAGACGGTGTCGCTTGAAGGGCCTGCACTCAACGGCAACATCGTGGTGATCCATTTCGACAGCCTCGCTCAGGCGCAGGCCTGGTACACGTCTCCTGCCTATGCGCCACTCAAGGCCATTCGCCACGGCGCCGCCGTGACCCGCGCCTACATCGTGACCGCCGGGCCGGAATAACACGCTCATCGCCCGATGAGCCTGGGAGAACGATCATGAAGACAAGGATGTTGGGCAACAGCGGGCTGGACGTCTCCGCTCTGGGGCTGGGCTGCATGGGCATGAGCTGGTCCTATGGCGCGCCCGGCGACCCGCAGGAGATGGCCGCCCTGCTCCATGCCGCCGTCGAGCGCGGCGTGACCTTTTTCGACACGGCGGAGGTCTATGGCCCCCATGCCAATGAAGAGCTGCTCGGCGCGGCCTTGGCTCCCTTCAAGGGCAAGGTGGTGATCGCCACCAAGTTCGGCTGGGCCCCCGCGCCCGGCGATGGCGCCGGGTGGAACGCGCTGAACAGCCGCCCCGAGCATATTCGCACGGTGATCGAAGGATCGCTGCGGCGCCTGAAGGTGGATGCCATCGATCTCTACTATCAGCACCGTGTCGATCCCCAGGTGCCGATCGAGGAGGTGGCAGGTGCGGTCAAGGATCTGGTGGCGGCGGGCAAGGTCAAGCATTTCGGCCTGTCCGAGGCCAATGCCGAGACGATCCGGCGGGCCCATGCGGTCCACCCGGTCGCGGCGCTGCAAAGCGAATATTCGCTGTGGTGGCGCGAACCGGAAGCCGAGATCCTCCCTTTGCTGGAGGAACTGGGTATCGGCTTCGTGCCCTTCAGCCCGCTGGGCAAGGGGTTCCTTACCGGCAAGATCGATGCTTCCACCACCTTTGGCGCCGATGATTTCCGCAGCACCGTGCCGCGTTTCGCTGCCGATCACCGCGATGCCAATCTGGCGCTGGTCGATGTGGTGACGCGCTTTGCCGCGCAGAAAGGCGTGACCCCCGGCCAGATCGCGCTGGCCTGGCTGCTGGCGAAGAAGCCATGGATCGTGCCCATCCCCGGCACCACTAAGCTGCACCGGCTTGAAGAGAACATCGGCGGCGCCAGTGTCGAGCTGACGGCACAGGACGTAGCCGAGCTTGAGGCGGTATCGTCTCGGGTCAAGGTCGAGGGGGCCCGCTATCCCGCCTTTCATGAAAAGCTGGTCGGGCGTTGAACGGAGGCATGCGGATATGGCTTTGAACATTGGCGCGACGCTTGCGCCTCTGGCGCTTCTGGCAAGCTGCGAGGCGATGGCGGCCGCTTCCGGCTCCCCGGCCAATCCGCTGGTCGGATCGTGGCATATCGTCTGGATGGACAATCAGGACGCCAGCGGCAAGACCATCCGCAGGACCGATCGGCAGGGCCAACTGATCTACACGCCCGATGGCCATATGTCGGTGCAGGTGATGTACCCCCAGGGCGAGGCTCAGGAGCCGGAAGGGCCCGTACAATACGCCAGCGATGGCTATGAGGCGTCCTATGGCCGCTATGACATCGATCGGACACACCGCACCGTCACCCATCATGTGCAGGCCGCGATGATGCATGCGCTGGTGGGCCGTGATCTGCCGCGCTTCTACAGCTTTGCCGATGGGCGGCTGACCCTGCGCTCGACCGACCCCAAGGAGCATTGGTCCGTCACCTGGGAGCGTGACCGGGATTGAGTCCGTCCAGGCGTCACCTGATCGACACCGCCCGCGCGCAACATCGCTCAACCTTCGCGCTGTTCGGCCCAGACCAGCAAGGCATCGAGCGCCGGGCACAGGGCCTGCCCCCAATCGGTGAGCCCATACTCAACCTTGGGCGGTACCTGAGGGTAAACGATGCGCCGCACGATGCCGTCACTTTCCATCTGTCGCAATTGCTGGATCAGCATCTTTTGCGACACGTCGGGAATGGCGCGCTCAAGCTCGGAGAAGCGCAGCACCTGGCCGCCGAAGAGATGGAACAGGATGGTCAGCTTCCATCGCCCTTCCAGCAGCTTGAGCGCATTCTGCACGCCCTGCGCCGCCGTTTCGCGTGTATGTTCCTGAGCCATACTTTTTCGTAAGTACCTTACTTTTTCGTGCGTTCTTGTCCTTTTTCAAGTTAGGCCCGATCTCTCCGGCACGCAATCGCAACCGGAGAACGCCCCCATGTCCCTGACTTTGCCGGAGCCCATCTCGGCCTATTTCATCGCCGATGCGGCGAACCCCGACGCCGTGGCCGCCTGCTTCACCCCCGACGCCATCGTGATCGACGAGCGCCAGCCCCATCAGGGCCGCGACGCCATCGCCCGCTGGAAACAGGAGGCCAGCGCGCGCTACAATTACACCGCCGAGCCGATATCGATCAGCGCGCAGGGCAGCGAACAGATCATCATCGCGCATCTGACCGGCGATTTCCCCGGCAGCCCGATCGACCTGCGTTATGCCTTCACGCTGGATCGAGGCGCCATCGCTCGGCTGGAGATCACCGCATGAGCTTCGATCTGGGCCTGAAGGGGCAGCGCGCGCTGGTCACCGGCGGCACGAAGGGCGTGGGTGAAGCGGTGGTCCGCGCCCTGCTCGATGCGGGCGTGACAGTGGTTGCCGCCGCGCGCAGCGTGCCCGCGCAGGGGCAGGAACGGCTGCATTATGTCGCCGCCGATCTGATGACCGCTCAGGGCTGCGCGCAGCTTGCCGGAACGGTGCAGGCCCTGTTGGGCGGGGTGGACATCATCGTTAACGTGCTGGGCGGATCAAGCGCGCCCGGCGGCGGTTTCGCAGCCCTCGACGATGAGCAATGGACGCGGGAGCTGAACCAGAACCTGATGCCGGCCGTGCGGCTCGACCGGGCATTGTTGCCCGGCATGATCGCGCAAGGGTCGGGTGTCATCATCCATGTCACCTCGATCCAGCATATGTTGCCGCTGCCGGAATCGACCACCGCCTATGCTGCCGCCAAGGCCGCCTTGGCCACGTACAGCAAGAGCCTGTCGAAGGAGGTCACGCCCAAGGGCATTCGCGTGGTGCGCGTGGCGCCCGGCTGGGTCGAAACCGATGCCGCCGTCGCCTTGGCCGAGCGGCTGGCCCAGGAGGCGGGCACCGATTATGAGGGCGGCAAGGCCATCATCATGGCATCTCTGGGCGGCATTCCGCTGGGCCGACCGGCCAGACCTCAGGAGGTTGCCGATCTGATCGCCTTCCTGTGCTCGCCGCGTGCCGGGGCGATTTCCGGCACCGAATATGTGATCGATGGCGGCACCGTGCCCACCGCCTGACACGACATCTCATGCTTGCCAAGGCGGGATAGCCGTGCTTTCGCTCGCCCCCTGCTGTGGCCAGGCAGATGACCGGTCAGGGGTGAAGAAAGGCCAGATCTCCGCGCTGTGTCGCATCCTCGGCCTGGCGGGTCAGCAAGTCTGCATCGTTCTGCAGCAAAAAGCGCTGGGCCACAGCCTTGGCCGCAGCCGCCTGCACAGCCGAGACGTAACCCGCACGCGTATGATAACGCTCCTCGATCGAAGGCCTGCTGTCGCCTGAAGCCATGCGCTCCTGCGCGGTGCGCGCAAAGGGCACGAAACCGGCGTTGAAGGTGCAGAGTTGCCCGGCATAGGGCCCCTCGCGATAGCGGTTCCAGCTCAGATAACTGCCGAGCGGCGCCATCATCTGCACCGAGGGTACGCCGCTGGTTTCATTGCCGTCGGCATCCACCTGCGCGGCCAGCGCGGGCACCACGCGCAGGATCGCGGGCGGCTGGCGGGTGATGATGCCCGTCTGATTCACATAATCGAAGCGCGGGCCGAAATCATAGACCAGCACCGGATTGGCCAGCCCCACCGGCGCCGCCACCCTGGGGATGGCCGGGAAACGCAGCCCGCCATGATCGGGATCGACCAGCGTTCCGGCCGCCAGACTGGGAAAAGCGCTCTCGGGCGGTGGCGTGCCATGGCTGACCCAGTCGACCAGCGCGACGGTCAGCGCGCGCACCTGATCGCTCTGCGGATTGGGGTTGAGCGGCAACTGACAGAGGCCCTGCGGCGCGGTCAGCGCAAAGCCGCCGGGCCCGCCGCCATGCGCGGTGCCGGGCAGATAATAGCGCCGCACATTGGCGGGCAGCGCGATGTCCTTGGCCAGATCCAGCGTCGCCAGATTGGAGGAGATGCGCAGCGCCCACAGCTCCGACCCGCCGAAGGTTTCGACAATCAGCGGGCAAGTGCTGTCGGCCCCGCAGCGGTCCAGCATCGAGCGCGGTGGTCCCCCGCGCACGGCATTGACCGCCTTGCCCCACCAGACGACGCCCTCGCTGCCCGGCATGAACAGGCTGGAGCCGCTGCCCGGTGTGGCGAAGCGATAGTCGATGGGCGTCAACCGCCCGGCGATATGGGCATGGGCGCCGTCCCACACCTTGCGGCCCTGTTCGTCGGCGTTGAAGCCCAGCGCGATCACTGTCTTGACCAGATTGCCGACCTGCGAGACGCCCTGCCCGATCACGAAACGCACCTGCCCGGCCAAAGGATTGGCCTGCCCGGCATCGTCGGCCCGCGCATGGCGGAAAAACGCGGTGCCATCGCGCAATGCCGCCAGCCCGAGGCCCAGCACCAGAGGATCGCGCGCATCGAAGGTGAGCGTATAGCTCTCCTGCGGGCGGAAGGCGCCTTTCAGCCGTTTGACGCAAAGGTCGGCGGGCGGGGTGTCATCCGTGGGCAGTTTGTCGCCCTTGCAGTCCCACCAGCGCCAGTCGGTGGGGGCAATGGTGTAGCGCGGGCCGGTGGGCTTGCCGCTGGCATCCTCGGGAGGGCCGCCGGTCAGCGTGGCGCGCGCGGTGTCGAAGCTGGCGGGGTGATAGATCAGCGCCCCGGCATTGCCCTGATCCAAGTGCATGATCGCGCCGCTCGGCCCCGCGCCATCGTCGGTGGGCACGCGCACCAGATAGCGCCCGGTGATGGTCTTGCCGTCCGCCTCCTTCGCCACCGGCACGCGGATCGATTCCAGCTTCAGCCCGGCAGCGGAGCGGTCCGCGTCGGGCTTCTCCGCCAGATCGCCCTGCCAGCCGATCCACAGCACGGCATAGCCCTTCTGGTAATAGAGCGGATCGACCAGCCCCGGCCCGCGCCACGAGGCCACCCCGCGATGCCCGCGATTGGGCAAGGCGTCGATCAGCACGCCCGAGGCCTTGGCCGGATCGAGCGGGCGCAGCAGGGTGAAGGTGGAGACATACTCCACCCTGCCCCTCGCATTGCGCGGCGCCAGCGCCAGATCCTGAATGATAAGGTCGCCGGGCGCCGCCGGATCGACCTCGCCCAGCAGGCGCCCACGCAGCAGCTCATAGGGGCCGGTTTGCGCAGTGATGGCGCTGTCCTGCACGGTCTCGCGGCTGTCGATCACCATGCGCGCCGTTCTGGCCTCAGCGTTGGCCACAGGCGCGGCGCAGACCGCCAGCAGCAGAAATTTGCAGGACAGCTTCATCACCCTCTCCCCGTTCAGAACGACATGCGCGCGCCCATGGTGAAGTAACGCCCGATCTGGTCATAGGCGCTGCTGGCCGCCATGGCGAAGCTGGTCACCTGCGGCGGCGAGCGTGGCGGATCGCGGTCGAACAGATTGTTCACCGTCAGATAGAACTGTGTCTTATGCGCGGTCTTCAGATTGTAGGTCAGCGTGACGTCGGTGTAGAACACGGCGGGCGTGGTGTTGTCGGCATAGCTGATGTCCCCCCCGTCGACCAGATTGGGGTCCAGCTTGGCCTTGCCGATCATGCGCTCCTGCGCGAAGATCGAGAAGGCGCTGGTGCTGTAATTGGCCTGGAACACGCCGCTCCACTTGGGGGTGGTGGTCGAGCCCAGCAATTGCACGGTCGGCGATCCGGGGGCCTGGGTCTGGTTGCTCAGCCCATGGTTGGCCAGCAGGCGCAGCTGCAGCTGCCCGGCCCCGATCTGGCGATGATAGGCCAGCTCCATATCCACGCCCGCCACGCGCACCACGCTCAGATTGAGCGTCTTGTTGCGCACCACCAGTGTCCCCGCCGAGGTAACGGTGAAGAGCTGGCACAGCGCCGCATTGCCCGCCGCACACTGGTCGAGCACCTGCTGCTCTGTCAGCGTGCCGATCGCGTCCTTGATGTGGATGCGGTAATAATCGACCGACATCTGGAAGCCGGGCAGAAAATCGGGCTTGAGCACCGCGCCGCCGGTGAAGGTGCGCGCCACTTCGGGGCGCAGATTGACGTTGCCGCTGGTGATGTTCTGGCTCTGCACGCTGCGGCCCTGATAGGTCAGATTGTTGAGCGTCTGCCCGCCGGGGTTGAACAGTTCGAGCAGATTGGGCCCGCGAATGTCCTGCGACAGCGTGCCGCGCAGCCGCACCGCGCCATTGACATCCCAGACCCCGCCCAGCTTCCAGGTGGTGACCCCGCCCGACTGGCTGTAGATCGCGTGACGCACCGCGCCGTTCAGATCGAGCGAACGCGCAAAGGCCACATTGCGCAGCAGCGGCACGCCCAGCTCCAGATAGCCTTCCTTGATGTCATAGGAGCCGGTGAAGGGTTGCGGGTTGAAGGTGCGCCAGGCACCCACC
Source organism: Novosphingobium sp. (assembly GCF_039595395.1). Taxonomy (NCBI): domain Bacteria; kingdom Pseudomonadati; phylum Pseudomonadota; class Alphaproteobacteria; order Sphingomonadales; family Sphingomonadaceae; genus Novosphingobium; species Novosphingobium sp. The sequence continues at coordinate 890,253 of NZ_JBCNLP010000006.1, read as the reverse complement.
TTGCCCTGCAGGGCGCTCGGGAAGCCGCGCAGGCCGGTGCCATCGCTGATCGCGGCGGAGGTGGCATCGACCGTCTGCGTGCCCAGCTCCTTGCGATACTCCAGCCCCGCCGCCACGCTGATCGGCGCGGCCAGCGCGAAGCGCGAGCCCAGATCGCCCGAGATGTTGGCGGCCGCGACATGCTCCTGCAGCTTCAGCTTGGCCACCGAATTGCCGATGATATAGTTGGTGACCGCATCGCTGGCCGTGCCCGGCCCCATGATGTTGCGCGGGACACAGCCCGCATCCATGCCGGACAACGTCGAGCGGCAGACGATCTGCCCGTTGGCCGGGTTCACCACCGCATCGGTCGAGGCGTAAAGCTGGCGGTTGCTGGTCAGATTGTTCTGCGCCAGCCGCTGGTCGGAACGGCCGTAATTGTAGGAGACGTCCCAGTTCCACTTGCTGCCGATGCTGCCCTTCAGCCCGGCCAGGGCGTGATAGGCGTCGATCTTGGAGTCCAGCACCGAAAGCGGCAGATCGCCCTCGAATTTGCCCACCGTGAAGGAGGTGATCTTGTTGGCATCCATCAGCGCCGCCACCGAGGCGGGCAGATAGGCATTGTCGCGATAGATCGTATATTGCAGCGCCGAACCGACATCCTGCAGATAGTTCGAGGCTTCGCTGGTGTGGGTGCGGGCATAGAGGCCCTCGGCGAACAGCGTCACAGCGTCGGAAAGCTGATACTCGCCATGAAGGAAGGCGTTGTAGCGGGTCTGCGAGGGCGACAGGGCGATCTGCGACTTGGCGCCGTCACCCCCGCTCTGGAAGGCCGAGCCGGTCTGCGTGCCATAGTTGAAGGGCGCCAGCATGCCGCCATTGAGGAACTGCATGCCCTTGAGCGGACCCGAGGTGATCAGCCCCCCGAAGGTGCCGATCGAGCTGCGCACATTGGGGATGACGACATAGGCCGTGCCGCCCTTGACCGGATTGGTCACGCGCCCGGCATTGTTGTCGAACCAGTCGCGCCCGGTGGGCTGATCGATGCCGACGCCATCCTGATGGAAATATTGCAGGCCGCCGATGACATGCCCGCGCCCATCGGCGAAATCATGCCCCCAGGCCAGCGATCCGCCGCCCAGCGGCATGTCGGCATGGGTCGAGACGCCGGTCTGGGCCTCCAGCTTCAGGCCGGTGAATTTGGTGTCGAGCACGAAGTTCACCACGCCGGAAATCGCGTCCGATCCATAGGCCGCCGAGGCGCCGCCCGTGACGACATCGACGCGCTGCACCAGCTCTTGCGGCAGAATATTGACATCGACCGAGCCCGAGGCGTTGGTGGTGGGCATCCGCCGCCCGTTGAACAGCACCAGCGTGCGGTTGGCGCCCAGCCCGCGCAGGTTGAGCAGATTCTGCCCGGTGGTGCCGCCGTTGTTGGTGTTGGTGCCCTGCGATGTCTTGGTGCTGCCGTTGAAGACCGGCAACTGGTTGAGCGCATCTGCGACATTGGTGGGGGCAGCGGTGCGCAATTGCTCGGCGCTGGCGGTGCTGACCGGCGTGGGCGCGGAAAAGCCCGAGCGGATGCGCGTGCCGGTCACCACGATATCACCGGCGGCGGGCGCGGGCGCCGGGGCGGCGGCTTCAGACGCATCGGCTGCGGGCGTTTCGGTTGCGGGCACACTCTGGGCCCAGACAGGCCCGGCCAGCAGCGCCACCCCCAGCGAGAGCGAACTGACAGCGCGGCGCAGGGCCACGGCACGGACGATCGACGATCCCATGTGCATATCCTTCCCATATCAGGCAGCTCTCCCCACGCAGGGGCCGCCCATTGTCTTGTAATCTTTGCTTTATGCTCCCCCGGAACCCGCGAGACGGGGCGCTTGTCCGGTCTCGGCCCGGCTCCGCGCTCCCATGCCCCCGCTTGGGTTCCATCAGGACAGGGACGGTATAGGAGGGCAAACTGTCAAAAGACTGACGGCGGGCGGATGTTCTTTCAGCGCGCGGGAACGATCGCCTGCAGCCACTCCTGCAGGAACACCTTGCGCCGTGCCTGATCCTGCAGCCGCAGCAGCGAAGACGACACATTGGCCTGGCTGAGCAATCGCTCCGAAGGGGTGAAGCTGGCCCGCGCATCGGGCACCGGCGGGGTGAGGATGCGGCTGGCAATGGCCTGCCCTTCCGGCGAGATCAGAAAGGCCAGAAAGCTGCGCGCCAGATCGGGCCGCACCGCATCCTTGGCCACCATGGCCGAGCGGGTCTGCACCGCCTGATAGTCGCGCGGCACGATCACCCCGACATCCTCATGCCGCCGCTGCGCCGCATAGGCGTAGGATAGCTGGACATTATAGGCCAGCAGCACATCGCCACGCGCCACCGCATCGACCATCGTGTTCGAGCAGCAATAGAGCCTTATATGCCCGCGCCCGAAGCTTTCGATCAGCCGGCCATACAAGGGCGCTTCCCGCGAATCGAACTCGGCGTAATTGTAGGCAAGGCCCGACTGCCGGATGTCATAGGTGGCGATATGCCCATCGAGCGCCTCGGCCCGGTCGCGCAATTGCTCGGCCAGCGCGGCATGGCTGTCGGGCACCATGGCGGGCGCCAGCAGGCGGCGGTTGTAGACGAAGACCGCCGGTTCCAGCGCAAAGGCATAAACCTCGCCGCGCCACTCGCGCCAGTCGGGGGCGGCAAGCCCCGCCGCCTGGGCGCAGCCGTCATTGGCCAGTTTCACCAGATGGTCGGTCGCCACCGAAATGAACAGGTCCGGGCCATCGTGGCCGCGCGCGCAGCGCGCCTGCGCATCGCCCAGCAATTGCGTGCTGAGCATATCGACATAAAGGATCGCCAGATCGGGATGATACGCGCGAAACCCGTCGAGGAAGGGGCGCATCAGGCTGATGTCGGTCGCCGCCTCGATCACCAGCGTGGCGCCGCGCTGAGCGGGAGCCAGTTGCTGACCAGCCTTCCACACGGGTGCCGCCTTGCCCTCGCGCAAGGGCGGCAGGGCGGTGACGGTGCTGCCCGGCGGCGGGGTGAAGGAGGATTGTGCCGTGTCATGACTTTGCGGCGCGCAGCCCAGAGGCAGCAGCGCCAGCGCCATCACCAGTCCACGCAGCATGCGGCGCGCGCTCATGCCTCGCCTCCCGGCAGGTCAAGGCGGACCTGAAAAGCGCCATCGCCATCGCGCCCGAAGCTCAGCACGCCGCCATGCGCCCGCGCGGTTTCATGCGCGATGGACAGGCCCAGCCCGGCCCCCAGCTGGGCCTGCCGCTTGAGCGCGAAAGGCTGCACCGCGCGCGGCCATTGCGCCGGGGAGATGCCCGGCCCCCGGTCGGCGATCCCCAGCACCACCCTTCCTTCCGCTTGCGTACCGGTGATGCGGATCACCCCCGGCCCGCCGTGAGTCATGGCATTATGGATCAGATTCATCACCGCCTCGCGCAGCATCACGGCGTCGCCCTTCACCATCAAGGGTGCCTCGGGCAGATCGACCGCCAATTCGCAATGGAAGGCGCCTGCCTCCTCGATCAGGTCGATCGCCGCCTGCCGCACCAGCTCGCCCAGATCGAGCGGCGCCAGCAGAGCGGTTTCCCCGCGATAGGCGATCATCGCATGGCCCAGCAACTGGTGGATCAGACGGTTCAGCTCGGTCAAGCGGTCCTTGAGCCGCGCGATGCGGCCCAACTGGCGGCTTTCGGTCACCTCATTGCCCAGCAGGTCCAATTGCGCACCCAGCGCGGTCAGCGGCGTGCGCAATTGATGCGCGGTCAGCCGGGCAAAGAACTGCATCGTGCCCAGCCGCGCCTCCACGCGGGAGACCAGACCGTTGATCGCCTTCACCAGCCCCTCGGTCTCACGCGGGCCGGCCATATCGATGCGCTTGAGATCGCCCGGTTCGCGCGCCTCGATCATCGCACTCAGCCTTGCGAGCGGACGCACCGCCAGCCGCGCCGCGCGCAAGGTGGCCATAAAGCCCAGCAGCGAGAGCACCAGCGCGCCCGGTGCGGCGCGCAGGAACAGATGACGGCGCATCGCCTCACGCGCCAGCAATGTCTGCCCCACCGTAACGGTCAGCCGAGCGGCATGCTCGCCATTGCCCAGCGCGCGCGCCACAGTAAGAAAGCGCACATTCTGCCCGCGATAGGGCCGGGTCAACGCGCTTTCCCCCAGCGCCCGCCGCACCATCACCGGAGGCGAGGCGACAGGCAGGTCGTCATAGCCGGTCATCAAGGTACCATTACCCTTGCGCACCGCGTAATAGAACCGGTCATCCGCCGCTATGCCCAGCGTATCGAAGGCACTGACGGGCGGGACCAGCTGCGGCTCGTCATCGAGCACCACCGCGCTGTCGAGGAACTGCACCGCCGCGCTCTGCAGCAGGCGATCATAGGATTCATCCGCCGCCGATCCCGCATCATACCAGGCCGACACCAGCGACACCAAGGTGCCCAGCGCGAACACCGCCACGACCACCAGCCGGAAGCGGGCATCGATGGAATGGGCGAGGCGCGAAAGAATGGCGTCGAACACGGGCGCGCCTCACTCGGCGCGGAACTGATAGCCCAGCCCGCGATGGTTGATGATGACCGCTCCCGAGCCCTCGATCTTGCGACGCAAACGGCCCACCAGCACCTCCACGGCATTCTCGCTGGCATCGCTGCGCCAGTCGAACAGACGTTCGAGAATGTTGGCCTTGCTCAGCACCCGGTTGCGGCCCGCCAGCAGCATTTCGAGCAAGGAGAGTTCACGCGGGGAGAGCGCCAGCACATCCTGCCCGATGCGCGCCAGCCTTGTGCCGCGATCATAGACCAGCCGCCCGCACGTCATATCATTGGTGCGGTCACCGCTCTGCCGCCGCAACAGGGAGCGGATGCGGGCCTGCAATTCGTCGAAATCGAAGGGTTTGCACAGATAGTCGTCAGCCCCCAGATCGAGCACCTGCACCCTTTCGCTGACCGCCGCGCGCGCCGTGACGACCAGCACCGCCGCATCCAGCCCGCGCGTCCTTATCTCGCGCAGCAGGCTGACGCCATCGGCATCGGGCAGCATAAGATCCAGCACGATCAGATCATAGGTGGCGCCCACCAGCCAGTCCTGCGCAGCGCTGCCGTCGGCGGCCCAGTCAACCACATGCCCCAGCCGCTCGATCGCCGCGACGACGCCCTCGGCGACATCGACTGTATCCTCAACCACCAGCACGCGCATGAAGCGCCTCTCCCTCGTTCGGCTCTCTCGGCCCGGTCCGCTATAAGGTGCAAGACTGACAGCAAACTGTCAGCATAACAATGAATCAGGTACTCATTCCATCAGAGTTTAGCGCGCCCTGATCATTTTCGAGTCGCTGTTGATTAAGAAGGATAATTATTAGTTTTCAAAAACTTAATTCATCATAAATGGTTGTACACTGACATTCATCGCAAAATTTCATGCAGATTTATCGGCCTTAGCCCCCCTCAGCCCGACAGGGATCGACAGCTGTTTTGCCATAATTTTATCTGTGCCTAACTAGGCTGGACGGCGCACTTATGACTGCGCTTGATGCGATGTTCGATGCCTGCAACATAGGTTTCCACCTCCCGAATTCGCTCATCGCATGGAACCCAAACGCAGCACGGGCGGTTAACTGCAACTGCTATTCCTCCCCGGACAACCGCGCCAGAGCGAACGGTTTGGAACAGAATTGGTGGACTGAATTCCTAGGCCAGCCCGTGTCCGATCTGGCCATTGTCCGCATCAAGATCGCGCAGATCGCGCCCGCGCGTTTCTCGCCCGAACCATGCCACCAGTATGAGTGCAATGGTGGTGGGCAGCATCACCAGCAAGGAAGATGCCCCCATCGAAAGGGTAACCCCGCTGATCGTCAGCCCCTGCGCCAGCAATCCACCGCCCTTCGTCCAGGCCGCGACCCAACCCGTCGCGCGACCGCGTACCTTCAGGGGAAAACTCTCTGCCGTATAGGGCAGGACAATCGCGATAATGCCGTTCGTGCCGACAATGAGCAACGCCACCGGCAGCACCGGGCTTCCGTTACCCGCCAGTTCCAGCCGCAACACCAGCAACAGGCCCATCAGTGTCAAGGCGATCATCGTAGCCAGTGCCCATTTTGTGCTCCATCGACTGTACAGCAGCGCCGCCAGGAACACCGTTGGACATGCGATCAACGCGCTCTCGGCGAGCAGACGGCTGGAGACACCCACGGAATAGCCTTTCGCCACCAGATCCGCCGGCAGCCAGAGCAACAGGCCAAAGTTGATCAGGCCCCATGACAAAGCGCATATGCTGAGCGCGGCCAATTTGCCGTAAAGCTGGAAGCCAATAAGCGCGTGCGATCCACGCTCGCCAGTCTCTAAGGGGAGTTTGGCCCGCTGCGCCCTCGCGCCAAACCGGCGCATCACCGCCTCGGCTTCCTCGACGCGCCCTCGCGCCAGCAGGAATTTCGCGGATTCCGGGATCAGCGCTCCCAGAAGAACCAGCGTCAGCCCTGTCGGCAGATTGGCAAGCCATAGGATACGCCAGCCGAAAACCGGTTGCAGCAAGGCCGACATGCCGCTGGCCGCGAAATAGCCGCCGACTGCGCCCAGTCCGCCAACAAGCACCAGACTCCAGCCGCGATGGCGGCTCGGCATCATTTCGGCAAGCAGCGCATAGGTCACCGGCAGCATGCCTCCCGCCGCGGCGCCCATCATGAAGCACATGGCAATGTTCCAGGCCAGACTTGGCATGGCGCCACAAATCGAAGTGCCCACGAACATCACCGCCGACAGCAGGATTGAAGCCTTGCGTCCGTAAACATCGGCAATCCAGCCCCACAGCACCGATCCGGTCACCGTGCCGGCCAGCGCAAAAAACGGCACCAGCGAGACAGTCTTCTTGGGAACACCATATTCGCTGATCATGCCGGGAACCGTGAAGCCCAGCGACGCCGGTTTCATCACATCGATCACCAGGGCGACCGTCAACACAGCCATCAGGCCCCAATGGGCGAGGCCCAGGTGGGCATCCTCCGGTGCCGCAACGACGATCTGCGCGGCAGTCGCACGTTGTGCCGCGACATTACGAGGCAGCAGCCCATAAGCGGCAACCAGCGTGCCCAGGATGATCAATCCCATACCGGCCAGCATAAAGTTGTCCATGGCCATGCCCGCCAGACGATAGTGCATCGAGCGCGCCATCATAAACATCGGGAAATGGGCGCAAACGCCCAGCGTCACCGCGATGCAGCCCGCAACAAAGGCCCAGACTGCCTGTCGATCCGACAACGTGCTTTTTATTGTACCCATGTGCCTTAACCCTCTCGCTCGCCACGCGATAAACGCAATGCCGAAGAAGTGAAAGCGGCGGCGCCGGAGGATGCAGACAGAGGGTACCCTAGCCGCTATTGGCTGATCGCTCACCTGGTGGTCAGCCAAACTCTGAACGCGCCAGCACTACATCAAATTTGCACGCGCGGACAGAAAAACGATGAGCCCAGCACCAAGCCTGTGCCCACTATGCTTTCTCTCACCAATGCCGTATTTGTGATTCCTGCAGGGTCCTGACAGTAAGAGCAGTCCATGCAATGTGCAGCGATACCATACCACAGGACACCTGCTGGCGATCTAGAGGTGTTACTGGCAACCTCACGTAGGAAAGGAAACTGGATACTTCGCAAAGGCCAGGTCAAATCTGAAAAAGCTGCTACTGCCTCGGTTGTGGAAGAGATGTATGAAGAGGCAGGAGCCCGCGGCACGATCGGTCAGGGCGCTGGTAGCCCGGTGCGACTTCCCTTTGATCGAAGTGGCGAAGGCGCAGCAAACGAGCAAATGCACATCTTTTCGCTCGAGGTCGATACGACCTTACCGATCTGGCCGGAGATGTTTCAACGCCAGCGCCGGTGGTTAAACCTTCAGGACGTTGAGGAGTTGGTCAAGGGTGCTCATTTTCGCGCGACGCTCAAGCGGTTCGCTACGATCATGGCACCCATAACATGACCACTCGTGTTGTGACCGGATCGACCGGCAACAAATCGATGTAACATCCGACCTGAAAGAGAAACATCAAGCTGCTAGAAGGGCTGTGCGAGTCACCAAAGGCGACCGTTTGGAGAGGAAAGCCGATGTTCGACCAGATCGACGCAGCCTATTATCGCATGCGCGCAATCGAAGAGCGCGAGAAAGCCAACGATGCCGACATGCGCGAAGCCGACAAGCATCGGGTGCGGGCCGCCCTTTTTGAAAAGAGAGCAAAAGCGCTGGCAGGATCAGTGGTCGCGTAAGGTTCGGGAGAAGCACCGTTCCGGTCGACCTACTGCGTCGGATGTCGCAACAGCAGATCTGTCAGCCGGACCCCGCCAGGCCAAACCGCCTTTAAAGGTTGCGATGCACGTAGACGATAGCCGCCTCAGTGGATTTGGTCATACTTGCCAAGTACAAGATTCCGCGAGCGACCAGGAACCAAACTTTTGCCGTCGTGGGAAGCTCAATGTTTCGCCTAGGTTAGATGACGTTTTAGCCAGTCAAGACGCGCACAATTGGCGCGCCGACGGTCACTAGGACGATGGCCAGAGGTGGCCATCGTCGGAAAATCAGCAAAGCTAGGGCGATAACCACGGTCGCCACATCCCCGGCATCGACAATCCCTGTTGTCCAGAGCGGGCTGTAAAGAGCGGCCGCGAGAATCCCGACCACGGCTGCGTTGACCCCGGCGAGAACTCCACGCGCAGCCCGTTGCTGCCGAAACTGTCGCTGAAATGGGAGAGCTCCCGCCATCAACAGCAGACTTGGTAGTGACAAAGCAACCAGTGAGATCACCGCAGCGGTCAGGCGGGCGGAAGGTAAGGCAAGCGCCCCCAGATAAGCAGCGAGCGTGAACAGTGGGCCAGGCATGGCTTGGGCCGCACCGTAGCCCGCAAGGAAGGGCGCGTCGCTCATCCAGCGCGGCACCAACTCGGCGCGTAGCAGCGGCAGCACAACATGACCGCCGCCAAAAACCAGCGCGCCCGCTTTGTAGAAGATGGCAGCGAGGGCCAGCAGCGTGGTTCCCGACGCCGCGATGGGAAGAGCAAAAAACAAGACGCCGAAAGCCATCAGGCAAACCACACCAGCGCGCGGCGCCGGTCGCCAACCCTCGAGACTGTCCGACAGATGAGCGCTATCGCGGCATAGCCATGTCCCGAGCAAGGCACCTGCAGCAATGGCCAAGATCTGCGTGATGGGAGCCGCTGCCGCCAGCATGAGAATAGCGGCCGCCACAGCAAGCAGGCGCCGAGGGAGATCAGGGGTCAGCCTGCGCGCCATGTCCATCAGGGCCTGTGCCACGATGGGAATGGCGACCAGCTTTAACCCGTGAATGGCGCGCATCGCCAAGGGTCCTGTCATGCGATCGACCCAATAGGCGAGCAACAGCATGGCAAGGGCCGACGGCAGCGTGAAGGCCGTCCATGCTGCAACGCCGCCCCACCAGCCTCCACGCGTCAGACCGATCGCGAAGCCCACCTGGCTCGATGCCGGTCCGGGCAGAAATTGGCCCAATCCAACCAGCTCGGCATAGGCTTCCTCGGAGAGCCACCCGCGACGAACCACAATCTCGCGATGGAAATAGGCAAGGTGAGCGACCGGTCCGCCAAACGAGGTCAGGCCCAGCTTGAGAAAGGTGCCAAATATCTCGCTGGGCCGTCCGAGGGACGTTGGGCAAACCACTGTTAAGGCTGACGGACTACAGTGTCGGATCGCTACACTGCAAACCGGTGTACCGACAGAAAGAAATTGTGGTTGCAGGCCTTGGTTATCCATTTGGGCGCGGCTCTCCACCCGACATGACATTGGGAACGGACCGCAAGTCAGCCGGGAACTGGTCAAACAGAGCGTTAAGATCAAACACCATTCCGTCCCGATCGGAATAAGCATTGCGTTGAGCGAGGCGGATATGTAAATTCCAGTGCTGTGAAAAGAGTCTTTCACCTTCTTCTCCTCATCGGAGCACTGATCGGGCTGTCTGGCCAGGGGGTTGCTTTTGCGACCATCGTGCCTGCGGTTTCCGCATCCACGGCCATGTCCGTATCGAGTGGTGCCGGCATGTCCGATGACTGCATGAAGATGATGGCCCAGCAGCAGCCCGCGCAAAAGCCCTGCAAGAGCATGACGCTGGCTTGCATAGCCGGGATGGGCTGCATCGCGCCCATGGCGCTCCACAATGATGCGCCCATGCTGCAGACGCGCCAGATCAATCCCGTGCTGGGCTTCTGGCCCATTACGCCGATCCTGGATGGCAGCGCTCTCGCGCCTGAGCCCGAACCTCCGACTCTCCTTGGCTGATTGAACCAGCTGGCAAGGCTGACGGCATCACAGGCGCCTGTAGCGCTGTGATCAACTCCGTTCGCCTGCGGCTTTTATCAAAATTTGCCAAAGGATTACAGTCATGAAGACGTTTGTTCTGCGCGCCCTTCTGGGCGTGGCTCTCGCTGCGCCCGCCGTTGCTTTCGCGGCGCCCGCCGACCACAACCAGCAAGCCGGCCATTATGAATGGCGCTCGATCCCGCAGTTTGGCCCGCGAGCCTCGGGCCCGGCACGCCAGCAGGTCTGGGTGGCCGATGCGACGCCAATGGCGAGCTGTGACTGCGACATGATGAAGATGAGCAGCGCCAAGGCTGCCGATTGCATGACGCGGATGCAGGCCATGGCATCGCCGGTCTCGGGCCACCGGGCCGGCTAGGCCAGGGCTCCGGCCGCTTAAAATCGGATTGAGGACCGGGGCATCAGTGACGGCGGGCTTTGCCTGCCGTCACTGACCCTACCTCTACGTTCGAGCCCTGGCGGCCTGATCCTGCGATCAGGAGATTTCCATGCGATGGTATCTTTGCTTGCCGCTCATCGCGGCAATGCCCCCGGCTGCATTCGCCGGGCCGCTCACCTTCGAGGCCGCGCTGCGCAAGGCCGAGACTGAGGCACCTTCCATTCACGCCAAATCACTCGGCGTCGAAGCCGCGCGTTCGGCGCGAGGTGCTGCCGGGGCGCTGCCCGATCCAACTCTGGGCGCCAGCGTCGAGAGCTTTCCGATCTCGGGCCCGCTCGCGTTCGAGCCCCAGCGTGATGATTTCACGATGGCGCGTGTCGGGGTTTCCCAGGACATTCCCAATCTCGCCAAACGCCATGCCCAGCAGGCGCGAGCCGAGAGCGACATCAAGGCCGCCGAAGCCGACACCGCCGTGGAAGCTCGCTCTGTCGAGGTCGGCACGGCACTGGCCTGGATCAACCTGGCCTATGCCCAGCGCCGCGTGGCCGCGCTCGACGACCTGCTCTCCGCCCTAGAACGCGTGGTCGGCACAACCCAGGGAGCGGTCGTTTCGGGAGGCACACGCCCGGCACAGACCCTTGCCGGACAGCAGGCCATCGCCGCCCTGGCGGATCGCCGCAGCGAGCTTGTTGCAAATGAGGCCAGGGCCCGCGCGATGCTGACACGCTGGACCGCCGATCCGACGCCCGAGATTGCAGGCACAGTCCCGGATTTCGAGATCACCCCATCAGCGCTGCGTGCCGGTCTCGATCGCCATCCTGCCATCCGCATGATCGATGCCCAGGCAGGGCAGGCCGATGCCGATGTCCGCTTGGCTGACGCAGGCCGACGCTCGGACTTCGGCGTCAATCTGGCTTACCAACGCCGTGATCCCCGCTTTGGCGACTATGTTTCGGCGGGCGTCACGGTCAGCCTGCCCTTCTTCACCCGTCACCGCCAGAACGCGAGCATTGCCGCGGCTCAGGCCACTGCCGGAAAGGTCATTGCCGAACGCGAGGCAGCGAGGCGCGCTCTCGAAGCCGATCTCGACGCCGATCTGGCCGATCACCTGATGCATCATGAGCAATGGCTGCGCGCGCGTGACACGCTTCAGCCGCTCGCACAGCAGCGGGTCAAGCTGGAGACGGCAAGCTATGCCGCCGGGCGCGCGAGCCTCGTCGATATCGCCGATGCCTATGCTGCCCTTGCCGACACAACCCTCACCACCCTCGACCGCGAAGCCCTGGTCGCCACCGATGGCGCCCGGCTGACCCTGACCTATCGGAGCGACGAGCGATGACCAAAGACACCTCTCCGCCGCGCCCTCGCCTCGTCTATGCGGGCCTCGCCATCACGGTGATCGCAGGCAGCGGCGGCTACGGCCTTGCACGCTGGACGAACCACGACGCGGCGATGCCCACCCCGGCTCAGGCATCCGCTTCGGACCACAAGCCGCTTTACTGGTATGATCCGATGAAGCCGGACCAGCACTTCGACAAGCCCGGCAAATCTCCCTTCATGGACATGCAACTGGTCCCCAAATATGGCGAAGCGGGCGGCGACGATGCGCCCGGCATCCGGATCGATCCGGCAGCATCCCAGAGGCTGGGGCTGCGCACTGTCGCTGTCCGGCGCGGAGAGATGGCGAGCGATCTGACCGCCACCGGAACGATCGATTTCAACCAGCGCGATGTCGCGGTTGTTCAGACGCGGGCTGCCGGCTTCGTCCAGCGGGTCTATGCTCGCGCGCCCGGTGATGTGATCGGCGCCGGTGCTCCGATGGCCGACCTTCTGGTGCCGGAATGGGGGGGCGCACAGGCTGAATTCCTCGCTGTTCGCCGCACGGGCAACAAGGCGCTCATCGATGCCGCACGGCAGCGCCTCATGCTGCTGGGCATGCCATCGGGCATGATCGCAGGGGTCGAGCGAAGCGGGCGGCCTCATAACACCATCACCATCTCCACCTCGACCAGTGGCGTGATCAAGACCCTCAATGTCCGCGCAGGCATGACCATGGCGACAGGTCAGACCCTTGCCGAGATCAATGGTCTTGGCACCGTCTGGCTCAACGCTGCCGTTCCCGAAGCCATCGCGGCGCCCCTGAAGCCTGGGCAGCCCGTGCAGGCCACACTGGCAGCCTTCCCTGGCGAGACCCTGTCGGGCCGGATCACTGCCATCCTGCCCGAAACCCAGGCCGACAGCCGAACGCTGACCGTGCGCATCGAACTGCCCAATCGGGGCGGGCGCCTTCGCCCCGGCATGTTCGCGACGGTGTCGCTTCAGGGCAACCGCCAACCGGCCTTGCTGGTGCCAACGGAGGCGCTCATCCGAACCGGCAAACGGACGCTGGTGATGCTGGCCCTCGATCAGGGCCGCTATCGCCCGGCGGAAGTTCAGACGGGCCGAGAAGCCGGTGACGAAACCCAGATTCTCGCCGGCCTGTCGGAAGGCGAAAAGGTCGTCGCATCGGGACAGTTCCTCCTCGATTCCGAAGCCAGCCTGTCCGGCATGCAGGCGCGCCCGATCACCTCTACCTTGCCGGCTATGAGCGGGATGACGGGCCAATGATCGCGCATCTCATCCGCTGGTCGGTCCGGAACCGCTTCTTCGTTCTGATCGGCATGCTGGCGCTGATCGGCGCCGGGGTCTGGGCGGTACGCTCCACCGCCATCGATGCCCTGCCCGATCTGTCCGACGTGCAGGTGATCATCCGCACCTCCTATCCCGGCCAGGCGCCCCAGATTGTCGAGAACCAGGTCACCTATCCGCTGACCACCACCATGCTGTCGGTGCCCGGCGCCAAGACGGTGCGCGGCTACTCCTTCTTCGGCGACAGCTTCGTCTACGTGCTGTTCGAGGACGGCACCGATCTGTACTGGGCGCGCTCGCGCGTGCTCGAGTACCTCAACCAGGTGCAGGGACGCCTTCCGCCGGGCGCGCGCAGCGCTTTGGGCCCGGACGCCACCGGCGTGGGCTGGGTCTACGAGTATGCGCTGGTCGACCGCAGGCCGCCACGATCTGTCGCAACTGCGCAGCCTTCAGGACTGGTTCCTGAAGTTCGAGCTGAAGACCGTGCCGGACGTGGCCGAGGTCGCCAGCATCGGCGGCATGGTCAAGCAGTACCAGGTGCTGCTCGATCCGGTGAAGCTGGCCGCCTATGGGGTGACGCATAGTCAGGCGGTGCAGGCGATCCAGCAGGCCAATCAGGAGGCCGGCGGCTCGGTGCTGGAAATGGCCGAGGCCGAATACATGGTCCGCGCCTCGGGCTATCTGCAGACACTCGATGATTTTCGCGCCATTCCGCTGAGAACCGGATCAGGCGGCGTGCCGATCCGCCTTGGCGATGTGGCCACGATCCAGATCGGCCCGGAGATGCGGCGCGGCATCGCCGAACTGAACGGCCAGGGCGAGGTCGCGGGCGGCGTGGTGATCCTGCGCTCGGGCAAGAACGCGCGCGAGACCATCGCGGCGGTGAAGGACAAGCTGGCCACGCTGAAGAAGAGCCTGCCTGCCGGCGTCGAGGTCGTGACCACCTACGACCGCTCCCAGCTGATCGATCGCGCGGTCGACAACCTGAGTCACAAGCTGATCGAGGAGTTCATCGTCGTCGCGCTGGTCTGCGGGCTGTTCCTCTGGCACGTGCGCTCGGCGCTGGTGGCGATCATCTCGCTGCCGCTGGGCGTGCTTGCGGCCTTCATCGTCATGCGTCATCCAGGGCGTCAACGCCAACATCATGTCGCTGGGCGGGATCGCCATCGCCATCGGCGCCATGGTCGATGCCGCCGTGGTCATGATCGAGAACGCCCACAAGCAGATCGAGGCGTGGGAGCACGACCACCCGGACCAGCCTCTCACGGGCGAAACCCGCTGGCGCGTGATCACCGAGGCCGCCGCCGAGGTCGGCCCCGCGCTGTTCTTCAGCCTGCTGATCATCACCCTGTCCTTCATTCCGGTCTTCACGCTGGAAGGGCAGGAAGGCCGGCTGTTCGCCCCGCTGGCCTTCACCAAGACCTACGCCATGGCGGCCGCGGCCGGGCTGTCGGTGACCCTGGTGCCGGTGCTGATGGGCTACCTGATCCGCGGGCAAGCATTCCTGCAGAACAGGCCAACCCGCTCAACCGCTGGCTGACCGGCCTGTACCGCCCAGCCATCGACTGGACCTTGCAGCGCCCCAAGCAGGTGTTGCTGATCGCGGCGCTGATCTTCGCCACCACGGCATGGCCGCTCGCCCGGCTGGGCGGCGAGTTCCTGCCCCCGCTCGACGAGGGCGACCTGCTCTACATGCCCTCGGCCTTGCCCGGCCTCTCGGCGGCCAAGGCCTCCGAGCTGCTGCAGCAGACCGACCGCCTGATCAAGACCGTGCCCGAGGTCGAGAGCGTCTTCGGCAAGGCCGGCCGCGCCGAAACCGCCACCGATCCGGCGCCGCTGGAGATGTTCGAGACCACCATCCAGTTCAAGCCGCGCGACCAATGGCGGCCGGGCATGACGCCGGACAAGCTGGTCGAGGAGCTCGACCGCGACGGTCAGGGTGCCCGGCCTGGCCAACGTCTGGGTGCCGCCGATCCGCAACCGCATCGACATGCTGGCCACCGGCATCAAGAGCCCGATCGGCGTCAAGGTATCCGGCGCCGATCCCGCCGAGCTCGATCGCATCGCCCATGATGTCGAAACAGTGGCCAAGCGCATTCCCGGCGTCAGCTCGGCGCTGGCCGAGCGGCTGACCGGCGGGCGCTACATCGACGTCGACATCGACCGCGCGGCGGCGGCCCGCTACGGCCTGAACATCGCCGATGTGCAGGCCATCGTCTCCGGCGCGGTGGGCGGCGAGACGATCGGCGAGACGGTCGAGGGCCTGGCCCGCTACCCGATCAGCGTGCGCTATCCGCGCGAGTTGCGCGACAGTCTTGAAGGCCTGCAGGCCTTGCCGGTCCTGACGCCCTCGGGGCAGCAGATCACGCTTGGGACCGTCGCGAACATTGCGATCACCGACGGCCCGCCCATGCTCAAGAGCGAGAACGCCCGGCCTTCCGGCTGGGTCTACATCGACGTGCGCGGGCGCGACCTGGCGCTCGGTGGTCGGTGACCTGCAGCATGCGGTGGCGAAGGATGTCAGGCTCTCGCCCGGCGTCAGCATCGCCTACTCCGGCCAGTTCGAATACCTGGAGCGGGCCACCGCCCGGCTGAAGCTGGTGGTGCCGGCCACGCTGCTGATCATCTTCGTGCTGCTCTACCTGACCTTCGGGCGCTTCGACGAGGCCGCGCTGATCATGGGAACACTGCCCTTCGCCCTGACCGGCGGCATCTGGCTGCTCTATCTGCTGGGCTTCAACCTGTCGGTGGCCACCGGGGTCGGCTTCATCGCGCTGGCCGGCGTCGCGGCCGAGTTCGGCGTGGTGATGCTGATCTACCTGAAGAATGCGCTGGAGGAGCACGACGGCGATCCTGCCCAGGGCGAGGTTCAGGCCGCCGTCCGCGAAGGCGCGGTGCTGCGCGTGCGCCCCAAGGCCATGACGGTGGCGGTGATCCTGGCCGGCCTGCTGCCGATCCTGCTGGGATCAGGGGCAGGGTCGGAGGTGATGAGCCGCATCGCCGCGCCGATGGTCGGCGGCATGATGACCGCGCCGCTGCTGTCGATGTTCGTCCTGCCCGCCGCCTATCTGCTGCTTCGGCAACGGCGGGCAAAATCCAGAACCCAACCCGTTTAAAGCAAGGAGAAAACCATGACCTACCTTCGATTGACCATTGCGCTCGGCCTCGCCGCTCTGACCGCTGCCTGCGACAAGAAAGCCGAGGCACCGGCATCTAAGGACAGCAGCCAGCCTGTTTCTGCCACCAGCAGCATGCCGGGCGCCATGGCAATGGAGCCCTCGGCAGCGGCAGCCATTGAGGCCAAAGGCCACGGGATCGTGACCGCGATCGACAAGACCGCCAGTATGATCACGCTCTCGCATGACGCCATCCCCGAAGCGAAATGGCCTGCCATGACGATGGGCTTCAAAGCGGCTCCAGGTGTCACCGATGCCGTCGCCGTGGGGGACAAGGTCGATTTCGATATCACAATCAAGGGCAGCGTCGGCGAAGTGACGGCGATCCACAAGCGATAATGCGCCGGGGCTGGCACGATCTGCTAGAGATTGTGTCAGCCTTCACGCCACCTGCGATCCCACAATGAACGATTGTCGGCTGACTCATTTCTGGGTTCGTAAGGTGCCATTCCTAACACCAACACCACAACCTCACCGTCTTGTGAGGAACCCGTGCATTGTCAGCCAAGCAATAAACTCATCCATCACCAGTGTTGTGGTCGTACCGGGCACGCCCAGGCCGAAGCCATGGCTCCCCTTCTGATATCCATGGATCTCGACCGGCCGCTTCGCGGCCAGCCAGCCCTGTGCGATCGGGAAGCCCTGAGAGGGAAACAGTGGATCATCAAGCGCCAGCGCATCAAACATCGGCGGAGCATCCGCGGGGACATCGACCCGCGCCTGCGGCCCATAGATATAGCCGAAAAAGGCAGGCTTCTCTTGAGGCCCCGCTGTCAGCACAGTCTGCAGGGCCGTCATCGCCCCGGCGGAAAAGCCGATCATCCCTACCCGGGAGGGATCAACGCCCCAGCGCGCCGCGTTGGCCCGCACCAGCTTGATCGCCTCACGCCCATCGGTCGCGGCATCAGGATTGGTCAGGCTCGGCGGCTTGGTCGGATCGGTCAGCCCTGCCATCATTGTGCGCATCATGTAGTTGCCGGCTTCACTTTCATCGCGCGGGGTGGGCAACAGACGGTATTTCAGCACGAAGGCAGCGATTCCCCTGTCCGCCAGCGCCCGCGCCACCCCCCAGCCTTCATGATCCATCGCCAGCAGCATGAACGCGCCGCCCGGCGCCACCACCACAGCCGCGCCCGTTGCTTTGGCCGGATCGGGCAGCACGGGGGTCAACGTAGGCCGGGTGACGTTGCGCACGGTATAATCCACACCGCCAGCCTTCGACCAGATTTCGCTGGCCGCGCTACCCATGGTCGTCTTGCCGTAAAGCGGTATCGCATCGGGCTCCGCCGGCGCGGGAGCAGGCACCATCGCGGGCATTCCCTGCTGCGGCTCACGCTGCGCCATGGCGGGCGAGGTCCCCAACAGGGTCAGAACGAGCATATACCCGATCCGATGGAATAAGGCTTTCGGCACGTCTCTCTCCCTTACAGTGTTTTGCCGCCCTTAAGCCATCGCAAACCACCAAAGTATAATAATCATTTTTAGGATCGACATAGGCAGCACTGATACACCTGAAGCACGACCAATCTGGCGACAGCCAAGGCCTGGCCTTTCAGCCCCTTGGCTGACAAAGCCGACGTACAGGGGGCCCGGCTGGGCCGCTATAAGCTGCCGTCCGTTCAGTGGCGGTGACAGCCGGTTTCTTTTGCTTTTGGTAAAAAAAGACCGAAGCACAGTTCCTATCGCATACGCAGCATGTTGGGCATCGACTGCTCTCTAGTCTTTACGAAACGTAGATCGGCCCGACGTAACCATCCCGGCGCCATCCCCTAGAAGTTCGGACATAGCGGGACGTCCATCCCCCACCGCACATGCCTGTGCAAGTATAGCTCACCTTAACAGTCGCGCTTTGTATATCAGATGAGAATTGCGGAGCACCAACAGAAAAAATCTTGGCTTCCTTTACCTTTATGCCAGGTTTGGGAGCATGCACGTTTGCCCGTGCCCATGCATCATCGTCTGCCAGGCCGATCCCGCCGGCCTTCTCCTGTTGAAGTGCAGGGCATGATGTCATCGCTGGGCAGCCAAGGTCGAGGTAAAGCTCAAATTGCGGATCACGATTGCCCTGAAGCGCATCTCTGATCTCAGTTCGACTAATGTCGCAAATTACAGATGTCCGATTGGACCCGAGAAGTGGGTCAGCCATGAGGGCTGCAGCCAACATCAGCATATCTGTAAATCTTCCGATTTTGTCACTGATGCGGGCCTACTGCGGCATGCGGAATATCAGGCACTCGCTCTAGCTGAACTACGCCACCCTCTTCCATATGGAACTTAAAATCAAAGAAAATTTGTAAAGAATCGCACCTTGAGTTGTCACAATTAATATGCATCTTGAGCCACTGCGTTCATCTCGGAATTGTGAGGCTTATCTTGATAATAGCAGCATTGCTCTTGGCGCAGACATCTGCTTCCACCACGCAGCCGTTGTTGAGCGACAGCATTACGCTGGGTGGAGAGCATGTTTGTTCAGTAGCATTTGATGACCAAAATGCATCTTCCACAAGATTCTGGCTGGCGGGTTTTTGGTCGGCGTTGCCGTCATCCGGGGTTCAAACGCGAACGACAATCAGAAGCACTGTTGATCTTTTCCAGAATATCAAAGGCGAATGCACCGCAAATCCGGCTAGAAGCATTCAGGCGACGACATTGGATTTTTATCGCCGGAATAGCGATTCCTGAGAATAATCATTCGTAATATTATTGATTTGGCATCATCACAGCCGGCAGGGAGGCAGAAGCTCCCTGTTGCGCTGTGTGATTGGGGTTGGAATATGCCGGTTGATCGTCGGGTCTTTCTTGCTGGGGCGGGACAACTGCTGCCATGTCTGGGATCGCACGGGTAGCCACAGCGCCCTATCGCATTCCCTTCACCCTGACGGACTCGCGGGTGGTGGTTGATTGCACCATAGGCTCTCAAGGGCCGTTTCGCTTTGTCTTCGATACAGGCGGAACTCTTGGACTGATCGAGCTTGAGCTAGCGAAGAAATAGAAGCTGAAACAGATGGGCTCCACCTTTTTACCGCTGAAGCAAGGGCATAAGATTACCCATTGTTCGTTGTTCCCAATTTAGCTTTCGCTGGTCAGGTGCGGCAGCTGATTTCGATTATTGCGGGTATAGGCAACCTCGATTTCATGGACGGAGCAGTCAGCTCGATTGCCGCCGGGGCACTGACCGCAGGCAATTATGAGTTGGATTTCGAGGTCAAAGAATGGCGTATCTACCGCGATGTCTTACCGGATCGTGGCGGCTGTGCGGGCCATGACGAACAGTTGGTCGCCATAGACATCGACCTTTGGCAGCTGGTTCGCCTTGAGCGCATCCTCGACCGAAACAGGGTGGAGGTCATAGTGAAGGTGCAGCTGCTGCATTTCCTGTGCGGTTGGATCGCACATGCCGATCCAGACAAATTGGCTGCGATCGTCCGGACAATGGATCCGCTCCTCGATCGTCACCCCGCGCAGACGCTCTCCGTTCCGATACAAACAGGCCGCTACGACCGGCATGACGCATTCCTTCCCATTCTCTGCGCTGTTGCGTCCTTGCAGCAGGCATCAAACGCATCACCCGGCCGCTTTGGAGCGACCGGGTGCTTGATGGCGATGGTCATTGTCACCGGTTCGAGGCCCTTGCGGTTTGCCATTACCACGGCGTTTGGAGCCCGGAACCTGTCCCCGATGCTTCAACGGCCGGGAGATTTCGGCTCTTGCTTGGCTGCAACGTTGGCCGCTCTCACATCAAGTGCGGCCTGATGCGCGCGCATGACGAGGAAGGCCGCCAGCGCGGCCCGGCCACCGGCATAATGCATGGGGTCCATGGCTGCCGCAGCGATGAAGGGATGGTGTGTTTCGCTCTGGTTCGTGCGAGGTCTGGGCCTGATGTGCCGGGTGCGGCGTCGCATGGCGCGATCACAGTCGCGCTTCCAACCGTCGCGTAAACGGGCGCCGTTGATCACCAGGAGCAGCCCGAGGCTGCCAAGCGCGAAGGTTAACAGCCCCAGAGCACCTTCAAGTGCTGATGCCGGACCCTTGGCATGGGCTTCCCAGACCTGGCGATGCAGCAGCGTGCTTCCGCCGGCCCCAAAGAGCAGGACAGCAACGCCTGTCAGGCGATGCCGGAGGTCACGTTTGGTCATTCTGCTCTCCTTCCAACCTGCAGCAGGACATGGGCAGCCCTGTCGATGAAGCATGGGTCGCTCGCGCACAGATGCTCCAGCCGTTCGAGGCCGGCGTGAAAGGCGGTGTCCGCCATGTCCTTCGGGTTCCAGCGGTGATCGGGAGCGAAGCGTCCGTGAAAGAGGTCGAGGCCCGCCCGCTCCTCGATGTGCCCATGCGCGGCGAACAGCGCGGCAAACTCGTCAGCGGTGAAAAGATGGGACGGAAATTCGAGATGGCGTCCGTCGAGCAGGTCGATCTCCAGCCGGTCTTCCACGTTGTCTTGCCGGAAATTGCGGGCCTGCTCGATCCCGGCGACGAAGATCGAGGGCAGGCTGCCCACGGTCCGTACCGTCACGAAGAGCGTGTCGCCGGCGCCCGCCAACCTTGCGGCTACGGCCTGATGCTGGGCAACGGGAAGGTGGTTGAGGACTCCGTAAAGACACAGGACGATATCGATATGACCCTTGGGCAACGAGGCTTCGGCAATATCGGCAACGATCACTTCAAGGTTGACCGCCGGATCATTCGCCTGCGCCAGTTCCTTGGCGGCAAGGTCGATCATCGCGGGGGAAATATCGAAGCCCAACCCGTCGATTTCGAGAAAACCAAGGGCTCTTGCGCGCAGTGCGCAGCGCTTAAGCCATGTACCCGGACCGCAGCCCGCATCGAGAATCCGGATGCTGGTGCGGCCCGACGATCGAATGGCGACGAGTTTGGCGTCGATCCGCCGCCAGATCTCGCGATCGGCAAAGCTATAGCGGCTTGAAAACTCGAAGAGCGCGCGAAGGTCGCCATCGGCATAGCGCAGATAGGTTTCGCCCACGGCGTCATAGGCCTGGGCAGCTTCATTCGCGGTTACGGGATCAAGGGCCATGGTGGCCATTTTGCGGTTCTCCGTTCAGGGGGGAAGGATCAGGTTTGCCTGAGGGCGTGGTGGGCCGTGGTTTGTCGGTGGATACCACCAGCGTTAGCGCGCCTGAGGTGCGGATCTATTAAGTCGATGAGTCAGGCGCTGTTTGATCGCGTGGCGGCGTTTGCTCCTGCAGCATTCGATGCGGCTCGCGGCACCTGGCTTTCACCACTCGCCCAGACCGTTTTGGGGATGTGAAGGCTGCCCGTCGAAAGGGTCGCTGGGTGTCATGGAAGGCCTGGGTAGCAGGCACGCCGTTACTGGCGTCCAGCGCGCACAGGTGGCGCCCCGGCGAGGTCCTCAAGCCTGACTTCCAACCTTCGTCGAACATAGCCACACTCCGATGTGGCCATCCATCTATCAGGCATCTGCATATGGCTTCGAGAGCACTTTTATCGGGTTGGCATTGAAATTACGTAGGAATGCCTCGGTTCATCCCATTCGATCCATAAGCTTATCCCATGTGCCAAGCGGGCTCATTTTTCCGGACAAACCTGAAGGCGGACTGAGCTGTCTCAAGGACATGGTTGGCGCTGCAGGTAGAAGAGTCGCGCAGCGACCGGCCATTTCCAGCCCCATGAGCCTACGGCAGCTTTCGACGACCAGATTGAAGCCCTGGAATGGCTGGTTTGTCAGTGGCAGCCGTCTGGTAGCTTCACGAGGCTCAAGCGGCCGCTCCTGGCAGAACCGGTCTTTGACGATAGTATATGCGAACGGCATAGTTTGGGTCGAGACCTGCCGCTTCGTTGCCGCTGACCATCCTGCCGGGAGCCGCTGACAAAGCAGTCCTTCAGGCCCATGAGTCAGTTCGTCGTAAGCCGCCTTCTATTCATGGGAATCCGCGGCCCGTCGAGGGCTCTTTTACGCTGAATCTGGGAAAAAGCCGCCTGACCGGAGACGATGATGTTGCGGACCTTAAGCTCAGCGTTCATATTGGGCGAATGCAGGTTTCTGATCCGTATTTAACGCCATCATTGGCCAAGGCAGACCTGCCTGATCCTTCGCGCTTTTCAGAGTTTTATCCCTTTATCAAAGGCGTCTTCAGCCAGTGGCATCGCACGCCCTTTTTGCTCGAAGGGAGGCACTTCGTAACCGCCGAGCAATGGATGATGTACGCCAAGGCGCTGTTGTTCGATGATCATGATGTGGCTGGGCAGATAGCTTGCGAAGTCGATCCAGCGGTCCAAAAGCGCTTGGGCCAGCAGGTCAAAGGTTTTGACCAGGGCCGTTGGGATCAATGGAAAATCGATATTGTCTATCGGGGCAATTTTGCGAAATTCTCTCAGAATGAAGGTGCGCAAAGGCAGCTTCGTAACACGGGAGATGGGCTGCTGGTCGAGGCAAATCCTCGCGATTGGGTTTGGGGAAATGGTCGAGACATCGACCATCCCGCCGGACATGCGCCGATGGTCTGGCGGGGAGAAAACTTACTGGGACTTATCTTGACCAAGGTGCGTATGGATCTGCTGGGTGCTCGCTAGGAACGTCCTTCCCCCCCAACTTACCTGTCATTGCATTCCCTGATCCCGGTCAGTCCGCTTACAGGGCCAGCGTCAAGAACACTCCATGGCAGAAAAGTTAGGGGAAGCGGACATCAGCCGCACGCCTTGAGGAGCACCTCCTTAACGGCCTCTGCTCATACGCGCCGTATCGTTTTTCGTGTCGGCACTGCTTACCCCTGGGGCTTTTCCTTAGCCAGCCGCCCGGCGATGGCATGGACCACCGGCATCAACTGGCTGACATCTTCAATCACATAATCAGCCCCGGCATCACGCAGCACTTGTGCAGAGGCTTCGCAGCGCGCCTGGCGCTGCGCTTCGGGCAAGCCGCGATAATCTGCGTGGCTCAGCCCCATACCATTGCCGGAGCCAGCCAGCCCCACAGTCCAGCACCCGGCCTCGCGGCCTTCGACGATGCCGACGGGCGCATCGTCCACCTTGATGCAATGGCGGGCGGGCCAGGCGTCAAGCGC
This sequence comes from Novosphingobium sp., assembly GCF_039595395.1. Lineage (NCBI taxonomy): Bacteria > Pseudomonadati > Pseudomonadota > Alphaproteobacteria > Sphingomonadales > Sphingomonadaceae > Novosphingobium > Novosphingobium sp. Next base: position 866,720 of record NZ_JBCNLP010000006.1, on the reverse strand, counting down.
GATCAGAGCCGCCCATGTCATCAGCGGAGCGGGCCTGCCGCTGGGGGTCTCTCCGGCGCAGATCACCACCTCGGGCGCGTAACCTTGCGCAGCAGCCAGGGGCAGGATCGGCGCCATCATCTCACGCGTGTAACCGGTGCCCGAGCCGATGCGGATGCCCAACTGGCGCAGGGCCTTAACGGTTTCCACAACGCCGGGGATCAGCGTGGCGGAGGCGGCTGCGGCGGCCTGCATCGCCGGTTCCAGTCTGGCGTAAAGCGCCTGCACATCACCTTCATCGGGCAGATGGCCGCGCGCCGCCTGCCAGCGCGCAGCCATTTCGGGCTTGGCCAGAATGGCGCGCAAATGGTCGAGCTTGGCCTTGCCCATATCGGCGCGGGCCTCGGCATCGGTGAGCACAAGGCCCTCGCGGGCGAAGACCGAGATCAGCGCCTCGACCGGGGCCATGCAGCCGAAATCGATCATCGTGCCCGCCCAGTCGAAGATCACGGCCTTGATGGGAAAGGACGACGCGGTCATGCGGCAACTCCCAGCTTGAGGCCCGCCAGATCGGCCAGCACCTTTTCGGCAATGCCAAAACCGGTGGAGGCACCCGTGCCGCTGGTGACGATCACCAGCCGCACATTCTCTTGCGGCGTATCGATCAGGAAGGTCCGGTCCGGCGCGACGGCATAGGTGCCAGTCCAGCGCTCGATCACCGGGGGCACAGGGCCGCCCAAAGCGGTGGCATATTCCTGAAGGATATCCTCCTCGGCGCTGGCGGGGGCGAAGGGCGGTGGCACGTCGGCGTAATGGTGGCTGTCCCCCACGATCAGGCTGCCATCGGTGCCCTGCGCCACGATCAGATGGACGCCATTGTCGAAAAGGCGCGGCACTTCGCCGCGTAGACGGGCCTCCAGAACGCGCGCTTCGGGCAGCGCGCCATAGCCGCGATAGCGCAACAGCCCCAGATCGGACATGATCGCGCCGGGCAGCCTGACGCCCGGATTGGCGAGCCGCAGCATCGAAAGGCGGCAGCGGGTCAAGCCATAGGCCGCGATCCGCTCCGGGTAGAGCGTGTTGAAATCATCACCCGGGCAGACCACTACCTGGCCCGCCTCAACCACCCCGCGCGAGGTGGTGAGGCGCGGCGGGGCGACCTCATGCACCGCCGTTTTCGTCATCACCGTCACGCCCATCTGCTCGGCGAGGAAGGCGGTGATGCGGGGGATGGCGAAGCGGGATTCGACGCGGATTTCGTGCGGGCTGTGCAGCGCACCCATCAGATCCGCCCCGCCCATGCCGCCCGATGCTGCACGGAATGTTGCAGCATCGAGCAGGCTGCAGCCCTCGCCCATCTCGGTTTTCAGAAAGGCCTCGATCACCGCGATGGCCTCGGGCGAGCGGGCGGTGAGGTAGAGGCCTTCATGCTCGATGGGGATGGCAGCGCGGGGCGCCAGATCGGCCCAGATATCGCGGGTGCGGCGGGCCAGTTGCCAGCTTGTGCCGCGCTCCTGACCCGTGACGGTGATAAAGCCGAAATTGCGGATCGAGGCGCCGCTGGCCGCGCCATCACGCTCGATCAGCACCACCTTCAGGCCTTCGCGTGCCGCAACATAGGCATGGGCCAGCCCCAGAATGCCGCCGCCCACCACCGCCAGATCATAAGCCATGCCGTCTCCTTATGTGCGCCAGTCGGTCAGGGCACTGCCGAGGTGCGTTTTCAAATCATCCAAATAGGGTTCAAAAGCCCGCCACTGGTCCATACCGTCGCGGAAGATCGGGCGGCGGACCTGCTCGCTCGAGGGCGTGCGGACGGCGCGGCGATTCTGGTGGAAGTTGAGGCAGGCCTCGTCAAACGGCAGGCCGCAATAATCGAGCAGGCGGCGGACCTGGGTTTCGAGATCCTCGATCACATCCTCATGCAGCACGCGCAGCACGCGGCCCGGCAGAGCGCTATCCCAATGACGCATCAGCTCCAGATAGGTGCGGTAATAGCGGGCGATGTCTTCCTGCGAATAGGTGAACTCCTGCCCTTGTGCGAACAACTGCTTGAGGTTGGAGAAGCAGCAGGACATCGGGTCGCGGCGCGTATCGATGATTTTCGCATTGGGCAGGATCAGATGGATCAGCCCGATATGGCGGAAATTGTTGGGCATCTTGTCGATGAAGAAAGGGCGGCCCAAACTCCGCTGCGCCTGTGTTTCGGCCAGATAGCGCTCACCCAGCGCCCGGCATTGCAGCGGCGTGAGATCGGCCAAAGAACCGGGATAGCGCGGAGCGTCGAAATCATGGTCGCGGCCTTGCAGCTCCAGCACCATGCGCTGGATATCGGGCAGTTCCTGCGTGCCCTCGATCTGCGGATGGCTGGCGAGGATCTGCTCGATCAGCGTCGAGCCGGAACGCGGCAGGCCCAGCACGAAGATCGGGTCTGGCGCAGCGCAACCCCAGCCCTCGCGCGCGGTGAAGAAGGCGCTGGTGCAGACCTCTTTCTGCAGGCGCGTGTTGGTTTCGAGGATTTCCGGGCGATACCCGCTAACCTCGCGCTGCAGCGCATTGCCGCGCGCGTAATGCTGCCATGAGGCTTCGGACTCGCCGGCATCCTCCAGCGCCTTGCCCAGCGCGAAGTTGAGATGCACCCGGTCGGCGTCGCCGGTGGCGGGGGCCGCCTCGGCGCCGCGCATGGTCTCCACCGCCTGCGGGGTGAAGCGATAGGTTTTCAGATTGGCCAGACTCCACCATGCATCGCCGAAATCGGGACGCAGCGCGGCGGCATGGGTGTAGGCGGCAATCGCCTCGGGCAGGCGGCCCAAGGTCTTGAGCGCATGGCCCAGCCACAGATGCAGATCGGCCAGATAGAGGCGCAATTCACCATCATCCCCCGGCTCGGCGGGCAGATCGGCCAGGATCGCGTGATAGAGCGCGATGGCCTCCTCATGATGGCCCAGCCCCACGGCGATGGTGGCGTCCAGCCGTTTGAGATCGGCGGCGGCCTGCGCGCGCAGCGGCGCCAGCGCTTCCCGTGCCTCGGGATATTTGTGCCGGGCGATCAGCGTCTCGACATACTCCTGCCGGGCCGCATGATGATCGGGGGCCAGGGTCAGCACCCCGGCATAAAGCACCTCGGCATCGTCGAGCACATCATGCGCCACGCCGATCTTGGCCAGCAGGCGCATCGCCTCGGGATGGTCGCCCTGGGTGAGCAGGAAGCGGCGGGTCAGCACCTCGGCCTCGTCCAGATCGCCGTCTGAAAAAAGCGACGTCGCCTCCACCACCGCCTCGGGCAGCGCGCGCAACGTGTGGACATGCGCCTCGGCTTTCAGCGCATTCTCCATGTCACCTGTCAGGCGATAGACGCCCGAGAGCATCTTCCAGCCATGCGGCAAGGCCGGGTTGATGCCCACGGCTGTCAGCAGCGCCTCGATGGCGGCGGGGGCATCGCGGCGGGCGATATGGCACAGCCCGCGCTCCTGATGCAGCAGGCTGTAGCGCGGATGGTGAGCGGCCAGACGTTCGAGCTGCGCCAGCGCCTCCTCGATCCGGCCCAGAAAACGCAGGCTGATGGCGTGGATCAGCAGCAGGTCGCGGTGATCGGCCCAGCGTTTCAGCAAATTCGCGGCATCGCGGACGACCGCCGCATGCTGCCCGGCCCCTTGCGCGCCGCGCAGCCGGCTCAGCTCGGCGTCGGGCAGGGTTTCGGGGGTGAGCGGCATGGGGCGTTCCGTGAGCAAGGACGATGTCATGGGCAAGGCGTCTGCCGCCCCGCCCATGACAGTATCGTGACAGATCAAAGAGACATCAAAGATCAATGGCGAACTTGATGCCATAGGTCATCGGCCGCAGCGGCAGTTCCGATTTGATGAACTGCGCCGAGGAGGTGAAGGTGGAGGCATGGGTGTTGGTCAGGTTCTGGCCAAAGACCGACATGGTCCAGTTGTTGTGCTTGAAGCCGAAATTCGCGTCGAGCAGCGCATAGCCCTTCATGTGGTAACGCAGCAGGGTCGTGCCCGGCACCGAGACGCCATCGCCCGAAGGATAGGTGGACGGCTGGTTCCACATCGGCCCGTTGTAGGAGACTCCCGCGCCCACGAACCAGTTGTAATCCCCGCGCCCGGCCCATTCGTAACGGCCACGGATGTTGCCCTGCACCTTCGGGCTATAGGGCGTGGTGCTGCCGATGGAGCCGAAGGGGCTCTGCACGGGTTGCTGCACACCCTTGGGGTAATAGCTGGTGATGCACTGACCATTGTTCACCGAGGCCGGATTGTTGGCCACCAGACAGGGCGAGGACGACTGTTTGCTGTCATTATAGGTGCCGCCCATCTGCACCGAAAGGCCCGCCATCGGCCGCGCCGAGACCTGAAGTTCGGCGCCCTTCACATGGTAGCTGGGGCCGTTGGTGGCAAAGCTGGTGTTGCCAAAGCCGCCCGCCGGGTTGAAGAAGTTGATGATCGCATTGTTCCAGACCATGTAATAGGCCGAGAGATTGAACTGCACCTTGTGGTTGAGCAGATCGGTCTTCAGGCCCATTTCCCAGTTGGTCAGCGTATCGGGCTGATAGCCGTTGGGGCGCTTGAGCTGCGGCGTGCCGTTCTGGTCGGGCAGCACCAGGCTGCTCGAACGGTTGAAGCCGCCGGGGCGGAAGCCCTGGCTGAACAGCGCATAGACCAGCGTGTGCTCGCGCGGTTTCCAGGCGATCTCCGCCTTGCTCTTGAAGCCGTGATAGGTGATGTGGTCATTGGCCGCATCGATGTTGACCTGCCCCGCCGTGCCGCAGGAGAGGGTCTGATAGCAGGCGCCGGGCACCGTGCCGAACTGCGAACCGACCTCATACTCCTTGTAACGGTAATAGCGCGTGCCGCCGGTCACCGTCAGATTGTGCAGAATGTCGATGTCGGCCGATCCGAAGAAGGCCAGCTGGTCATAGCCGCGCTGCGTATCCTCGCCGAAAGCGGTGTTGCCCGGCTCAAGCCCCGGCTGGTTGGCGGTGCTGCCCGGCGCCGTCGATACCGCGCCCGAGCAGACCCCATTGGCGGCGATCAGATCCTGGGTACAACTGGGGATCGACTTGTAGTTGAAGCGCATCACGTCCTGGATGCCGAACTTTTCCCAATAGGCGCCGCCGATCACGCGGATGCGCTTGTTCTCGGGGCTCTGGAAGCGGATTTCCTCGCTGTGATGCGTGTTGCGCATCGTGTCGTTCCAATAGGCGACCGGCGAGTAGCAGAAGGTCTGTCCCTTGCCCCAGCCGGTGGCCGCGCCGCTGCACTGGTAATACATGCCGCCGCCGGTGCGCGAATAGTTCGAATAGTCCTGCTGGTTGGAGATGTGGCGCGTCATATAGGCGCCGGTGTAGACCACTTTCCAGTCGGCGATCTTGCCGTTCAGCGTCCAGGCGGTGTTCCAATAGGTGTCGGTGTTCCACTGCGGCACGAAAGTGGTGGTCTGCAGGCTGCCCAGCGGCTGGAAGTCGCTGCCCACCGGGAAGGTGCTGGACGAACCCTGTGCGTTGAGATGCTGATAGCTCTCGGTGACCAGCAGGTTCCAGTCGGGCGCGATGTCCCACAGGGCCTCGACGCGGCCGCCGGTGTAGTCGACCGGGTTGAAGTCATGCCTGGCCAGAGCGTAATTGTTGTAGACCCCGCCGTTCGACTGATTGGTCGCGCTGGGGATGAAGCCATAGTTCACGCTGCCCGCATCGGTGGCGCGGCGGGTGAAGGTGCTGGGCACGTTGTCGATATAGCCGCCCTGATGGTCGCTGTAGATCAGCGCGCGCACGGCCAGCTTGTCCTTGATGACGGGGATGTTGATCACCGCCTGACCCGAGGCATTGGGGGCGCCGCCCGCCGTGCCGCCGAAGCTGCCCTCGATATGGGCTTCCCAGCGGTCCAGCTTGGGCTTGGCGGTGATGTAGCGCACCGCGCCCGCCTGAGCGCCACCGCCGAACAGCGTGCCCTGCGGGCCTTCGAGCACTTCGACCCGCTCGATATCGGCCATATAGACGTCGGCGTTACGCGCCGGGAACTGCATCGACTGATCGTCGAGATAGAGCGCGACGTTGGGGAAAGGCGCGATCGTGCCCGAGGACTGCCCACCCGCAAAGCCCGTCGAGAGGCCGCGCATGAAGATCGCGCCCTGCCCCGGACCGTTGCTGGAGAAGGTGACATTGGGGGTGAACTTCAGCAGATCGCTGAAATTGTTCACATTGAGCTGCGAGAGCGAGGCGCCTGACAGCGCCTGAAGCGTCATCGGCACCGACTGGATCGACTCGTTGCGGCGGGTCGCGGTGACGACGATATCGCCCGTGGCTTCGGGAACCGGCGCGCTTTCGGCGGCAGGAGCGGGTGCCTCATCGGCATAGGCCTGCGTGCCTGTCAGCGCGAGGCCCGCGCAAGACAGCATAAGCCCGGATTTGAGCAGGTTTGAACGGATGGTCATGGTGCCCTCATGGATGACGGAAAATTGTCGCTATGCAGGGCGGCGCCCCCGTCCCTTGGGGCGGCCGCCGTGTTGGGCGCGTGTTTGTCAAAAGGGCGGACGGTCGGCCAATATATATCGGCTAAGGCTTTTATAGGTCTGATCTATAAAATGTTGCGCTGCGGCGGATCGGTCACCGCCCTGTCACATTCGGGCTGTAAAAAATACATAATAATCACAGTGGAATAGTGTCATGGGGGCCGTCAATCATCAGCATCTGCGTGCCTTTCATGCCGTCGCCAGCGAAGGCAGCTTCAGCCGCGCGGCGCGCAGGCTCAACATCTCCCAGCCGACGCTTTCGCAGCAAATCAAGGCCTTGGAGACGCGGCATCGCGCCCAACTGTTCGAAGGTCGCCGCCGCCCGCTGCAATTGACGCCGATCGGGGAGGAATTGTTACAACTCACCCGCCGCATGTTCGCCACCGCCGAAGAGATCGAAACGCTGCTCGATGAAAAGGTGAATGCCGAAGGACAGCGCATCCGCCTGATCTCGGACTCGCCGGTCCATGCCGCGCGCCTCGCCCAGACCATCATGCAGATGGAGACCGGCATCGAGGTGGAGGTGCAGATCGACAATTCGCGCAACACTTTGGCCCATCTGCTGGATGCGCGCGCCGATGTGGGGATCATCAGCGATCCGCAGGTCGATCCGCGGCTGTTTTACCGGCCCCTGTTCGTCGATGCTCTGGCGGTGGTGGTGGCCAGCGGACACCCTTTGGCTGGGGCAGAAAGCTTCCCCCTCGCCCGCCTTGCCGAAGAATGCCTGTTGGTGCGCGAGATATCCTCGAAGACGCGCGGGGCGATGGAAAGCCTGCTCAACGCCCATGATATCGTGCCCGCCCGCAAGATCGAGCTGCACAGCCGCGAAACCATCCGCGAAGCCGTGGCGCTGGGTCTGGGCGTCAGCCTGTTCTTCGCCAGCGAATGCCCGCCCGATACGCGCCTTTGCGCCATCGCGCCCGATGCCCAGCCCGATCCGGCGCTGCTCACCAACTATTTCGTCTGTCGCAGCGAACAGCGCCGCTCGGGCCTGATGCGGATGATGATCCAGGCGGTAGAAACCATGCCCGCCTCGATCCCGCGCCATCATGCGATCAAGACCCCTGTCACCGAGGATATCTTGTGATGAAGGGGCTGTCGGCAATCGGTCATATAAGAATCTCATAACCATGGGCATCCTTGAACAGCGCCGCGAAAGACTCGTGCCCCATTCACCTTTTTCGATGCCGACACGCAGCGTCTCAGAGCGCCTGACTCTGCGTCTCTCGCAGCTCTCACCCATCGCCTTTGGCATCTATGCCGGGCTGATGGCCTTTGGCGTCTATTTCGCCATGTATGCCTTTCGCAAACCCTTTACCGTCGCCGATTTCGCGGGGCTGACGGTGCTGGGCATGGATTACAAGATCGCCTTGGTCATCGCTCAGGTGGTGGGCTATGCGCTGGCCAAGATGGTGGGCGTGAAGGTCATCGCCGAACTGCCCGCCCATCGCCGCATTCTGGGCATTCTGGCACAGATCGCCCTGGCCGAGGTCGCGCTGGTGCTTTTCGGGCTGGTCCCTGCCCCGTGGAATGTCGCCTGCCTGTTCCTCGATGGCCTCGCGCTGGGCATGATCTGGGGCATGGTCTTCGCCTTTGTGGAAGGGCGGCGGCAGTCCGAACTCATTGCGGCGATCCTGTGCGCCAGCTTTATCCTCTCCTCGGGCACGGTCAAAGCCGTTGGCGAATGGGTGCTGCTGAAGGGCCTCAGCCCCTTCTGGATGCCCGCCGTCGCCGGAGCGATCTTCACCCCGCTGCTGCTGGTGTGCCTCTATGGCCTCTCCATCCTGCCCGAACCCGACGCTCGCGACATCGCCGAGCGCATCGAGCGCAAACCCATGAACGCGGCCGCCCGCGCCCAATTGTGGGGCCGCTATGCGGTGGGCCTCACCGGGCTGATCCTGCTCTATGTGATGCTGACCGCCCTGCGCGATTTCCGCGACAACTTCTCGGCCGAAATCTGGCGCGAGGTCGGCCATGGCGGTCAGGCCGATATCTTCGCCTGGAGCGAAATCCCCGTCAGCCTGGTGGTGCTCGCCGCGCTGGGTTGCACGATGATGTTCCGCGACAACCGCAAGGCGGTCGCCGCCAATATGGTGCTGGTCGGGTTGGGGCTGGTGATGGCCGGAGGGGCCTCGCTGGGCTTTGCGGGCCATATGATCGGTTCGGTGGCGTGGATGATCCTGCTGGGGGCGGGACTTTATCTGGCCTATACGCCCTTCAACGGCACCCTCTTCGACCGGCTGGTGGCCAGTGGCGGCACGCCGGGCAATGCCGGTTTCATGATCTATCTGGCCGATGCTTTTGGCTATTGCGGCACGATCCTGCTGCTGCTGGCGCGCAACCTGCCCGGCCTGCATCTGGACTGGACGCATTTCCTGATCAAGATCAGCCTTGCCACCAGCGGGCTGGGTCTGGCCCTGCTGCTCTTCGCCTGGAGCTGGTTCGACAGGCGCCTGAGCCAGTCCGATGAGGCAGTTCCGGCCATTTGATCGCGGCGCTGCATCGCATTGGGATTTTACCGCTCCGGTGGTCGCAGAATGCCACCGGCGTTCCGGCCTTCGGAATCGAGCATGGCCGACATGATGACCTCGCCATTGGCGAACACCAGATCGTAAGTGTCGTCGCCCTTTGCGCCGCGCCCGCGGAACGTGACCGACTTCAACACGCCCAGCCCTTTGAACATCTCATGTGTCATGGGCAGATCGCGGCGGACAATTGCGGCAAACTCCGGAGCGAGTGTATCGTAATCGGGTGAGCCGCTCGCCAGACCGGTGACAAGGCGCCGCAAGGCTGCCTCGGTCCCGGCGCTGGGCATGGCGCCGGATACGGCTGACGATGCGGACGGGACACTTGCTGTCGGGCTTGCCTGCCCCTCCATGGCGCCGGATGACTGAACCGACATGATCAAGGCGGCGGTGGCTGCAAAAAAACTCATGAGCATTGCTCCCGAGACGATATAAATCTGGTGCCGTCGCGTGAGCCACGCGGTCTCGTTTTGCGGGGCGGCAACGGAGCCGCCTTCATCGGGCCCGGCATGGCCCGGCGGAAGGTCCGACGAGCCGGGTCCCAACCGACCGGACTGCTCTGACGCCTCCACCAGTTTCGCGGCTTCGAGGGATGAGGACAGGCCCAGCTTGGCGCGGGCCATCTTCAGACGCTTCTCCACGACGTGAGGCGAGATGCCGAGATCGAGGGCCATTTGCTTGGCAGTCTGGTGATTCAGACAGCGCTTGAGGCATTCCCGCTCGGCCATGGTCAGGCGCAGGATCGCCGCCCGTGTGCTCTCGTCTATCACGTCCATCGTCATGTCGGCCAACCTAGCGTTTCCCGCGCCAATGCCAACTCCGGCTGTCTGGTACCCCTCTGGTACCCCATCGCCCGATCCCGTTCCAAGGAGCGCGGTTGCCAACAGCCGACGAGGCGCGAACCCTCACGAATGAATCTTGCGAACATCGTGCCACGCTGTCACAACGCCCCCGTCGGCAGGCCAGGCTGGGGCAGCTTGTTGCCGCGCAGGTGAACATATCCTGCGACGTGCAACGATTGCGGTGAGAAGGTTCGACAAGTGAGCTACGAGTACAGCAGCAGCAGCCAGAATTTTACGTTCCCCAACCCCTTGCGGCAGCACAAATACTTTGTTGCGGCGGCCTCTGCGATTTCCGGCCTCACCGGGCTGATCATTCTCTTTCAGGCACGGACGGCGCTGCATGATGGTGCCCGCGCCCGCGCGCTGGTGGCGGCGGCTGTCGCCTTTCTGCTGATTGTCGTTGCCGGCGGCCTGCTCTTTCAATTTTTCAGTCAGTTGCGCTTCTTTTTCGGGCGCGGCCGACCGATGGGACTGGCGCCGCAGCTTGGCCCCGATCAACTTGGTACAAGCCAGGGCGCCGAGACCTACATCAAGGAAACATTGCGCCAGCAGGCTCTGGAATATCCGGAACCCGCCGATCCCCTGTCCAGCCTGCTCTATTACCTCATTCCCGATCTGATTTATGCCCCGCGCCCGGTTCGTGGTTTTGCCGAAAGGCAGTTCCAGTCGGGTCTGGTCATTCTGGCGTTGCTGGCGGGCCTTGTCGTTTCGGCAGTGCTTGGCAGCGGCAGGAGCGACAATGCCGCGAATGTGTCGAGCTGGGTGGCGATTGTTCTCTTTCTCGTCGCGATCCCGACGCTTTGGAGGCCCAAAGCCGGCACGCCGAACACCGATGCGGGGCTGAGCGCCCTGTCCGTACCGAAAATGGCGGGACTGATTGCATTTTCGGTGCTGGGGCCCGTCGTGATATCCCTTTTGGGCAGCGCCCTTCCGGCCCCTCCGATCAGCATCAGCACGGGCACCCTGTTCCTGCTGTTGCTGATGGCCGCCATCATCCATGTCCTGTTCTTTGTGGCCATCATCCGCCACAAAATGGCAGCGCCATCGACCACCGTGACGATGGTCCAGGATACGTGGAACATCTCGGTGACCCCCGCGCTGATTTCCGCTGAATTCATGCGCGCCATGCAGGAAAATTGGTGGGAGAAAATTCCCAATCGCCGCTATTGCCGGATCGACCCCGTGGTCGACCTTCAGCAGCGATCCGGCCTGTTCCAGGGCAGCATCGTTGAGGAAACGCAGCCCGTCCCCTTCGTGCTGGATGGTGTCGGCGGGGAGCGGCCTTTCGCGTCAGGCGACCCCCTCATCATCAACATCATCAATGGCTACGCCTTGTTTCTGACCATGATGGGATCGATTGGCAGCTATGTGCTGGTTGACGCCCTGATCGGCGGCAGGGAACTGGGGTCGCTTTTGGCCTCTACGCTGTTTTGCTGGGCGATCTCGAAAGCGGCCTTCGACGTGGCGCGGTCGCTGACGCTTCGCTTCGATTTCCGGTCGCAATTGATCTGGATGGAGGTGAGCGGCACCTACAATGCCGCTGAAGTGGGCCAGGGAAATCGTTACACCTCCAACCTCCATTCCAGCAGCCAGGTGGTGCAGGTTGAGGGGATGACGTTCAGGCTGTGGGTTGCCGACGTCCATTCTGTCGCTTTCGGCAAGGATGGGCAGCGCGCCATCATCGCGATGCTGGGCGAGCCGGACATCGCCACAGCACTCACCCGCCGGTTAAAGAGCTTTATCACAAGCCAGGCCACGCTGGTCTCGGTGGGAAGCGTCGGTGATCAGCAACGCGCCGAGTTCAGCAATCACATGAACGGGCATTTGAACCGCGGCACCGCAAACCAGATTCCAGACAACCTGCCACCCTCAAGAGCAGGCTGACCCGCCGGGTTAGCGTGTGCAGTGATCTGCCCAGAGCCTGCCCGATGTCCTCGGCCCGAATCTGAAGGTGCTGTTTTGCGAGATCAATCCTGGTTTGCAGGCAGCGGCAATCGGGCATCATTGTGCGGGACGGGGTAAGCGGTTCTGGCGGGTGATCCATCTGTCCGACTTCTCAAATGCATCATAAACTGCTGCATCCAGGCAATGGGTCCTGAGCCTAGCTTATCATCAAATTACTTCGCGGCCATTGCATACGCATCAGTGACCGTCGCTGGCTTCGGCGCGGCTAGGGCATTCCCAAGTAGATCATACAGCGCGACACCATCTCGAGCGATATCGATCCAGAAATACTCGCGACGGTTAAGCGCCTGTTTCACCTCTTGAAGGCTGTGCACGACGATGTTCACCGGGCGGCCAATGGCTTCGTCGCGCAGGATCTTGTCCTCTGCGATATACCAATAGTCTGGAGTTTGGGATGGCTGACCATGATCAGCCGATCAAAATCCGACTGATAGCCATTCTCCGGCTCATCAACCCAATCGCTACGCACGTAGCTACCGAACAGGATGATTTTGAGGATACGTCCGCTTTTCCACTATGGCTGATTTCCGCCGTCGATTGCCTTGGCGAACTCGGTCATCAGGAACGCTCCAGCTCGTCCTGCTGAACCGGTGGTAGATGGTCGATATCGCTACGCATTGACGGTTTCTCACTCTAAATCATGTTATTGGCAAGTTCTATCGGCGTATGAACTCGATAGACCGCTTCCGCTGAGAAAGCTGCCGTTCGCGGCGGGGATTGATGTCGCTACGTTCAACTCGCCGAAGAAGGCGATGAACGTCCGTTCATGGAACATTCCTGCCACTCCCACGCGACGTGTCGAACGGCAAGTCTTGTCAGCATCTCACGCCCAGCCCCCCTGGCCGAGACCGCAAAATGAGTGGCATCGCGGACGCTCGATCTGATCTGCAGAAACTGCCGATTACCCGCCATTTGAATCAAATGATCAGTTTCAAAACTACACCGCGACCGGAAGTAACTTCGCATCTCAAATGTGGTCTGGCTGTAGGCATGAAGGTCTATCCTCCTTTTGCCACAGCGGCACCCACAATCGTTGTCGTCTTGCCACCACCCATAAGGACTGCATGGAAAGGCCCGCCAATCTCTTCCCCGTTAGGGCCGTAGAACCCCGGTGCGATGGAGCCCACCGTCGTTCCATTGGCTGTCAGGTTAGCTACAGGGCTCTGCCCCGCCGTCAGGGTGCCGGAAAAACCCAGATTGCCAAAATCCGTGATGCCGGCAGCACCGCTCCCCTTGAGAGCTAGCCCGCCAGTGTAGGTGCTATGACTGAAATCGACATCGAAGGTCGAGGTGCCAGTTACACTGTATTTCTGGGTCAAAGTATCAACCGCGGCGCCATAGGCAACACCGACGTAGTGCGCAGAGCCAGTCCGGGCCGCGATTGCGGCCGGGGACGTCGCAATGCCAAAAGTAAAATACAGCTGTGCACCATCGTTCGTCATCGCGTTCGGCTGCACCAATGTCCAGCGGCCGAAACTCAGGTAGGTCAATGCGAGTTCGGTATTACCACTGCCCGGCTTGTAAAGGTCCAGCGTCGTGGTCTGCCCCGAGCTCGTCTGGCTATAGGAGGTGAAATTGGGATTTGCCGGTGCCACCATGTCGGCGCCGGTAAATGTTGTGTATGGCAGATCCGAGCGGCCAGGGACTGTCTTGATGCTGCCCGTCAATGTTTCAGTCAACTGCATGGGTACATCGTCGGCCCTGACCGAAAAGGTGGGGACATAGCTTGGCGAATTCGTGATCAGAGCACCGTTTCCTCCCAGGATCTGATCAACCACCGGATTGGTCAGAGACAGGTTGGCCGGCGTGAGGGAAGCATTTTGCACCCCCACGATAGCTCCGCTTGCAGCACTTCCATCGGAGCCGGTCGCCGAAAAGGTGGCGCCAAGTTCGGTGCCGCCTGGGCCATAAAAGCGGCCGCTCAGGCTCCCTTGTCCCGAGCCGTTGGCACCGCTGTATCCGGCCGTGCCGGAGAAGGTGCCATCGCTGCTCGAAAGGTGCCCCGCGCCTGTGATGCTGACGCTGCCTCCGTATACCGAATTGCCGCTGACAAGCCCTGTCTCGGTGTTGTAGGCTGACGTGCTGAACACACCGGTCAGGAAGCTGACGTTGAACTGCCCCCCGCCCTGAAAGGCTACAGGCTCCTTCCCTGGAGTGGTAGCCAAGCCAAACACGTTGGTGGAATAGGCGGCCTGACCGGTGCGTGGCACGGCGTTGGCCGGCGTGTCGAGACCGTAGGTAAAAATGTCCAGGGTGGTGTTCTGTGTGCTGGCATTGCCCGTGTTACGCTGCCAATAGCCCATGCCGACATATTGCGGCCCGTTAACGCTGGCCCCCGGAACGCTGGCCGAAATCAGGGTCAGCCGGTCGCGGTTGGTGCCATTGCTTTTGATATACACGCTCTGGCCAGCGCTTGAAGTCGAGCTGTTGACATCGGCAGGGGCAAAGGTCTGGCTGCGCCCTTGGGTGGAGAGGGTGTAGCTGTTGGTTCCCGCATCATAGGCGATGGTCAGCGGCGCCGCAGCGGTCGAACCCGAGAGCGTCGTCGAGCTGGCCAGATCGAAGCTGGCTGTGCCGGTAGCGGCATTGTTAGCAAAGCTCTGGCTGGCGCGTAGGGAAGCCAGCGAGATGTTGGTTGCGGCAGGAGACGAACCCACGGTGTTGACGCTGTTAACCCCGCCACCTCCATCTCCGCCGCATCCGGCAAGGGCCGAAACGCCAAGGACCATTGAGGTCAGCGACATTGTCTTGCGAAACTTCATCCTTGTTGCACCCCTGCAAATGGCGACATATCGCCCTTGATATTCAAAAAGCGGCAGCGACCCCAACTTCACCTGAAAATCTTTTGTAATCATAAATTTGAACGGAAGATGCATTGCGTTCGTATCGCAGCCGGATCATCGGCGCGAAGGTCTTGAGTCGCACCTTGCGCAAGGTGGCAGCAAGGCTGGCGGCATAATCGTTGTCGATGCGCCGATCAGAGAACAGCAGCAGCCGCTTCTCCGCCTCCAGATGCCCATAGGATAGGTTGAGCGTCACCGTAGCCGGGCCAATTTCGCGAAAAAGATAATCGCTGACGTTGATCCCGGCGGTAGCATAGCCTGGATCCGTGGCTGTCTGGCGGTTTGCCGACACCTGGAGACCGCCACCAAAACGCCCTGAAAAGGCCCGGTCCACACCAGCCGCCAGAGCCCAGACATCGCCTGATTCCAAGCTATCGCGCAGATTGTTGACGGAGGCAAAGCTGGCATCCACGCGCAGTTGCGTCCGCTTGCCTACTGCGCGTTGCCAATTGGCCGTGGCCGCCACCGAGAAGCTGTAAGGCTGCCCGCCATACCACCGCCAGATAGGGCCGGCCGAGAGTGAGAGGCGATTGGGCCCGCTGACCAGTTCGGGGCCGAGTTGCGGCGCGAGGATCACATCATCGAACTCCGGCGCACGATAGAGATTGGCGCTGCCCGACAGGCGGCCCAGCAAGCTCAACCCCGTTGTAATCGGCAGCCTTGCGAAGGCCTGGCCGCGCACGACCGCGCCCACTCCGGACGATTCCCGCGCATCGGGGCTGAGCGAGAAATCGCCAACCACCGTCCCCAGGGTTGGCGAGCGGGTCGCCCGGTTCACATTGCTGTCAGGCGCGAGCGCAACTTCCAGACTACCGCCGACCGGGCGCTGGTTTTCTAGCGCCTGCTGATAAAAGCGGACGAGACGAGAGACATCGCCCGGCAAGCCACTAGCCTGCGCCGCGCGCAATTCGCGCCCGGCAGCGCCCATCCGCCCCAGCAGGGCATCAATCCGCGCCAGTTCGAGGCGAACAGGTGCGGCGTCGGGCTGCTCGTCAAGAATATGGCGCAAGAGAATAGCCGCCTCGGCGGGCCGCTTCATATGATCGGCCAACAACAGGGCGAGACGAAAGCGCGCTTCGTTGCGCAACGCCTTGTCTGGATTGAGGGTCAAAGCGCGCAGGGCGGTTTCGGCGGTATCGTAACTGCCTTGCGCCTGCTCTTGCGCGGCAAAGGCAAACAGTTGGACAGGGGAGAGCCGCATGGATGTATCGGATCGCACAGCTTCCTCTGCCGACAGCGGGATGGATGTGCCCAGCACCATTAGAAGGCTGCTTATTCTCCCAAAATAACTACGGCGTTGTGCACTTTCCATCGGCAAGCCGTTAGATTTTAAGCGCGCGCGCGTCCATACGATTTTTCAGCAAACGCTTCTATGCCTTTGAACAATCACCCGCTTCCACCCATGTTGCCTTCCATCCGATCAAAATGAGGCGACTAGCCTCCGTCCGCCTTGCTCAGGGTGATCGGCAACTTTGGCTTGATCGGACGTTTAGGGGCTGCTGCGGGATGGCTTGAGCGGGTCAGCGGCTGTGCCTAGCTCGATCAACGGGGCAGCGCGGTCGACGACTACGCCTTTCCCAGCCGGGTTGACCATAACGGGCACCTCAGCACCCGCCAGCACGCCAGGTTCGTCGATGAATGTGTGACGGGGGCAGCCTGATGCGCAGTGAGTATGGCACCCACTCGCTTCGGCGAACGAAGGCAGCGATAATCTATGGGGCGACCGGCAAACTGCGGGCTGTCCAGATCCTTCTCGGCCATAGCAAGATCGAGAATACAGTGCGCCATCTTGGCATCGGCGTAGAGGACACACTTGCTCTTGCCGAAAACACCGAAATTTGACCTGTGGAAAAATTTTCGTTCTATATTAACAATTTCAAGGGAAATATCATCTTCCCAAGCGGACAGATCGTCATGTCCGGCCTCAGTGGAATACGAGGTCCTGAGATCACCGCTTCGAATTGTGTATCTATTCGAAGCAC
The DNA here is from genome assembly GCF_039595395.1 of Novosphingobium sp. Classification (NCBI taxonomy): domain Bacteria; kingdom Pseudomonadati; phylum Pseudomonadota; class Alphaproteobacteria; order Sphingomonadales; family Sphingomonadaceae; genus Novosphingobium; species Novosphingobium sp. Next base: position 850,068 of record NZ_JBCNLP010000006.1, on the reverse strand, counting down.
GGTAATCAGTAAATGTGTGCAGATCCCAGTTGCTATTGCGGATTCCTCCAACTTGATTGGCGATGCCGAGATCGTCAACAATTCCCACGTAAGCGTAGAATCGGCGGTCCAACTGAGTGGGGCCGTCACCGCATCACGGATTACACCGACTGTGGATGGGCAAGCATCTGCCTATAGTTGGGGCACCAGGGCTTTGGGGACTGCCGATGACCGCAGCGCCTATGATATGGGCGGAATTGATAGCACCTACATTGCTGCAGGATATGCCAACAAACTTATTTGCAACGAAATTGCGTCCACCCCTGATACAATAATGCAACCCCAATACGCCAGAGTAGACCTCCTCACCGGCGCGACAAGTTATGAAATTGAAAATATTTGCAATATAGTATTGCGATATTTATCATAATTTAATTGACACCATACCGTAAATTTATTGCGATTACATGGCTTCATTGACAGCAATGATTGAATAATCGCTATAATCAGGACCCATTGGTTGACAGACCGCTATGTAATTCAGGCTCCGGAGAAGACTGAGCATGGCGCTTGTATTGGCTGACGGATGAGCAGATGGAGCGCTTGTCGCCGTATTTTCCCAAGAGCCACCGCAAGGCTCGGGTCAATGCTCGGCGGGTGTTGAGCGGGATCATTTTCGTCAATCACAATGGCCTGCTCAGGCGGGATGCGCCGAGGGGATAAGGGCCGTACAAGACATTGTATAATAGCTGGAAACGGTGAGGTGAGATGGGGGTGCTCAACCTTGAGGTACTCCCTGGCCGCAGCGGCAAGGGTATCGGTGCCCGGCTGCCGCGAACCCGCTTGCAGCCACGCCGTCGGTGCACTGACAGACCTTCCTCCCGATAGAGGCGATAGAACTCCTTGCGGTTCATCATCAGCTCCTGACGCTCCAGCATGAAGCCAATCCGGCAATAGCCAAAGCGACGCCACTGAGTGGCAACCTCGCGCATCTCCTCTCGAATGGCACCGTGATCGGGCGGATGAACACGCCGGACCGTCTTGAGATCAACACAGATCAGCACGCGGACCCAACGCTGTGGGATCTCATAGTCCCGCAACACCCGTAGCACAGCGCCTCGCCGCCAGCCTGGCGTCGTCAGACTTTTCCCAGCAGATCCTTCAGGATGGCATTATTCAGGATGCTTTCGGCCAGCAGCGGCTTGAGCTTGAGCTTGAGCTTGAGCTTGCCCTTCTCATCCCTAAGCTGCCGCAGCCGCCGAGGATCGAAAACCTCCAGCCCCCCCCTTTTTCCGCCAAACGCCAAACGCTGCACCTTGATGCAGGTGCCGTCTTGGCAGTGCTCTTCATGACCGCGCCGGCATGCACCAGCACCTCCAGCAGCTTGAGCCAGAAGCCCCGATGCGACCAGCGGTTAAACCGATTATAGATCATTGTCTGCAGGACAATCGCACCGGCGGAAGCCGGCCTTCAACACATGCAAGATACCTGAGATCACCCGCCGGTCATCCACACGCTGAGCGCCGAATAGGTTCTTCGGCAGATAAGGCTCGATCGCTGCCCAAGCCGCAACCGACATCCAAAACAACGCCATACGTCGCCTTCCGTGCCCACGCCATCAATAAATCACGAAAACAGCTAAAAATAAGAAAATATATTCATAATAAATCACAGATTTTTTGAATTTTTTCCGAGAATATTTTTATACAATTAAATATATCTGTAAATAAAAGAGAAATATATATTTTTATTAACTCGTTTAAATAATATTAATTTATGCAAAAAATTCAAAGCACACAATTAACGACACAAGCCCGCCTTTTCCTACTTAGGTGGAGGCAAGGAGCGAAGATTGAAGACATGGATACTCTCAGTACTGCAGCACTATGGCGAGCACTGGATGGAGTGGGAGTTTAACGGAACTGCGGCAGAGCCAAAGATCAAGGCCGATATTAAGAGAGTTCTTCTCCAATCGGCGTATAAAGATTATCCATTTAAGCCAATCTCCGCCTGATGCCTCGACACCGCGTTGCCATCGGTCTCAGCGGGTCCACCCTCTGTCTTCATAGGCTATGCTTTTAGAAGACCACGGTTGTTTTCACGGCGCCATCGCACCATTGGGCCGCATCCACAGCGGCCTTGGAGCTTCGTCGCGGTCCACATTATCCGCTGGATTGTGGGCCATTTTTATGAAATTACTATGGGAAGGTCGCAGCCGAGAACCAAAACATCTCACCAACTTCTCCAAGTACGAGATGATGCCCTTATGCCTTGCCCTGATAGCATCGGTCGCTTGCGGCAAACCGCTCGCTTTTGTGCGCTCGCATTTGCCTGTCTGCTCATAGCCTCCGGCCCGGCGCAGGCTCAGCACCCATACGACATGGTGGTGGAAATGGTTGCTGATCAAACTTCTGACAACCTTATACTTGAAAGGTGCCTCAAAGCGTCTTGCTTCGCATCACATGCGATGGTTGATCGCTGCCACAACGAGAAATACCAAGGAGTTACCTATATAGAGCAAGGAAATATACTCTGCCTTAACGGCAATATTGAATGGGGAGGCGACTATTGGTCCGAAGGTGACAAGCTAAAATCAATAAAGAAATTCCATATAAAGAAACACGTCCACCTCGTTGTTACATCATATGGTGGAGAGTTGACAAATTCCATAATGATTTCAAGGTATCTTAGAAAATACGACTATTCAGTGATAGTTTCTGAATTTTGCCTGTCAGCGTGCGCCCAGTTCATTTTTATCGGGTCCAATAAGCGGATTGTCTCGGAAGGCGGAGTAGTCGCTTTTCATGGAGGGCCATTCTCGCAAGATCAGATACAAAAACTGGAAGTTTCCGACATCGAGAAAGGCAAGATCACAAAGGCCATGAGCGAATTTTACGCATTTTACAAAGAGATGAAGATCCCAATCGAGATAACCTACAATTTTCCTCAAAGTGTTTTGGAGAAGGCTAAGAACAATAAGGGCACCATGTGGGCTCCAAACCAAGAGGATTACAAATCATATGGCGTGGATGTAACGTTTTGCGCAAATCCCTAGGCTCGGGCTCCATTGATTGGCGGCCCGCGATGTGATTCAGGCTCCGGAGAGAGACTGAGCATAAGCGACCTGTATTGGCTGACGGATGAGCAGATAGAGCGCTTGTCGCCGTATTTGCCCAAGAGTCACGGTAAGCCTCGGGTCGATGATCAGCGGGTGTTGAGCGAGATCATTTTCGTCAATCGCAACGGCCTGCGCTGGCGGGATGCCCCGAGGAATACGGACCGCAAATCCCACGCGTTGCCGGTCAAATATGACAAGCGCCGCAACCACATCGAGATCATGTTCGGCTGCCTGAGGGACTGGCATCGCGTGGCAACGCGATACGATCACTGCCCCACAGGCTTCTTCTCCCTCCCTCTGGCTGCAACCATGCTCTTCTGGCTCTGATCCGTGAGTCCTGAACCCAGTCGAGGGTAGGCAAACATAGGGCGTTTCCTGCGGGACTTCCGATGACCTTTCTGTCGGCGAGCCGAATCAAGAGAGCTCAACTGATTGGAAAAGGACGAATTTATTCAGGAACCTTCTCCGACTTGGTTCGCAAAAATCCAAAGAGGCAGAATTTTCCCATATTTTTGAATGGTCAGCCAACTGTCAGCATAAGTGATTAGGCGGCGCAAGAGATACAAGCTGCACAGAGCAAGGCGGCAGCCGAAGCGGTGAAGGGATTGGAACGATGAAAGCTGGCGACAACGCGCTGTCCGCAACTATGGCGCACGGCACTTCAGCGCGCGACACGCCGCCCGCTCCCGCCAAGAGCCGCGTGGGCGATGTGATCCGCGTTGCGGGCGGCAATCTTCTGGAAATGTACGATTTCATGGTGTTCGGTTATTATGCCGAAGCCATCGGACGGACTTTCTTTCCCTCCAGCAGCCCTTCGGCGGCACTGCTGCAGGCGCTGGCCACCTTCGGCGCGGGGTTCCTGATGCGCCCGGCCGGCGCGCTGGTGCTGGGTGTCTACACCGACCGGCACGGGCGCCGCGCGGGCCTGCTGCTGACATTGGCGCTGATGAGCCTTGGCATCATCCTGCTGGCCGTGACGCCCAGCTATGTGTCCATCGGGTTGGCCGCACCCTTTCTGGTGGTGTTGGGGCGGCTGGTTCAGGGCTTTTCAGCAGGCGCCGAACTAGGGAATGTATCGGTCTATCTTGCCGAGATCGCCCGGCCGGGGCGCAAGGGCTTCTATGTGGCCTGGCAATCGGCATCGCAGCAGGTGGCAGTGGTGCTGGCCGCCGCGATCGGCTTCGTGCTGGCCTCCATGCTCAGTCCGGCGCAGATGGAGGCCTGGGGTTGGCGCGTGCCGCTGGCCATCGGTTGCCTGATCGTGCCCGTACTGCTGCTGCTCCGCCGCAATCTGGGCGAGAGCGAAGAGTTCGAGGCGCGTACGACCCGTCCCACCCTGAACCAGATCATGCAAGGCCTGTGGGTAGCACGCGGGCGCGTGGCCGTCGCCATGGGCATGGTGCTGATGACGACGGTCAGCTTCTACACCATCACCGCCTATACGCCGACGTTCGGCAAGCTGCTGCACCTGCCCACGGAGGACAATCTGACCATCACCGCACTGGTCGGCGTGTCCAATTTCCTCTGGCTGCCGCTGATGGGCGCCCTGTCGGACCGGATCGGGCGCATGCCGATCCTGCTGGCCTGCACGCTGGCCATGGTCGTCTGCGCCTATCCGCTGATGGCCTGGCTGGCGGCCAGCCCGTCCTTTGCGAAGCTGCTGCTGGTCGAACTGATCCTGTCGTTTTTTTACGCCAGCTACAATGCGGCCATGGTGGTCTATCTGACCGAATTCGTACCCCCGGCGGTGCGCGCGGCAGGCTTCAGCCTGGCCTATAGCCTGGCAACAGCGGTCGGAGGCTTCACGCCCTTTATCGTAACCTGGCTGATTGGGGTGACTGGCAACCATGCCATTCCCGGTGCCTGGCTGGCCTTCAATGCGCTGCTCAGTCTGGCGGCGGCTCTGATCGCTACTCGGATCTCATCGTCAGATCTCGACAAGCCAGAATAGCGCAAGCCCCAAACCACGCCATCTGCTCACGCGGCCATCATACCGGCAAAATTCCTCTCCATAGCACGCATATTACGGGAAATTATGCTTATCGATGCCACCACATCATCGACAATTAACCTGACTATAAATATAATTCATTAACACAGAATGATTTATGATGCAATAATTTCAAAATTTTCTATTCTCATAAAATTTCATTTCATCAACAAAGACAGAATGGCTAAGATGCCCGACGCTACAAAAAATTGAGGAAGAAAAAGGGGATCATCTTCTGCCTCCGCAAACATAGGCAACTCGCATCGACTTCGACCAACCCTTAATAGCAACCTTCCATTCATCGCCCCAAAGGAGCCTATTGAAAAATCCAGCGCGCTTCAGATCATTCACATTTCACACTGGCAAGGAGTGATCCCGCTGACAAAGCTGACCTTCAAGGTCAATGTACCGCTCCTCAATAGCAGTCGATTGTTCACCTCCTCCATACCGCACGGCTCCCGATGCTATGCCTCCATGGCCGGCGCCGTTCTGGCAGCGCGGGCGAGCTCGATCGCCCGATTGCCGATGAAGCAAGCCCACCTCAATTGTGGGATCCGATGCAGCGAAGGCGAGCACGATGCCCAATTTCTCCACAATATCATTTTCATTGGGATCGAGTGGAATTGCAGACCCCAGCCTGGAACACCCGCGCCATCGCTTTCTGCCGGCGCGAGAGAGCAAGCGGACGGGAGAAGATGCGTTTTGCGCTGCCTCTAGAATGATGGATCGCAATATGTGTCTATTCATCCAGGACGAGACTGTTGGCAGGCAAAGGGACTTCCATATCCTTGAGCATCTCCCTCATCGCCGCAGCTTCATCCGCCCCGTTCAGCACCTCGAACGCCTGCTGTGCCCGCTGCCAAAGCGGCATGGCGGCGGCCAGTCGCGCCCGGCCCGCAGCGGTCAGGCGGATGATCCGGGCCCGGCGGTCCTGCTCGCTCGGGATGATGTCCATCAGCCCATCGCGCTCCAGCAGCTTGATGTTTTGTCCCGCCGTGCTGCGATCGAGATCAAGCATGGCGGCCAGAGCGTTGACCGACAGCGGCTTGCCCGATGCCAGCGCCGCCAGCATTGAAAATTGCGTCGCCCGCAGCCCCACCGGCGCGAGGCAGGAGTCGTAATAGAGCGAGATGCGCCGCGCCGCCTTGCGCAGGCTGATGCAATGGCACTGGCCCACCGCCGGGAGCATCGCCTCATCTGGCACATCGGGGGAAGGATCAGGCATGAGGCTCCGGTTCAAAGATAGGTCATCCAATGGTGGCGCCTTGTGCGCTTGATCCGCGCATAGGCCTTGCACGCCGGATAGAGCAGCAGCAAGCCGCACACCCAGATCGCATAGACGCCGCCCAAGCCGATACCATAATCCGTCGAGGCCGACAGGGGCGTATGGCCGATGGTGATGGCATCCACGAACATCCAGCCCACCGGATAACCTCTGGCCCAGACCACCAGCACCGACAGGGCATGGTAAAGCGGCAGATGCAGCAGATAGAAGAACAGCGGCACTCGGCCCAGCAGGACAAGTCTGTCGGCGAGCACCAAAGGCAAGCGCTCTGCAAGCCCCAGCAACAGCAAGGCCGGCCCTAGCGTCATCAGGGTGTAAAGCAGCGAGGGCGGATATTTGGTGCAGTTGAGGAAGGACATCAGGGTGAACAGGCCATCACGCTGAAGAAGCCACGGCTTGGGATCGCCATAGAGCTGAGCCGCGCGCAAGGCGATGAACGCCGCGATCATCGTGAGGCCAAGATTGCGCAGGATCGGCCCACGCCGCTCGGCCGGAAGTTGGAACAGCCCGCCCATACCATAGCCCGCTGCCATGATGCCAAACCATGGCAACACCGGATAGATCGAGGCGATCACATGGCCCGGCCATGGCTTGAAGATTTGGAAATCATCCAGCACAGCCCATGCCGGGGCCATTGCACCGAAGATCTCCGCATGGGCGTTCAACCCGTCATGCAGCAGCACGATGGCCAGCCCTATGGCCAGCACAATCCGGGGCGCGGCAACCCGCGCCGCCAGCGCCAGCAGGATCATCGAGCCACCGATCGCCCAGATCACCTGCAACCGGACAAAGCCATAGTGAAGGTTGAAAGCCCAGCCCAGCGGCGTGACGAAAGCCACTTCCAGCAGCATCAGCCACAGCCCGCGCGAGATCAGCGTGCCCGTTCCCCGCCCTTCCCCGGCACTGGCGAGAAAGACGCTGACCCCGGCCAAGAACACGAAGGTGGGCGCACAGAGATGGGTGATCCAGCGCGTGAAGAAATAGGCCGGTGTGGTCTGGCTCATATCGGTGGGATCGAAGGGGGCGTTCGACACGAATTCGCGAATGTGGTCCAGCGCCATGACGATCATGGCCAGCCCCCTGACAATGTCGATTGATGTCAGGCGGAGGTTTGTCGCCCGGCTGGCCGTCTGCTGATGCATTTGCTGTCCCCCTGTCGGTTCACCGCGAACCGCTCCTGGCCTATTTATGGGGATATCCCCATAAATCGATACGCGTTTTGGGACAGGCGATGGACGCGCACGATGCCAGGATCGGCCGGACATGCAGCTACGATGCGCCGAACCGTCACTCCTGCTCCACCATTTCTGCCAATCAGGCCGCGATATCTGCCAATGATCCATCCGCATCTTGTCCGAGATCGGATCGAGGCATAGGTCTGCTTTCAGATAAAGGCATATGCTTCTATATTGAAAAAAGGATCAGAACGATGAGCCAGGCAGACTATCTTGTAAGCGGCGCGAGCGGCCGGACCGGTGGCGCTGCCATCGACGAATTGCTGAACATGGGTAAGACAGTCCGCGCCTTTATGCGCAGCGATGGCGAGGCAGCCGCCGCCCTTCGCGCGCGGGGCGTGGAGATCGCCCTGGGCGATTTCACCGATATCGATGCCATCCGCGCGGCGATGGAAGGGATCAAGGGCGCCTATTTCCTCCACCCCATCGCGCCGGGCATTCTGGGCGCCGCCGCCTATTTCGCCCAGGCGGCCAAGGAAGCCGGCGTGCGCTCGATCGTGAACATGTCGCAAATTTCCGCCCGCCGCGAATCCACCAGCCATGCCGCGCAGGACCATTGGGTTTCCGAGCAGGTGTTCGACTGGTCAGGCGTACCCACCACCCACATCCGCCCGACCTTCTTTGCCGACTGGTTGTTCTACCCGCATTTCGCCAAGGAAATCGGGATCACCAAGATGATCCAGTTCCCCTTCGGCAACGGTCGCCATGCCCCCATCAGCTCGGAAGATCAGGGCCGCGTCATCGCCCATCTTCTGGCCAAGCCCGAGGGGCATGAAGGCAAGGTCTACACGCTGCACGGTCCGGTCGAAATGAACCATACAGAGATCGCCGCCGCCATGAGCGAGGTGCTGGGCACCACCATCACCTATGCGCCGCTCTCGATCCCGGCGTTCAAGGAGAAGATGGAAAACCTCTATGGCTTTCCGCCCTTCCTGGTGCAGCACCTCGAGGAAGTCGCCCAGCACTATCAGGATGGGGTTTTCGCAGGCACCAACGATATGGTCGAACGGATCACCGGAACCCCTGCCCAGTCGGTGCAGGAATTGACGATCAAAAACCTTGCAGCCTTTGCCTGAGGGACGGTGATTGGAGAAAGGATACTGTCATGTGGCAGAGGGTTGAAGCCCCAAAGGTCGATCACTGCAACTGCTTTGCCCTGCGCAAGGCCTCGCGCCAGATCTCCCGGTTCTACGACGCCCAGCTTCAACCCACCGGCCTGCGCATCACCCAGTTCCTGACGCTGGCCATCCTGAACGAGATTGGCGCCACCCCTATCATGGATCTTGCGGATCGCCTCGATATCGAGAAGACCGCGATGGGGAAAATGGTGACCACGCTGGAACGCGATGGGCTGGTTGGCATGCACCGCTCTCCCACGGATGGCCGAAGCCGGATTGTCACCCTGACCGATGCGGGCCGTGCCCTGTTCAATCAGGCCGTGCCGCTCTGGCATCAGGCCCAGAATGCCTTTGCCGCAGTCAACGATATCGGGGCGATTGCGGCGCTGCGGCCCGGCTTTGTGCTGAAAACCGCGCCGAAAACCACAGCGCCGCAACCGGCCTGACCGGCATAATCCGGCAATGCCCTCAGCGCTTGGGGCCAAAGGCCTGAGCGCGGCGCCCCGGCGCGCGCATCGACGCCAACACCTGCACCATTCTTCATTGGAGACAGATCATGCATTATCGTGTTCTTGGCCAGACAGGCCTGCGTGTGTCCAGCCTGGCCCTGGGAACGGCGAATTTCGGCAAACGCTGGGGCTATGGCGCCAGCGAGGACGAGGTTACCCCGATCTATCGCGCCTATCGTGAAGCGGGCGGCAACATCATCGACACGGCCAACAACTATCAGGCCGGCGAATCCGAAGAGATCGTCGGAAGGCTGATCGCGGGCGAGCGGGACGATGTCGTCCTCTCGACCAAATTCACGCTGGGCTCATCACCCCAAGTCGGCCTGCTGGGCACTGGGAACAGCAGGCGCGCGCTTGTCCAGTCGGTGGAAGCAAGCCTTGCACGACTGGCGACCGACCATATCGATCTGCTCTGGGTTCATTATCCTGATGAGGTCACTCCGGTGGACGAGATCATGCGCGGTCTTGAGGATGTGATCCGCTCGGGCAAGGTCCTCTACACCGGCTTCTCGAATTTCCCGGCGTGGCGTGTGGCAGGGGCGGTGACACTGGCACAGGAACGTGGCTGGGTCGCGCCTTCTGCTGTCCAGTTCGAATATAATCTGATCGAGCGGACGGCGGACCGAGAAATTCTGCCCATGGCCAATGCTTATGGCCTCACCTCCTTTGGCTGGTCTCCTTTGGGCGGCGGCACACTGACCGGCAAATATCGTCGTGGCGAAGAGGGCCGCCTTCAGGCACTGGGAATCGTGGTGCAGAAAGAAGATGATGATCGGGCGGTCGCCACCGTGGATGAAGTCATCGCCGTGGCCCAGGACATCGGTGCCAATCCGGGGCAGGTGGCATTGGCCTGGACACTTCATCGCGGGATCCTGCCGCTTGTGGGCCCGCGTACGGTCCGGCATCTGGCCGATAATCTGGGCGCCCTCGACGTGACCCTGTCGCCTGGGCAGATCGAACGCCTGGACCGCGCCAGTGCGATCCAGCTCGGCTTTCCGCACGACATGAACGCGAGCGCCTGGACACAGGACAATGTCGCCGGTGGCCAGAGCGCCCGGATCCTCCCCCCTTCCATCCCTCCCCGCTGACCGCATCGCCGGAGCCTGACATGACCCAAAACACGCAACGCCATCCTTTCCTTGATGATCTCAATGAGGACGTGACCCTTGTCTCCTCGGTACTGCGAGGGGAGCTGACGGGGCGCGATCAAGTCCTGAAGGTCGTCAAGGCAGCGGGAGGCCTCTATCGTAGCCAGACCCCAACCTTCCTCGGCCATGCCGATGATCGCATGTTCTTCCAGTATGAAGCCGATCTGGGCAATGGCCTAACCGCCAGCGGCATGGTGTCGATCATCCGCGATGACAATGGCGGCGTCTCCCGGCTTCACATTGCCTTCAGCCCGCTGGGCGCCGTTCTGAGCATCGCGGAAAGGCTCAAGGCGGCTGTATCCGGCGATCTGGACGCCGACCTGTTTCTTTAAACCAGCCCCCTCGGGCCATGCTTCTTTTCGGAGCATGGCCCAAGCGTTGTCTCAACTCTCGAAAGGCGCGCCCAGCAGCAAATCGCAGACATTGGGAATATCCAGGCCAGGAACCAGTCGGCGGCCGATATCCGCCAGCCCCGTGCCGATCGCCGTATGGGGTTTGGTCCTGGCAATCTCCGCCAGAGCGCTTGTGAAGGCTTCCTTGAAGCCCAGACGCGGATAAAGGCTGAGCGTATCATCGATCAGTTGAACCGGGATCTCCTCCATCCGCAGTCCCATGACATCGACATGGGCACCGAAATGCACCAAGGCCACCTCCGGCTCGCGCCGATCCGCAATATCGGCGGCGGAATGCAGCGCAATGGCATCCCAGACCAGCGCTGTCCTGTCCTCCGGATAGTCATGGGCGTGAAGGAAGCGCGCGGCGGCATCCGCGCCATCCACCTCAAAACGCTTGTCGGCGCCATGTTGATGAGACAGGCCCAGATCGTGAAGCAGCGAGGCGATATAAACCACCTCGCGGTCGAACCTCATCTCCCGCTTTCGGGCGAGGAATTCCGCGAACCAATAGGTACGGTGGACGTGATTGAGCAGGACCGGGGCATGGGCCTGCGCGGCGAGGGCAGCAGCCTTGCGGGCAAGGTCAGAATCCGGCGCGGTGATACCACCAATCGTGACTGCAGATAAGCTCATGACGCGTTCCTCGGGCAATTGGATTTGCAAGATTCCGCCCAGATGGTTCGACCATGCTCTGGCAACAATGACAATCAGCCCTCGTTTTCAGACAGCCGATAGAGGGAGATCATGCTCCCTGATCACGCCCTCGCCCAAAGCGGCTGCGATAGTCTTGCGGCGATATGCCATGGGCCCGCACAAAGGCCCTCCGCAGCCTTTCGTCATCACCAAAGCCAGTGAGGCCAGCGATCCGCTGGACAGCTTCACCAGTGGCTTCCAGCAGACGCCGCGCCGCATCAACGCGCAGCTTTTCCACCGCGCGAGCCGGACTTTCACCAGTTTCCTCAAGATAAACACGGGCAAAATTGCGCGGGCTCATAACGGCAACCTTGGCCAGGGCTGGCACGGAGAGATCCTTGTCCAGATTGGCGCGGATCCAGTCATGAAGCCTATCGAAGCGTCCACGCACATCGCTGATCTGCCTGCGCAATTCGACGCTGAATTGGGATTGTCCTCCGGGACGCTTCAGGAACAGGACCAGCATCCGGGCCACATTCAAGGCCGTGCCATGCCCGAAATCCTCCTCGATCATGGCCAGAGCCATATCGATCCCCGCCGACACGCCGGCCGAAGTCCAGATGCGGCCCGAGGTCACAAAGATCGCATCCGGCCGCACCGTCACGGCCGGATGATCACGCGCCAGTTGATCGCAGGCAGACCAATGCGTCGTCGCCTCATGCCCATCCAGCGCGCCAAGTTCAGCCAGAATGAGCGCCCCGGTACAAATGGATCCGAGCCGCCGGGGTCGCCCGAGGAACCTCGCTAGACCATCGCGCAGCTGCGCCCTGGCTTCTGCCGGAGCCGTCACCTCTCCACCGGCCACCAACAGCGTATCGGTTTCGCGCATCATGGCATCCTCGAGCCGCAGCGTCGGCAGCGCAATACCGACATCCGTATCTACCATTCCACCGCCGATGGAGGCCAAGAGCACCTGATAGGCAGCATGGCCATCCTCCGCCCGGACTTCCGCGAAAGCCTGCATCGGCCCCGTCACATCGAGCAATTTGGCACCTTCATAGGTCACGATCACGATCTTGCGCGCCGCCACCTGGTCAGATGCATCCATAACCATGCTTTGATTATGCTCCATATGGCATTATGGTGTTTGCGAATACCCCTGATGACCCGTTGCCTGAGCCTTTCGGTGTCGCACAAAGCCATCTTCCGCAGGCGGTTGTGGCATTTGATACGATCCCGATAACGCATGGATCAATTTCATCAAGAGATAGGTTCAATCGGCCAAGGCCGCTGACAATCCAGCCATTGAACGTTGAAATCTCAAACCTCGATAACTGCCGGTCATTCACAATGCCTCTACAGGCTAAGCATCGTCGGCATGGGGCCACCCTTGGCCCAACTCTGGCGGACCGGGCGGCTCCCGCCCCATCATGAGGTTGATCAAGCCTTCAGCAACGAGGTAATGGCATCTCCTGCAGGTTGCTCATCCCCGGCCTTCTCAGAGATCCTGAAACACATCGCCGCCGGCCAATCCATTGGGCCTGAGCACAATCAAAGACCAAACCGGATTTTTCGCGAACGTGCCGCAACTCTGGATTTCGCACTTATCTTTTACCAACGAGTTCCAGCCGAGGATCCGGTTGTGCGCCGCACTGCCCTTCCGCGACATGCATCGGTAGCACCCGCCCGCTTGGCATCACAAGGCGAACGGTCCGCCCGGTCCGATGTGTCCGCCAGATCCTTGTCCTCAACAACCAGAGTTAAACTCACTCTGATCGTGACAGTCCGGGACGATCCCCGCACCAGATGGAAGACCACCAGACGCACAATCTTGCCGCTCTGCCCCATACATTCGCGCCGGAGCAAATCCTCAAGAACCGCTTCGTAAACTTCGCTCTCGAGAATTTTGAAGCGGCGGCCTGTAAGCCGTTGCTCACCATGCCATATGACGAGATTCCCTGTTCTTTGCCGCAAGAGCACTGGAGCGGATCGTTATTTCCCGCGCGGGCATATAGGCTTCTATCGATCACTCGGTTTTCAGCGCCCCCAATGCCTGAATTTCCGACAATCCTGTCAACGCGCCGGTTGGCGGGCGCAGTCGGACGCGGATCTGTCGCCCGGCCAAGGCTTCGGTCTCGATGGATCGGGTCTGGCGGTCGTCCTGGCCCTCGACCTGTTCGATCAGTTTCTGCCAGTTGCCTTGCCGGTCCCGCACCTCGGCAACGAAACCATAAGCGGCAGCTTGCGGGAAGGTCAGCGTCAGTCGATGGATCTCCACGACGCGCTCAAGGTCAATGGTCACGCTCATTGTCGTATCGCCAGCGGCCGGGGCCCAATAGGTCGACGGATCGCCATCATTGACCCGCTGCGAACTGTGATCGGGCGCGCTGCTGCTGGCAAATGTCGGGTTGTTCGAACCGAAACTGTTATCGCCAGGTCGTTCACGCAGCGGCGCTGTGTAAGCGACGTAAGGCCGGTCAGCGATGAGCGGCGTCTGGCCCGGCACAAAGGTCGGGCCGGAGATCGTCCGGACCGTTGCCACCGCATCCTTCAATCCGGGCGAAGTCGCACGCAGACGCGTGAGCCCGGCTTGCCAACTGCGCATCGCAATAGCCGCCTCGCCATCCCGGATAGCGATGTCGCTGTCCGGCGCGAAGGTGATCGCGCGGCCGGTGGGCAATTCGCCCGGCCCCGCCTCGATGGTCAAGTCCACGTTCGGGCTGTTGCTCAGCCTGTGACCCTGCGCGTCCAGTACGCTGACGATCACCTGCACATCGTCGGTGCCATCGGCGCGCGCGATGGTGGGGCTGCTGGTGGTGATGCGAAGCGCGGCGGGCGTGCCCGCCACGGGCCACACCGGCGGCGCCACATGCGCATAGGCATTGCGGTACCAGTAATATTGGCGTTTTGGCAGGCGGAAATAATCGATCACCCCCATCCCGCCAAAACGTTTGCCGGCAATGGAGCCATGGTCGAACCCGGCCCAGATCGCCTCACCCGAGCGCCATGGCAGACGCCAGGAGCCTTCCTTCGTCTTGTCGGCGCCTGGGGTGTTGGGCAGGTCGTCCCAGCCCGGCGCATAATCACCGGGACGGTCGGACATCGTCGAGCCATATTCGCCAATGAAATTCGGAATTCCAGGGTTGGGATAAAGGCTGGCGCCATCGCCATTGTAACCAACAACATCGCCCAGCTTGTCGATCTCGCCGCGCTGGGCGCCATCGATTGAGGCGGGCCGGGTCGGATCGAGCTGATGGCTGAGCGCCACCATATCCTTCAGCAACCGGCGCACCTGAGGCATGGTCTCCTTCTTCGTGAAGTAGACCTCATTGTCCATGCCCCACACCACGATCGAGGGATGGTTGCGGTTGATGCGGATCATCTCGGCAAGTTGCTGCTTGACGCTGTCCTCGAAACCGGCAGCTTCGGCAGGTTCCGTGGGATAGGACGGCGCCCCCCAGGCATGCTTGAACCCTGCCGTGCCCCAAAAGGGCGCCTCGGAGAGGAACAGCACGCCCACCCTGTCGGTCGCCTCGGCGAAATGCGGATCGTGAGGGTAATGCGAGCCGCGGATGAAATCGAAGCCCGCGTCCTTGATAAGCCGCACATCGCGGTCGATTGCGCCATTGGTGACGGCATCGCCCCAGCCCGCCTGATCCTGATGCACATTGGCGCCCTTGAAGTAGCGGTGCCTGCCATTGAGGAAAAAGCCCTTGTCCGCCGTCCATTCGAACCAGCGGAAGCCAAACTCGGTCTCGAAGCGATCGCGGGTCCGCCCGGCCACAGTCAGCGTGGTGACCGTATGGTAGAGGGCCGGCGTCTCGGGGCTCCAAAGGTGCGGGCAAGGGATTGGCATCGAGGTCTGCCGGGCGACCTGCATCGCCCCCGGATCCACGCTCACGCGCGTATCGGGCAGCGTGGCGACCGTGCGGCCGCGATCATCGACGACATGAGTACGAACCAGCACATCGGCAGGCACCGCGCCATCGTTACGCACCTCGGTCTCCACCGACACTTTACCGGAGGCCGCCGACAGATCGGGCGTGGTAACCCGCGTGCCGGTCCAGGGCACATGCACCGCATCCGATGTCACCAGCCAGACGTCGCGGTAGAGGCCACCGCTGAACACATGCTCGCCCGCACGCGGAGCCAGTGTCGCCTGCCATTCGTTGTTGACGCGCACCGCAATGACGTTGCGCCCTGCATGCAAGGCGGGGGTGATGTCGACCGGGAAGCCGGTGTAGCCGCCGCGATGATGCGCCAGTTCGGTGCCGTTCACATAGACATGCGCGTCCTGAAAAGCGCCCTCGAACTCAAGCGAATAGCGCCGCCCGGGCACAACCGCCGGCAAGGTCAGAGCCTTTCGATACCAGCCATCGCCAACGTAAAAATCGGGTGCGCGGAAATAGGGCATGGAGAAGCTATGCGGCAGGCCGACATGCTCCCATGCCGCATCGTCCAGCGTGGGCGCTTCTCCATCAGCCACTTTGCCGAGTTTGAAGTGCCAATCGGCGTTGAAGTTGACCCGTGCGCGCCCCCCGTTAGGGGCCGATACCGACGGAACCGGATCGGCCAGGGCGCTCGACAAGCCCCAGGGCGCAAGGGCGATCATGGCAAGCAAAGGCGCAATCTGGCTGATGCTTGGCCTTCCCACGGTCCTCTCCCATCCTGTTTTCGCTGAACTTTCTCCCATGTCTATGCGGCCAATTTATATTTTACTACCAAAATCTAGATCTCTTATGTGAAATTGATTCCTCCTGACTTGAGCGACCGCCCCATGGCGCGCGTGTTTCCGCAAGGACTGTCAGGTGGATCGGGGGCGCCCCGCAATGGGCCATGGTGCGAAAAGCGGTCATCGCCTAACAACCAAAGCAGATCATTCGCCATGAGCCGATCCGGGAGAACCAAGCTGATGTTGAGCCGCCGCGTCACCTTATTCGCCAGCCTGGCAACGGCCTTCCTGAGCTCTCAGGCGCGCGGTGCCCAACACCCCGGAAGCTGGCCCGCCACTCCGGCGGAAGAGATTGATCTCTGGCCCGGCACACCGCCCGGCGCGCCTTCGGTTCTACCCATAGAGCAGGTCATTGAAAACGGTGACGACGCGCATCACAGCCGGATGGTCAAAGGGATCGCCCGCCCGCGCATGAAAGTCTTTCGACCCGACAAGCCAAACGGGGCGGCGCTGCTGGTAACGCCGGGTGGTGGCTATTCGGTGATCATGATCGATGTGGAAGGCTATCAGCTCGGCCCATGGCTGAGCGAACGGGGCTGGACTGTCTTCGTGCTCTACTATCGCTTGCCCGGGGAAGGCTGGGCGGACCGGGCGAATGTGCCGCTGGCCGATGCGCAGCGGGCCATGCGGTTGATACGGTCACGGGCAGCCCAGTATGGTTTTGACCCGCAAAAGGTCGGCGCCATGGGTTTCTCCGCGGGCGGGCATGTCTGCGCGGATCTTGCGACGCGATACGATGCAAAAGTCTATGCGCCGGTCGATGCCGCCGACCGCCTGAGCGCGCGCCCTGCGCTGGCGGCCCCGATCTATGCCGTCCAGTCGATGAGCCAGCCCCTCGCCCATGCCGGCTCGCGCGCCATGCTGCTGGGGCCGAACCCGACCGCCGATATGGAGCATGCGCATAGCACGGCCAATCATGTCACCGCGAACACACCACCTGTGTTCATGGTCCATGCCGAGGACGATACGGTCGTGTCAGTCGAAAACACCATCGCGATGCGCGCCGCGCTCAAGGCGGCGGGCATCAAGGTGGAAACGCATCTGTTCACCGCCGGCGAACATGGCCTGAGCCTTCCGGGCCCGGCGGGCGAACCTGCACGCCGCTGGAAAGAGATGTTTGTCGCCTGGGCTCAGGCGCAAGGTCTGGGCTGATAGCCATGGCGCGAGGCGGCCACCGAGGGGCGTGCGGTCCTGTCAGCGCGAGGAATGGGCAAGGGCGATCGAAACTGGCTGCCCGCTGTAGGAGATGACCCGGCTCCAGTTCCCATCAAGCGGCGGGGCCTCAGCGCCCACCAGCTTGATGCGGATCTGGCGTTGTGGCCGCATGCCTGCGAAATGCCCTCGCCTGGCCCCGATGGTCAGAACGTGTCGGCTTTCGTCCCAACGCAGATCGACCTCGGCCTTGCCGCCCTGTTCATAGGCATAAGTCAGCCCGTCGTCCTCATAGAGCCGCGCCACGCCATCTCTCCCCGGGAACACCAGAAGATCCAGATCGCGCGCCAGGGCACCGGCCGTGGACTGCACCACCGGGCCAAGAGGAAGGATGCTACCCGCACGGGCATGCAGCGGAATGTGCTCAATCGGCGCAGGCACCCGATGGGTCATCCCGCCGGCGCGATGCTCGCCGGTCCACACATCATACCAGCCACCTTCCCAGACGGGGAGATAGACCGGCCATTCGGTGACATCGGGCGCCAGAACCGGTGCCACATGCAGAGCATCACCAAACATATAGCTGCCGGTCTGGTCCAGCGCCTGTCCATCCTCGGGGAAATCGAACACCAGCGGGCGCAGCAGCGGCATGCCCGAGTGCGACGCCTGCGCCGCCAGCGCATAGATATAGGGCAGCAACCGATAGCGCAGATCCAGATAGATGCGCGCCACGGCCTCGACCTGTTCGCCATAACGCCAGAACTCGGTGTTGGTCATATAGCCATGGACGCGCTGCAGGGGCAGGAAGGTGGCATATTGAAACCAGCGGATGAACCGCGCGTGATAAGCCGGGTCGGTGTATTGGCCATCACCGGGACGGAAAAAGCCGCCGGCATCGACGGTCCAGTAGGGATAGCCTGCCGCCGCCATGTTCAAGCCTGCGGGAACCTGACGGCGAAGGGTTTCCCAGTCGTTGCCGATGTCGCCCGACCAGGTGGCTGCCCCATAGCGGTGCTGGCCGGGAAAGGCCGAGCGGGTGAGGATCATCACCCGCCGATCAGGGAAGGCCGCGCGTTGTCCCTCGTAAACCGTGCGCGAGACTTGCAAGGGATAGGCAAGGCGCACCCGCTCGCCCGGCCCCGCCGCCGTATCGCGTCCCAACAGATCGTCGTTCTCGGGCTCGGTGGCATCCTGCCACCAGGCGTCAATGCCAAGTGCGCCCAGGTGCCTGTTCTGGCTTTCAGCATAGAAGGCCGCCGCAAGGGGATTGAAGAAGTCGATCCAGTCCGTACCGGAAATGAAGAAGCCGCGCGCGGCAAATTGCTTGCCCAGCTCCGTATCGCGCGAGATCTTGGACCAGACCGAAAGCATGAATCGCAGGTCCATGCCATGCAGTTCGTGGCATAGTCCGGCGGGATCGGGATAGTTCTTCTCATCGAAACGCATCGCATTCCAGCCATGCGCGCCCCAATATTGCCAGTCCTGCACCATGACATCGACCGGCAGGCGACGGCGGCGGAACTCCCGGGCCGTGTCCAGGATCTCCTGCGAGGAATGGAAGCGCTCACGGCAATGAATATAGCCGAACGTCCAGACGGGCATCATGGGCGCCGCCCCGGTCAAAGCACGATAGCCCTCCATGATCTGTCTGGCGGAGGGCCCGGCAATTACCACATAATCGATGGCCTGAGCGACAGGAGAACGCCACACAGTGGTCGGCGCGGCGAGACCATAGCGCAGGATGGGTGCATCCTTGGCACCGGCCAGAATACGGACATCATGCTCGCCCGGTTCCAGCTCGGCGATAAAGCTGGTGGTGGGCGGCAGCCAGAGATTGGCATGATCGACCAGAACCCGCCCGTCGATCTCGACATGATAGCGTGAGGTCATCTTGCCCCCGCTGTCGAACAGAAAGGCATAGCGACCAGCGGCGGCAACGGAGAAGCGCCCGGTATAGACCGCCTCACGCAACTCGACGCGCGCATTGCCCTGTGTCGTCGTGACATCGGCCAGTTGGGAGGTGCCGCTTTGGGCTTTCTGCTGGAGCGGGATGGTTTGATCGGGCGGGTTGAGCTCGCTCATCCCGTCATTGTGCCACAGCAGCCCATAGCCTTGGCTGGAGAGGAGGAAAGGCAGGCTGATCTGGGTGTTCACCTGCGTCAGGCGACGCGGCAAGCCGCGCAAGTTCAGATGGCCGTCCTGGAAACAGCCCGTGCCATAGAGCCGTTCCTCCGGCGGGGAGATGAAGCCCTGCTCCACCCGCTGACACGGCATGCCGCGCACCGCATGCGCAGCCATATGCCGCGTCCCCGCCTGTTCGCTCAGCAGCAGGCGGCCATCGGGTGTGAGAAAGCGCAGCGCCGATCCATCATGGGGGATCTCGCAGTGGATCGCGGGCAATTCCAACCGTGTGGCTCCGGCCATGTCACGCCGGACGAGATGGTAACGCCCCTTCTGCCGGACCAGCATCTGGCTCGGCGGAACATGTCCGTCGGCAACCGCTCCCGACACAAAGCGGACCCGGAACGCCTGCGCGCCAACCGCCATGACCTGCAAGGTGCCATCGGCGAAAGTCGCCTGAAAATCCGGCACATCCCGCCCGGTCGATCCGGCCAGCGCCCCCAGTGCCGGGCCGGACAGCGCTGAGGCTGCCACGCCCGCACGCAACATGTCTCTGCGCGTCACGGACCAGGAATTGGCTTCACCCAGATGATCGGTCACGCACTCTCCTCTTCCGCGTGCTGCCTGCTACAGATCGCTGTCCAGCGCATCGCCCGGCCCCACGGCGCCGCGTTCGGCCTGATAGCCAAGGCCATCGGAAATGCGCGCGACCGCGGCATTCAACATCTCGCGCGCGGCCTCCAGATGGACTTTCTGCGATCCGTCGATCAATTCGAGGAACGGGATCGTCAAGGCGGCCACCACTTGTCCGTCAAAGCCGAACACGGGACAGCTTATGTCCGTAACGCCATGGGTGATCGGGCTCTGGCGGCTGTCATGGCCACGCTCACGGATGAGCGCCAGCCGCTCGCCCAGCCATGCGCGATCCACCGGGGCCTCGCGCTCCTTTTCCGCCTCGACGATGATCTGTTCCGCCCGCGCGGCGCCCGAAAAGGCAAGCAGCACTTGTCCGGAGCAACTGTTGATGATGTCGATCTTCGCACCGACACGCAGCGAGAAACCACGGGTTCCAGGCTGTTGCTCGCAGGCGACGACCAGTCCGCTGCCCGCATTGGGCACCACCAGATGGCAGGACTGCCCTGCCGCAGAGGCCAGCCCCTGCATCTCGGGCAACGCCGTGCGCACGATATCCTGCGCCGGTGTGGCGCGATAAGCCAGTTCCAGCAGCTTGTAGGCGACAGTGTAGCGATCGGTCGTCTCCGATTTGCGCACATAGCCCAGCCGCTCCATCACGACGAAAAAGCGAAACAATTCGCCCAACGTCCGATCGAGCGTCGCCGCGATCTCGCTGACCAGCGCCCCCTCGGGATAGCTCGCCAGGGCTTCGATGATTTCAAAGGCCCTTTCGATGGCAGGGGCGGCATAAGAGCCCTTTGCTCCGGTTTGCTTCATTCTTCGTTCCTGGCTTCAGGGCCGCGCTAGCCCCACTGGCGTTCAAAGGTTCCGGCTGGGCCGATCACCACCACGAACCTTTCTGTGCCAGCCCTGACGGTGACTGTCGATCCCGGTTCCCCCCGGACGACCAGCGACCGGTGCCGGCCACCGCGCCAGACCAGATCGACCTTCAATGCGCCGCGCGCGCGAAATCCCCTGATCGCGCCATCCGGCCAGGCGGAAGGCAGGGCGGGCAGCAGGTGCAGTTCATCGCCCCAGCCCTGGATCAGCATTTCGAGAATGCCCGCCGTGCCGCCGAAATTGCCGTCAATCTGGAAGGGAGGATGGGCATCGAACATGTTGGGATAGGTGCGCCGGGGCCCCAGCAACCCCTTGAGAACCTCATGCGCATGGTCGCCCTCGCCCATCCGTGCCCAGAGGCAGACACGCCACGCCGTCGCCCAGCCGGTGGACAGGTCGCCGCGCTGCCGCAGGCTGACCTTGGCCGCCTCGATCAGTTCAGGCGTATCGCGCGGGTTGATCTGCCCGCTGGGATAGACGCCATAGAGATGGGAGACATGCCGATGATGCGGATCGGGCGCCACCGCATCCCAGTCCTCCAGCCATTCCTGCAATTGCCCCTGCGCGCCGATGCGGTCGGGCGCGAGGCGCGACCTTGCCTGCCTGACCTTGCCAAGCCAGTCGGCATCCACCTTCAGGCGCTCGCCCGCGCCCAGCGTATGGCCGAACAGGTCGCGGATAATCTGGCGGTCCATCGCCGGACCCACGCAGAGCGAGGAGCCGAAAGCATGCTCGTTCTCGGGCGAGAGCGAGGGCGAAGTGACCAGCCCGCGCCCCTTGGGATCATCGATCAGCGTATCGAGGAAGAAGTGCGAGGCCCCCTTCAGCAGCGGATAGAGCCGCGCGAGCAGCGCCCCGTCACGCGTGTGATCCCAGTGACGCATCAACGTGTTGCACAGCCAGGCGCCGCCGCAGGGCCACAAGCCCCACAGCGGCCCGTCGATCGGCGCGCTGGCCCGCCACAGATCGGTGTTGTGATGCGCGACCCAGCCCCCCGCGCCATACATCACCCGCGCGGTCTTCGCGCCCTTGACCGCCAGTTCCTCCACCATCCGCACCAGCGGCTCGATGCAGAGCCCCAGCCCCGCCGGATCGGCGGGCCAATAGTTCATCTCGGTGTTGATGTTGATCGTGTATTTGCTGTCCCATGGCGGCAGGGTGCTCTCGTTCCACAGGCCCTGCAGAGTGGCAGGCTGGCCGCCCGAACGCGATGAGGCGATCAGCAGATAGCGGCCATATTGCACATAAAGCGCCGCCAGCCCCGGATCATCCTCGCTCTCGCTGGCCGCGATGCGCTGGTTGGTGGGCAAGGCTGCAGCCGCGCGGGTCCCCAGATCAATCGTCATTCCGCCGAACAGGGCGGCGTGATCGGCCATGTGAGCGCGGCGCAGCGTGTCATAGGATTTGCGCTCCGCCGCCTGACCGACAGCGCGAACCTTTGCCACCGGATCGCCGCTGATGTCGCGGGCACTGACATAGCTCGTCGCCGCGGTGATCAGCAGGGTCACCTCGCGGGCACCGCGGATGGAGAGACCTTGCTCCGTCTGCGTAATGGTGCCGTCCCCGATGGCGCGTACCCGCATCGCATAGCGCAGACCGGCGGGAATACCGGCGGAGCTTTCATTGTGCCCGGTCACCAGAAACGCGCCGCTGCCATCGCCGACCAGCGCGACGCCCGCCTTGGGCGGCCCTACCTCTTCGCGCAACATCCAGTCGGTGGGCCGCGTGGTTTGCGGGGCGCCGCCCTCGCCGAATTGCTCGCGCGGGGTGCGCAACGCGCGCGGGGCGCGATAGGTGATGTCGAAGTCGAGCGTGCCCGCTTCCGCCTCCAGACGCATCACGATCACCTGATCAGGCGCCGAGGCGAAAACCTCGCGCCGGTAGCGCGCCGTCCCCTCGCCATACTCGGTCGTCGCGATGGCCGAGGCCAGATCGAGCTGACGCCGATACGCCTTAGGCTGCTCCGGGTTGGAAAAGGTCAGCAACAGATCGCCCAGCGTGCCGTAGGGCATCTGGGAGAGCGGTTTGGCCATCATGCGGGCAGAGGCCAGATCGGTTGCCTCCTTATATTTGCCTTGCGCCAGCAGGGCGCGAACCTGCGGCAGGGCGGCCAGAGCATCAGGATTGTCGGGATCGTAGGGAGAGCCGGCCCAAAGCGTGTTCTCATTGAGCTGCAGCCGTTCCTGCGCCACCCGACCGAACACCATCGCGCCAAGCCGCCCGTTGCCCACCGGCAAAGCCTCGGTCCATGCCCCGGCGGGCTCCTGATACCACAGGCACTCGCCCGGACGGGCTTGCGCATGGGCGGACGCGGCGGACCTTGCCCCCAGCACGGCGGGAGACGCGCTCAGGGCCAGACCCGCCGCCAGTGTCTCGCGCCGGTTGAACCCCCTGGGCTTTGTCGCGCGTGTCATCCTCTTTCCCCTGTTGTTTTGCGATCTTCGCTGTCGGTTGTACTCGGCAAGGTGCTCAGCGGCCGCCATCCGGGCTGATGGTGACGGCGGCCCCGCCCGAGGCCGCCAGTTTCAGGGTCAGGCCCGCACCGCTCGCCATGGTGGCGGATGCGGTCCTGAGGTCGTTCATGCCCGCGCCATCCTGCCATGTGCGAACGCTCCAGCGGCGTCCCTTCTCCAGCATGTCGAGCGGCACCCTGATCGTGCGCGCCTGTTCATTGGTCATGGCGCCGATATACCATGTGTCCCCCTTGCGCCGGGCCAGCACGATGTATTCGCCCACCTCGCCGGCAAGGAACCGCGTTTCATCCCAGCTTGTCGGCACCTGCTTCAGGAAATCGGCGCCGGGCGCCAGCTTGCCTGCCGCATCGATGTAGGAATCCGGGCTGTCCGCCAGCATGACCAGCGGTGAGTCATAAACGACATACATGGCCAGCGCCTGCCCGCGCGTGGTCTGCACGAAAGGCCGGGGGGAGCGGTGCTGCCGGGCCATTTCGGCAGGCGGCAAAGCGTGGAAGCCGCCGGGCGTATAGTCCATGGGGCCCAGCAGCATGCGCGTGAAGGGCAGCGTCACATTGTGGGTGGCGGTGATGCGCGTGCCGAATTTGTTGTATTCCGCCCCCAGCACGCCTTCCTGAGTCAGGAAATTGGGCCAGGTGCGCGCCAGCCCATCGGGCGGATAGGCGCCGTGCAGATCGACCATCAGATGATGCGCCGCCGCCTTGGAAAGCAGCTCGTGATAGAAGGCGACCATCTGCTGATCGTTGCGGTCCATGAAATCGACCTTGATGCCCTTGATGCCCCAGGCCTCATAGAGCGCGAGGGCGGCATCCATCTGCCGTTCAAGCTGCTTCCACTGCAGCCATACCCACACGCCGACATGGCGCTCCGCGCCATATTTCACGATGCCGGGCATATCCATCGCGGCGATCGGCACGGTGACATCGGCGGGCCGCGCACCTTCCGAACTGCCCTTGTACCAGCCCTCGTCGATCAGAATGTAGTCGAGGCCCATCGATGTGGCGAAGTCGATATAGGCCTTGTAGCTGGCCGTATTGATCCCCGCATCGGGCACATTGACCGCCCAGCCATTCCACCAGTCCCACGCCGATTTGCCGGGCTTGATCCAGCTCGTGTCAGCGATCCTGGAGGGGGTGGCCAGCAGTTGCACCAGACTGGATTCAATCAGCTTGCCGGGCCGGTCGCCGATCATCACCACGCGCCAGGGCGTGGTCAGCGGCGCATCGACCAGCGAGGCGTGAACGGCGGCGCCGAAGGTCCCCGTATCTCGCGCATTGTCCACCCGTGGGGTCAGGCCGACATTGACGCCCAGCCCATAGTCGCCGCGCCGCGTGTAATAGGCACCCGCATAATCGCGCTTGTCGGCTTCCAGCAGGGCGAAGGTGGTCTGCCCCTTGCCGGTCTTGCACACCAGCGGCGCGTCATAGAGGTGAAAACCCCACATGGCCGAGGCCTTGAAAGCGCTGAACTCGGTCTCGTGCGAATTTTCGAACTTGCCGGCATTGGCGCCCCAGCAGCCATAGTCGGCAGGGAAATAGAAACCCGTGGTTTCCCAGAAAACATCCAGATTCTGGAACCTGGCCTGCCCCGGCACCACGAAGCGGAACGCCACGCCGTCGTCATAGGCCCGCAGCACGACGTCGAACCTCACATCGTCCTTGCGGCGCTGAAGATGCAGGGTCAACTGGTTGTAGCGGTCGGCGACCTGGCTGGCCTTGCCCGCCAGCGGCGCATAGCTGTCGTTCACCGATGTCGCCTCGGATGCCAGGACCGTCACGGCCTCGCCCCCGATCGAGCCCTGGCTGGTGAACAGGCCCATCGGCGATTCGGCAAGGACCGGGGCGCCATCATGATCGACGGTATAATGCAGCCCCGCTTCCGCCGAGACAGTCAGCCGCGTGTGGCCGTCGGGCGACGTCACCCCCAATGCGGTCTGCGCGGCGGCGGGCGAGGCCATCAACACCAGACCGGCCAGGGCCGTGGTGCCGCTCAACAGCGCCCTCACGGCATCGCCTGCTGACATTCGCTTTGTTGTTCGGCCGATCTGCATCTCTCTCTTCCCGTTTGTCGCTGCCATTTTTTGGTTCACGCGTTACATCCACGCCCCCATTTGCCCGGGCACGAATTCGAAATCGCCCACACCCGGCGCTTCCGATCTGGTCGGTCGGTCCGAGGCGGTGGCCAGCATGGTCTCGAAGATCATCGCCCCGGCCTGCGCCACCGCCGGGCTGGCCGCGCGGGCCAGAAGATCGGCGGTTTCCTGCTCGGTCTGCCGGGCCCGAACGGCCATCGCGGCATCGATGCCCGCGGAGGTCATGGCGGCGACAAGGTCCTCCGCAGTGAAGTCACGCGCCAGGATGGGATCGCCCTCGATCCAGGCATAGGCCTCGTAACGCCAGAGGTGATGATGCGCGTCAATCTTCATCAAGGGGGCTGCCTGAAGGTCAATATCAGATATGAGAACTAACTTGCATATATGATCCTCAGCGTCTAGCCCAATGACACGATCCGTTGCTCGAGAGGATGTTCAAGCTCATGAAATCGATCGTCTGCCGGGAGCCTTTCAGCCTGACTGTCGAGGAGCGCCCACGTCCCGAGGCCAAGGCGGACGAACTGATCATCCGCATCCGGCGGGTGGGCCTGTGCGGCACGGATTATCATATCTTTGCCGGGCGCCATCCTTTCCTCACCTATCCCCGCGTGATGGGCCACGAGCTTGCGGGCGAGGTGCATGCGGCGCCCGAAGGCTCGCCCTTCCATGTGGGGCAGGTCGTGGCCGTGAACCCCTATCTGGCCTGCGGCACCTGCATCGCCTGCCGCAAGGGCAAGCCCAATGCCTGCGTCACCATCAGCGTGCTGGGGGTCCATGCCGATGGCGGCATGGCCGAGTTCCTTGCCGTGCCGCAACGTGCCGTCATCGATGCGACCGGCCTCACCCTCGATCAGGCCGCCATGATGGAGTTTCTGGCCATCGGCGCACATGCGGTGGCCCGTTCGGGAGTCGATGCCACAGACCGCGTGCTGGTAGTCGGCGCCGGCCCGATCGGCGTGGCCTGCGCCCTCTTCGCGCGGCTCAATGGGGCGCAGGTCACTCTGGCCGATATGCGCGTGACCCGGCTGGCCTTCGCGCGCGACAGGCTGGGCTTCGATGACACGGTGGAGGTCACCCCTGCCCTCACCGCCGAACTGGCCGAACGCACCGACGGCGCCATGTTCGACGCTGTCTTCGATGCCACCGGCTCACTGGCCGCCATGGCGCAGAGCCTCACCTATGTCGCCCATGGCGGCAGGCTGGTGCTGGTGGGCGTGGCGCCGGGCGATCTCGTCTTTGCCGATCCCGAATTCCACAAGCGGGAAACCACGCTGATGGCCAGCCGCAACGCGCTGGCGGCGGATTTCGAACGTGTCAGGCAGGCGATGCTGACCGGCGCCATTCCCACCGAGGCCTTGCACACCCACAGCATTGCCGCGCATGACATGCCCTCCCGCCTGCCCGAGCTGATCGAAGAAGCCGACCATGTTCTCAAGGCCATCGCGTCCTTCTAGGGTATCGCAGAGATGACCGCATCACGCTCCGCCTTCCTTGCGCGCCTTGCCGCCAGCGGTCCCTTCGGCTTTGGCGCGTCCACGCTCGGCAATCTCTATCGCGCCATCGACGATGAGACCGCGAAGGCCACGGTGGACGCCGCATGGGCGCAGGGCATCCGCTATTTCGACACCGCGCCTTTCTATGGTTTCGGCCTGAGCGAAAGGCGGCTGGGCGATGCCTTGCGCCACCGCAAGAGCGACGAGATCATCCTCTCAACCAAAGTGGGCCGCCTGCTGGTGCCCGGCGAGGGTGGGGGCGAGCGCCATGGCTTCCACTCACCGATGCCCTTCGATCCGGTCTATGATTACAGCTATGATGGCGTCATGCGGTCGTTCGAGGCCAGCCTGCACCGGCTCGGGCTGAGCCGCATCGACATCCTCTACATGCATGATCTTGGCCGCGTGACGCATGGCGATGCCCATGACCATCATCGCGCCCAGGCGGTCGGCGGCCTGCGCGCCATGACCGAACTGCGCGATCAGGGGGCCGTGTCCGCCATCGGCCTGGGCGTCAATGAGGTGGAGATCTGCGCGGATTGCATCGAGCATGCCGATCTCGACCTGCTGATGATCGCGGGCCGCTACACCTTGCTCAACCGGGACAGCGACGCCTTCCTCGAAACCTGCCGCGCGCGCGGGATCGGTATTGTGGGAGCCGGTGTGTTCAATTCGGGCATTCTGGCCACCGGCGCGCGCAACGGCGCGGCCCATTACGATTACGGCCCGGCGCCCGATCCCATTCTGCGCCACGTCGAGGTGATCGAGCAGCTTTGCGCGCGCCACGCCATACCACTCGCCGCCGCAGCCCTGCAATGGGTCGCCCGGCATCCCGCGGTCACGCAGGTGGTGGTGGGCACCGGCAACCCGGCCCGGATCGGCCAGAGCGCCGAGCTGGCCAGACAGGCCATCCCCCCTGCCTTCTGGGCGGAACTGGACAGGCTGGAACAGGCCATGCCCAACTGCTGAGGCACCGCCAAAAAAACAACAGAAAAACGGAGATGGGATGATGATGATCGGCGAAAGCACTCCGGCGGGCTCCGGCATGGCCGGGGGCGGTTTTATCACCCCTTCCTATCGCTGGGGCTTCGCGCTGATCGTCAGCCTGTTCTTTCTCTGGGCACTGGCCAACAATCTCAACGACGTCCTGATCCGCCAGTTCCAGAAATCGCTCGGGCTCGACCGGGCGCAGGCGGGCTTTATCCAGTTCGTTTTCTACATCGGCTATTTTCTGGTCGCCCTGCCCGCCGGACTGCTGATGCGGCGCTTCGGCTATCGCGCGGGCGTGCTGACCGGCCTGCTGCTCTATGCGGCGGGGGCGGCGCTGTTCTATCCGGCATCGCTGATGCTCAGCTTCGGGGCATTCCTCTTTGCCCTGTTCCTGATCGCGGCGGGCGCCGCCTGCCTTGAAACCACCGCGAATGTCTACACCGCCGAGTTCGGCTCGCCGGCCACCACCGTGCAAAGGCTCAATCTGGCTCAGGCCTTCAACGGGCTGGGCGCCAGCATCGCGCCAGCTCTGGGCGGCCTACTGATCTTTTCCGGGGTCGAGCATTCGGCCTCGGCCCTTTCGGCGATGACGCCCGGCCAGCTCGCCGCCTATCGCGCCGCCGAGGCAAGCACCGTGCAACTGCCCTATGCCTTGCTGGCGGTGGCCGCGCTGGCGGTGGCCGGAGCCGTGGCGATCGCCCGCCTGCCCGGCATGCGCGAGGGCGAGGAGACGCCGCTGCGCATCCAACTGGCGGAACTGGTGCGCAGCCGCTCTCTGCTGGGCGCGGTCATGGCGCAATTCTTCTATGTCGGCGCTCAGGTCGGGATCTGGAGCTATTTCATCGACTTCGTGAAGGATGTGACGCCCTGGGTCTCCGAGCGGCATGGCGCATTCCTGCTCTCGGCCAGCCTCCTGCTCTTCATGATCGGGCGCTTCACTGGCACCGCGCTGATGGCGCGCATTTCGCCACCACGGCTGCTGGGCATCTATGCCGTGGCCAACATCGCTTTATGCGCCGTGGCGGCCAGCGCGCCGGGCTGGGTTGCGGTGGCGGCGCTGGTGACGACCAGCTTTTTCATGTCGATCATGTTTCCGACCATTTTCGGTCTGGGTGTCGCCTCGCTGGGCGCGGCGCGCCCGCTCGGTTCCTCCTTCATCATCATGGCGATCATCGGCGGAGCCTTCTTCCCGCCGCTGATGGGGCTGATCGCCATGCACGGCGGTGGCATTCCTTCGGCGCTGCTGCTGCCGCTGGTCAGCTTTGCGATCATTGCCGCCTATGCCTTCAGGCTCCGGCGCGGCAATCAGGCATAACAAAGCCCGCGGGTGCCAGTTTGCAACCAGCACCCGCGGGCCGGGCGTTTTTCGTCAGTTGGCAGCCTTGATCCAGCCGTGCATCGCCATCCAGCGGGCGAACTCATCGAACCAGCCGGTGCTCGTCGTGGTCTTGGGATACATGCCGAAGCCATGCCCGCCCTGCTCGAAGAAATGGAACTCGACAGGCCGCTTGGCCGCGCGCCAACTGTCGATCAGCCCATAGCCGCCGTGGCCGAACAGCGGGTCGTCCGCCGCCAGCGCGACAAACAGCGGCGGGGCATCGGCCGGTGCGGTGACCGGGGCCATCGGGCCATAGATCGTGCCGATGAAGGCGGGCTTGGCATCCTGTCCGTCAAGCGTCGTGGCCAAGGTCAGCATCGCCCCCGCCGAAAAACCGACCATGCCCACGCGCGCGGGATCGACATGCCATTCGCCCGCCCGCTTGCGCACAAGGGCGAAGGCAGCGCGCGCATCGGCGATCTGCGGCCCGAAATTCATGCGCGTCGGGGGCGTGGCCGGCGGCGTCGCACCGCCCGAGAAGCGCGTGCGCTCGATCTGCTGATAGGCCGCGATATCGGCCGGGGTCTGGTTCAACCGGTATTTCAGCACGAAAGCGGCAACCCCGCGCGCCGCAAGCGCCTTGGCGACATCCCAGCCCTCATTCTGCATCGACAGGGTGGTGAAGCCGCCGCCGGGCGCGACGATCACCGCCGTGCCGGTCGCCCTGGCGGGATCGGGCAGGAAGGGCGTGAGCGTCGCCACGGTGACATTGCGGGCGAACTGGCTGCCATACTGGCTATGCCATGCCTCATGCGCCTTGGCGCCCGGCAGCGCCCCGGTTCCAAGGTCGATGGCGTCGGGCTGGGCTGGCGTTGCGATCTGCGCCATCTGGTCGTTCTGCGCCTGTGCCGGCGACGCCAGAGCGATCGCCACGGCCATCGCGGCAATCGGCAGGCGCCGGAACTGGGCGCGCATGGTGTTCGACAGGGTGGTCATTGAAACATCTCCCGCTCTATCTGTTACAGGTGAGGGTCCGCCCCCCTGCTATGGTGTCTGGAAGGTCCAGCGACCGGCATCGCTGGCCGGGTCGAACCGGGCGAGCACGGGTGTACTGGCGCCTGCAGCGACAAGCGCCACCTCACCGCCCGATGTCGGTTGCAGGCGGGGCGTGATCCGGTAGCTGCCATCGGTCAGCTGATCGATCCGCCAGAGCTGCCCGGCCGTGCCGGAGAAAGCGGCATCGGCAACCAGCTTGCCATCGGCCGTCGCCGCCAGCGCCCGCGTGGTGCCCGCGATCAGGATCTTGTAATAAGGCGCGCCCATATAGCCCCCGGCAACCGGCTCGACCGACCATTGCTGGTGGGGCTTGATCATGTAATCGCCCAGATCGACGGCCAGCGCCCCCTGCGGCCAGGCCGCCGAATCCTGCTCCAGCGTCAGATTGGCAATGGGGCCGACCGGCGTGGTCGGCGGGCCAAAGAAACCGCGCTGCCGCTCGAAGTTGATGCGCACGAAATCGACATCCAGCTCCAGCGCGCCGCCGCTGCGTTCCGACTGGATCTCATAGGTGCCCGCCGGGATGTTCGTGCCCGCCACTGGCCAGCCATTACGCCAGAGCAGCGGCTGGATGCCCAGCACGCTGCGCCCGCTGCGGTCCATGTCCGCCTCGTAATGCATCGAGAATTTTTCCATGCCGCCGCCCAGATCGATGAGCCCGAAATGGCCGGGGCCATACACCCGGCCCCGCCCCGCCACGACCAGCTTGCCGCCCCCTTTCAGCAGCGGAATGCCCATGTTGTCGACATAGGGACCGGTCGCACTGCGCGAGCGCCCGACCCGGATGTTGTAGGAGGAATTCGGCCCATCGCAGCAGGTGCCATGCGTACCGAGCAGATAATACCATCCGTCGCGATACATCAGCGCCGTCGCCTCCATGTCGATGGCGACGTCGACGGGCTGATTGCCGGCCATGCGCTGGCCGGTGGCGGGATCGAGCTCGATCATGCGGATCGAGCCGAAATAGGTGCCATAGCTGAGCCACAGATGCCCATCGGCCATGAGAAAGGCCGGATCGATGGCGTCATGATTTTCGATACCATCGCTGGAGGCGACGACACCCACATCATGATAGCCGAAATCGGGGGATTTGGGGTCCAGTGTCCTGGTCCACATGATCTTGACCTGGCTGGCGTGCCCGCCGCTCATGCCGCCGCCGCCCACGGCATAGGCCACGTAATAGCGCTCACCGATCTTGATGACATCGGGCGCGACGCCGCCGCCGGGGCGCTCGCCCCCCGCGTGCCACGTCCAGCCATCCTCGGACACGAGACCGCCGCGCCCGGTGCCGAAGGTGTAATATTTGCCGTCGGACAGGGTGATCGTCGAGGGATCATGGATATAGGGTTCGCCCGCCAGTTGCTGCGCATGGGCAACACCGGAACAGGCGGCCATCAGAGCCAGGCAGGAGGCGGCGGCGGTAAGAATGTTCATGGGAAGCTCTTCCCTGCTTGTCGAATGGAGACGTGCCTTGGGTTCAGCGGGTGCTGGTCGTGATGTCGGTGATCGCGCGGCCCTTTTCATCGACAAAGCGCACGCAGAAATCGCTCAGACCCGGACCATTGATGACCGCGCCGCGCAGGATGTTGCGCCCCTTGTGCAGGGTGATCGGCGCGGAGACGACATCGTCCATCACCATCCGGCGGTCACCGAAGAGCGTGGCGGCCTCCTGCCCGTTGAGCCACCACATCGAAGCGGAGTTCGAACCCACGGCCAAGCGCACGCCCTGCATCTCACGCGGGCTGTTGACCACCGTGGTGGCCCAGAAAATGACGCCATAGGTCGGCTTGCCCAGACCCGAGGCGAAGTTGAACAGCTTCACATCGAAGAGCGAGCTGTCCAGCGCGTGCCAAGCCAGCGGCTTGCCCGCCACGCTGACCTTTTGCCCATCGCGCGGCAGGGTGGTGTAGGGTCCGCTGAGCGGCGGCGTGCTGAAAGCCTGCCGGACATAGGTGCCGGTGAAGACGGTATTCGTGCGGTTAGGCTTCTCGACCGGTTCCAGCAGCAGCCAGCGCTGAAGGAAACCATCGGCATCGGTGGCTTTGGGCTGGGCGGATGCGGGGGCAAAGAACGGCGCCAGCGTGGGCGCTTTGGCGGCCGGTGCGTCGGCCCCCTGCGCGATAGGCGCCGCCATGGCCGAGGCTATGATCAGCAATGTCGGCACCCCGTGAGACAGGATCGCGTGAAGTCGGGTCACAAGGTTTCTCCTGAACGGGTCATCAAGGAAGGGCGATCCCGGTCACGCCTGCCGCGTCAACGCGGGATCGGCGCGCCATAGGTGATGGTGAAGCCGGTTTCCACCGTGGGCAGCCCCTGCCCCGGCTGTCCGCCGCCAAGGCTCAGCGTATAGGCGCCAGGCATGACGCTGCGTTCGCCCTCCGGGTTTACCGCGCTGAGATCTCGCGGCGAAAGATCGAAGCTGACCTGCCGTGCCTCGCCCGGCTTGAGCGCCACGCGCTGGAAGCCGCGCAGGGCGATGTTGGGTACGCCAGGCGCCTGAGGGAAACGCAGATAGATCTGCGCCACCTCATCGCCCGCCCGCGTACCGGTGTTGCGCAGTTGCGCCGTCACATGCACGCCCTTGGCCGCATCGCCCTCCACCGGGGTGACGGTGAGGCCGTCATAGGCAAAGCTGGTGTAGCTGAGCCCATAGCCAAAGGGATAGACCGGCTTGCCGGTGAAATAACGATAGGTGCGCCCGTTCATCGCATAATCGTCGAAAGCGGGCAGATCGGCCAGCGTGTGATAGAAGGTCAGCGGCAGACGCCCCGCCGGATTGGCCTCACCAGAGAGCACCTGTGCCACGGCTAGACCGCCATGCTGGCCGGGATACCAGGCCTCCACGATGGCGTTGGCGTTGTCCTTCGCCCAGCTCAGATCGATGGCGCTGCCGTTCAGCGCCACCACCACCAGCGGCTTGCCCAGCGCCTTGGCGCTTTCGAGCAAGGCGCGCTGATCGGCGGGCAAATCAAGCGAGGTCTTGTCACCACCCGCAAAGCCCTCGACCTTGACCGGCATCTCCTCGCCCTCAAGATCCGAGGTGAGGCCAACGGCCGCCACCACCACATCGGCGCTGGCCACCGCTTTGCGCAGATCGGCCTGCTCATCGCGCGAGACGCGCTTCCAGAACAGGGCCGCTTCAGCCGGGTTGCCTCCTTCCACCGCGAAATGCAGCGGATAGCGCTGCCCCTTCTTCAGCGCGACATCGACCAGCTTGAGCGGTTCGCCCCAGTTGCTGGCGTGCTCGGCCGCGATGGCAGGCTTGCCATCCACATCGATGGCGCCCTTCACGCCGGTGACGCCCATGCGGTAGAAGCCGGTTTCGGGGGCCACGAAAAAGCCGCTCCACACCACCTTATAGGCGTCGGAAAGCGATTTGATCTCCTGCGCGTGATTGGCCAGGCGGGTTTCGGTGCGGGTGATGGCGGGGCGCTGTCCGAACGTGCGCTCGCCGCGAGGTTTCGCAGGATCGAGGGCATTGAAATAATCGGCGCGCAGCCCCGGCTTGCCCTGAGGCGTGAGAAAATGACCGGCTGGCACCGGATCGCCATCGGTGATCGATGCGCTGAAGGGCACCAGTTCCACCTGAGCATCGGGCATGGCGCGGCGCAAGCCTTCCACCACCGAGATCGGCGGGGCCGAATTGGGCGAAGAATAATTGCCGCGCAGCACGCGCGTCGCATCGCCCAGCGGGCCGATCACCGCGACCTTCACGTCCTTGCGCAAAGGCAGCGTGCCGTCGTTCTTGAGCAGCACCAGACTTTCGACCGCAGCGCGCAAGGCCATAGCGCGATGTTCGGGCGTGTCCACCATCTTCGGAGGCACAGGCGTGGTGTTGGGCCCCGCAATGCCGGGCAAATCGCCGTTGCGGTAACGCGCGGCAAACAGGCGCACCAGCGCGCGGTCCAGATCGGTCTGAGTCAGCAGGCCGCGCTGCAAGGCTTCGACATAAGGCTTGTCCAGCCCCTGCTTGCCGATGATCGTCCCACCGTGGCATTCATTGTCCACCCCCGCGCGGAAGGCCGCGGCCACGCCCGCCGCCGGGTCGGTGGCATATTTGTGATGGTCGGCGATATCGACCACCGCATCGCAATCCGACACGACATAGCCCTTGAAGCCCCAGGCCCCGCGCAAATGGTCTTTCAGCAGATTGTCGCTGGCGCAGGCCGGTTGTCCATCGATGCGGTTGTAGGCGCACATGATCGAACCTGCTTTCCCTTCCACGATCGCGGCGCGGAAGGCCGGCAGATAGGTGTCTTCCAGATCATGGCGCGAAACGAAAACGTCAGCGACATGGCGGGTGGATTCCGGCCCCGAATGCACCGCGAAATGCTTGGGTGTGGCGATCACCAGAGGATGGGCGGGATCAGGCCCCTGCATGCCGGTGACGAAAGCCACGCCCATATGCGCGGTGAGGAAAGGATCCTCGCCATAGGTTTCCTGCCCCCGGCCCCAGCGCGGATCGCGGAAGATGTTGATGTTGGGCGACCAAGTATCGAGCCCGGTGCCGATCTTGCCCAGATGGCCCGTCTCGCGCCCCAGCGTGTGCATGGCGCGCACTTCGGTGCCGATGACGCCCGCCACATCATGCAGCAGCGGCGGATTGAAGGTAGCCGCAAGGCCGATGGGTTCGGGGAAGTTGGTGGTGGGCACCGGCCCGAAAGCGCCATGGAGCGATTCCGTCCACCAATTGTAGGCCGGAATGCCAAGGCGCGGGATCGCCGGGGCCACATTGACCAGTTGCGCGATCTTCTCGTCCTGGGTCAACTGCGCGACAGTGGCAGTCGCCAGTTGCTCTGCCTGATCTGCCGCGCGCGTGTTCTGAGCCGAAAAGGCAACGACGCTCATGATCGTTGCGATGGACAGCAGCCTGCGCCGACGGCAGGCGAGCGATTGAGACATTTCTCTCTCCAGAAACAGCACAGCCAATTCAGACCGATCGCAACACATAGTCAGCGATCTTGAGGGTCAGTTTGCAGTGTCATGGCAGGCCGGTGATCCCTCACCGGCCCGCCGTCAGCTGTTATCAGAAATGATAACGTGCACCGAATGTAAAGCGACGACCATAGCTGTAGGCATCAAGCAGTTGGTTGCTGAAACGCCCATGGGTGCTGTAGGTCGAATTGTTGATGTTGGTGATGCCGCCGAACACCGAGACCTGCTTGGTGATGTCATAGCTCGACGACAGGTCGACCTGCACCTGACTGTTGACGAAGGTCGGCTCGGCGCCGAACTGGCCGGTGTTCTGGTTCTGGCCGAACTGCAGCAGATAGCTGTCGCGCCAGTTGACCGCGACACGCGCCTGGAAGCCGTGCTTGTCGTAGAAGGCCACCAGGTTCGCCGAATTGGCCAAGCCCGTCACGGCAAAGCCGCTCTGGCTGATGTCGCTGGAATCGTAGGGCTTGTTGGTGCCAACGAAAGTGGCGTTGGCGGTGAAGCCGAAGCCGCTGCGGCCAAACACATGCTGCAGGGCGATTTCCACGCCGCGCACCGTCGCGTCGGGTCCGTTGACATTCTGCGAGACGGCAAATTGCGCAAGCTGACCGGTCGTGGGATCGACCACGCCGTTGATCGTCTGCCGCTGCACGCCCGCCACGATGAAGTTGCTGACATGCTTGAGGAAGAAGTCGACCGAGAAGTAGGAGTTGGGCGCATAATACCACTCGGCGGCGGCGTCGAAATTGTCCGAGAGGTAAGGCTTGAGGTTGGGGTTGCCGCCCGTCGCCGTCAGGGCGCCCACGCGCTGGCCCGAGCCCACATTGAGCACCGGATTGAGCTTGGAGAGACCCGGACGCGTCAGCGTGCGCGAACCATCGAGGCGCAGATGCAGCTTGGGCGTCAGCTCCAGCTTCAGATCCATGCTGGGCAGCAGATAGTTGTAGCTGCTTCCCGCCACGATCGTGTTGGTCGCCCCATTGTTGGCATAGACCGTGGTCAGCAGCGTCGGGTCGGCGGTGCTGGTGGTCAGGGCGGTAGGCGTCTGGCCCAGCGCCAGCGTGTCGAGATGGGTGTTCTCGTAACGCAGGCCCGACACGAAGTGGAAGGGCATGCTGGCGATATCGGTGGTGAAGCTGCCGCGCACATAGGCCGACCAGCTCTTCTCCCTGATGGTCGCCACGCTCGACGGGCTCAGCGCCAGATTGAGCGCGCCGGTAAAGCCCGTGCAGCAGCCATAGTTGTAGCCGGGCACGTTGGTCGTCTGCGGATTGCCCAGGCTCTGCAGATAGGCATACACGGCCAGCGGATTGTAGGTCAGGATGCCCGGCGCCAGATTGCCGCTGTAACCCGGAATGAAGTTGGCGGTGCTGATCGTGCCGCCATAGATGCTGGAGGGCAGCGCCACGCCCGTGGTGCGGCCCGAAGCGGTGCCGTAACCGGCATAGGCCTGCCAGTAATTGTTGGTGAAGGTGTCGCTGGCCTGCAGGCGGAAGGTGTCTTCCGTATAGGAACCACCGAACTGCAGCTTGAAGTTCTCCTGCTCCCACGTGCCCTTGGCGTGGAACTGGCGCACCACGTCGGTGTTCTGCTGGGCCTGGCGCACCATCACATGCGAGCCGATCACCGAGGTGTTCAGGAACTGCCCGGCATTGCCCGAGGGCCCGATGTCATGCAGCACCGGCAGCGTGTTGCTGCTGTTGCCCGTGACGGCAAGGCCGGTGTTGGCGCCCAGAATGCCGCCATAGCCGATATCGGAGCTGTTGTTGCCGATCTCGCCATTGGGGTTGAGCCAGCTCTTGGCGAAGGCGGCGTCGAAGTCGAACTTCAGATGCTCGGTCGCCTCATATTTGAGGTTGGCGCCCAACTGGTTGGTGTTGATCAGCGAATGGGCGATGCCGGCATTCATGTCCATCGGCGTGCCGGGCTGGTTGAAGTCAACCGTGGTGCCGTTCTTGTCGAGCTTGACGTTGGTCAGGCTGCTCATGTTGAACCATGCGGCATAGCCATAGCTGTTGGTCTGCACGACCTGGCTGCTGAAATTGTCATCCACGGTCAGCAGCAGCTTGTCGGTCGGCTTCCACTGCAGCACGAGGCGCGCATCGACGCGCTCGTCGCGGGTGGTGGTCTGCTCGGCGCCGGCCTGCTGCGGGAACCAGCCCAGCACATTCTGCTTGTCGCTGGCGAGGCCACTGGTGGTCGAGCCCGGATTGCAGGTGGCCGCCGTGCTTCCCGAGAGCTGGCAAGGAGCGTAATAGCCGCCTTCCCAGCCATTGACGAAGACGTGGTTGGTGGTGGTATCGTGGCGCGAATAGGCGATGTCGCCCAGAATGCCGATCGTGTCGTCGGCAAAGGTCTTGCTGACCAGCAAGCCGCCCGAGGGCACGACATTGCCCTTGCGATCCTGGATCGAGCCCGACATCGCGGCCGCCACATGGAAGCCGGGGTGATCGAAGGGCTTGGGGAAGGCGATGTCGATGGTGGCGCCGATGGCGCTGGCCGAAACCGAAACGTCGGGCGTCTTGTAGACGCTGAGCTGGCCGACGAAATCGGAGCCCACGGTCGAGAAATCGACCGAGCGCTGCCCGGTGGCCGTCGAGATATGGCGCCCGTCATAGAGCGTTTCGTTGAAGTCGCCGCTGAAGCCGCGCACGGTCACGCCGGTCGCCTCGCCGCGGTTGCCCGAGATCTGCACCGACACGCCCGGCAGGCGCTGGAGCGAGGCGGCCACGTTGGGATCGGGGAACTTGCCGATATCTTCCGCTGAAATGGCATCGACAACGCCCGGCGCCGCGCGCTTGATATCCAGATTGCGCTGCAACGATCCGCGAATGCCCGTCACGATAATGCTCGGCGCGTCCTCAGGCGCAGGAGCCGCGCTCGCCGTAGGTGACGGCGATGCATCCTGCGCAAAGGCAGGACTTCCTACCGCCACTGCCAAGACGCATGAGGCGCCCGAGACCATCAATTTTTGCACAACCTGCCTGACCATACCTCTACCCCCTAGTGTTCGCCGGACATTTTTTCGTTCTCGACGACGTTCAAGACATGACTGTTCGGCATCACAATCGACACCGATGTGAAAAATATTCATTTTCTACTATGAACTACTGCATCTACACGCCTGCCGAGGCGCACTATCTCCCTGCCACGCCCCGTTCGACGCTTCACAGGAGTGTCGTAGAGCTAAAAGATAGCGCTATCAAGTCCAATTTTCACAGGCGAAATCTCGCTCGCAAAAATGGTTGTGGGCTGCGATCCCCTCTTTCGAAACAGCCCGCGATCTGTCGGAATGACGCCACAGCCTCCTGCCCGAAAGCCCGTTGATCCCACGCCCGTTGCTGTTCGATTCTCCAGGGAAAGGCGGCGTCCTCCGGCAAAGCGAACGAATCGTCCTACCTCTCGACAAGTCAGGTTAGCCGCGCGGCAGGCGAACTGATCATCCAATTCACACCGAAACGCCATGGTGTGAGGGAGGGTAGGCTTCTCACACCATGGCGCTGTTTTAGCGGAAACGGATCGCGCGCGAGCCGCTCCGCCTACCGACCGGCCCGCCGGAGAGGCATGGCAGACCGATCAGACTTTCCAGGAGGTGACCTGACATCCCAGGCCGCCCCGAACATCAAAAATTGAAACGCACGCCCGCGCGATAAACCCGCCCGATCTGGTCATAGAGAGCCGGATTGTTGAAATTGGGATTGGGCGGCGGCGAAACATTGGTCAGATTGTCGATCTTAAAGAATGAGGTGACATTCTTCACGATGTTGAACGATCCACCGATATCGATGTAGAAGGCCCCCGGCATGAAGTTGCTGTCGATCGTCGGATTGTTGACGGTGGACACCGGGCAATTTCCGGCCGAGCAGGTCACATAATTGTTCGCAAAAGTACCGTTGCTGAACCAACGCTCCTGCACCAGCAGCGAGAATCTGTCACTTTCATAGCTCTGCACCGCCAGCCATTTCCAGTGCGGTGTCGCGCCAAGGTTGGAGCCCGCACTGTCCACCGGTATGGTGCCTGGGAGCCCCGTATCGGTGATGTAGTTGACGACATGCGTGGCCAGAGCGCGCAAGTTCAGATTGCCGGGCAGCCCCAGCGGGCGACGCCAGCGATAGCTTGCCTCGATATCGAAACCTTCGGTGCGGATCGAAGCCAGGTTGAAAGGCTGGACGTTGATGTAATTCCCACCCACCGGATTGTTCAGATTGAAAGCGCCGCAAGTCTGGGGAAGAATATTCTGGTAGCAGTAATTCACGATGTCATTGGCGCCCAATGAGGAAATGACACCGCTGATCTTCAGCTTGTAATAGTCGAACGAGACATTGAGGCCAGGCAGCCACGAAGGGTTGGTCATCGCGATCCCGAACGTGCTGTTGCGCGCGATTTCAGGCTTCAGATTGGGATTGCCCACCGTGCTCTGGATCACGAGCGTCGCCACATTGTGGAACGGGTCGAAGAAGTTGGGCAGCGTGGTCGTCACCGGCGCGGCAAACAGTTCCGACAGGTTGGGCGCACGCACATCGCGGCTGGTCACACCGCGCAGACGCAGGCCGCTGATCGGCAGATCCCAGGTGCCGCCGACCTTCCAGGCCCAGACCGTGCCCGATGTGCTGTAATTGGTGACGCGAGCGGCACCATTGATGCTGGCCTTGCCCAGGCTTTCCGAACGCAGGACGGGCAGATCGGCCTCAAGGAAGCCTTCCTTCACGCCATAGGCGCCGCCGCCATTCTTGTAATTGCCCGCGTACCAATTGTTGCCGCCCGCGATCAGGACGGGGTCTGCGGGATAGGGGCCATAAGCCGGCGTGTTGTTGAAACCTGCACCGTAAGGATCGGCAGTAACGGTATAGAATTCATGGCGGAACTCGCCGCCGAAAGCGATCGACAGCGGCCCGGCCCAAAGATCGACCGGAGAGCCCGAAAAGTTGATGCTGGCCACGTCCTGCGTTTGGCGGGTGTGCTGATACGGCCCGGCTTCGGGCACCACATAGTTGCGCGCGCCCGCCGATGGCTGGCCGCCCAGAATGTTGAGCGGTTGGCAGCCATTCGCCCGCGCCACCGGATCACGACAGACAATAG
Source organism: Novosphingobium sp. (assembly GCF_039595395.1). NCBI lineage: Bacteria > Pseudomonadati > Pseudomonadota > Alphaproteobacteria > Sphingomonadales > Sphingomonadaceae > Novosphingobium > Novosphingobium sp. The sequence continues at coordinate 809,701 of NZ_JBCNLP010000006.1, read as the reverse complement.
CGCCGTTGAGCGAGATGGCATCGATCGCCTGATTGAAGCGCTGGGTCAGCAGGATGTTGCGCACATCGACCTGAGTGACGTTGGTCCCATGCTCGCCATAGATGTCATATTTCCAGTCGGTGCCGCCAACGGTGAACGTCCCCTTGCCGCCCAGCACGAAACGATATTGACGGCGATCGGTGAAGACGGTCGTGTTGCCCAGCGCGGCGTTGCTGGTACCGAACTGGAAGCTGGTGATCCCCGCATTGGTGCAGGCCGTCTGGATCGAGGTCGGCACGAAGGGATTGGCGCATTGAAGGGTCAGACCCGGCTTGTTTTCGCCATTCACGGGCTGATTATGCGTGTTCACCTTACCGAAGTTGAACGTCATGTAGACTTCGTTGCGGTTGTCGATGTCGAAGCCCAGGCGGCCATAGGTATCGAGGCGCTGCAGAGCCGATTGCAGCGAACGACCGGCATCGACATTGCCCGACAGATCGCCACCCAGACAGAAACCCGGATAGCAGCCCGCCACCGTGCCTGCGGCATTGCGCTGAGGCACACCGTTCGAACCATATTGGAACTGGAAGGGGTTGCCGGTCGCATCAAAGGCAATACCCTGCAGTGGTCCCGCGGTGATCAGGCCATATTTGGTGAAAGTGGTCGACTGGACCTGATTGCGCATCAGATATTGCGGTGATCCATCGTTGAGAACGCCGCGGTTGATCATCGAGGTCTGCTGGAACCAGTTGCGGCCATTGGCCAGCGCGGTGCCGAACTGGCCGCCGCCGATGCCCGCTTCCTTGCTGAATTCCACACTGCCGATGAAATGCAGGCGATCCTGCAGGAAGCTGCGACCATAGGCGATCTGACCCATGTACTGGGCATCGTCACCGTAATTGGTGATGCCGCCCTGAACATTGCCCTTCAGCCCCTTGAAATGGGTGTCGGTGATGAAGTTCACCACGCCGCCCACCGCGTCCGAACCATAGGAGGCCGAGGCGCCGCCGTTGACCACATCGACCCGCTTGATCAACAATTGCGGAAACAGGCTGATATCGGGTACGCCGGTGACATTGGCCCCCACCACGCGCTGGCCGTCGAGCAGGGTCAGCGTGCGGATCGCGCCCACACCGCGCAGCGAAAAGGAGCTGAGCCCCTGCTGCCCGCTCGAGGTGCTGAACGTGTTGACCTGAGAGCCCGTCGATCCCTGAAGCGAGGGCAATTGGGCAATGGCATTGAAGACGTTGGGCTGGGCATTGGCGGTGATGCTGGCGGCATCGACCACGGTCGTCGGCGTGGGTGCGGTGAAGCCACCTGTCGTGATGCGTGAACCGGTGACAATGATCTCCTTGTCCTCCGGCACGCTGGCCGCCCTGCCGGCTGAAGGCGGTGCATCGGCGCCCTGCTGACTGAGGTCAGCGGCAATGGCGCATGAGGGCAGAAGCCCCAGAGCCATGACGGCCATTCTCAAGGATGTACTGGAAAATAGGGCGCATTTGGCGATCTGAACTTGCCTTGTCATGAAAACTCCCCCTTTTGATTTTTATGAAATTGATTTTTATGTCTTTATTATTTCTGCGGAGATGAAGAATCATTGCAAATCATTCCGCGTTAACGCAAACGTTCTCTACTCCGACAAATGGGTCCTGTAAATATCCCGATTTTGTGTTGAATGCGGAAATCCAAATCGATATGCCCTACACCTATGACAAGGCGCATCGTCCGCCACACCCGCCCAAAGGACGGCATGAATGTTTTCGTTAACGTACCAAAAGCTGGCGACGCTTGGCCGCAAGAACGTCCGCATGGTCATGCTGACCCTGTTTGTCGGGGCGATGATCATCAACTATCTGGCGCGCTCGGTCATGGGCGTCGCCGCACCCGTCATTCTCTCCGAGCAGGGGATCACCAACCAGCAATATGGCTGGATCACCGGCGCCTTGCAGCTTGGCATCATGTGCCAGCCCCTGGCCGGCATGCTGCTTGATCGGGTGGGATTGCGGGTTGGTTTCGCTGTTTTCGCGCTGGCCTGGTCGGCGATCACCCTCGCTCACGGGCTGGCGCGGGGCTGGCTGGGTTTTGCGGGGCTCCGCCTGGCGCTGGGCATGGCGGAAGGCTCCGCGCAACCGGCGGGCCAGAAGCTGGTCGCCGAATGGTTCCCCGCCCGTGAACGCGGCATGGCGGGAGGGATCTACAACATTGGCGCATCGCTGGGGGCGGTTCTGGCACCGCCGCTGGTCGCCTGGTCCGTCTATGCCACAGGCAGCTGGCGTATCGCCTTCGTGGCCACGGGCGTTCTTGGCGGCCTGTGGGCCGCGCTGTGGTTTCTGTTCTACGCGCCGGTCAATCGCCATCGCGCGGTCACCCCCGAGGAACGGCGACTGATTGTCGAAGGGCAGGAAGCCCATCTCCAGGCGGGCGCGCCCAGCCTGCCACTCCGCCGCCTGCTGACCGATCGCAACCTTTGGGGCATCGCCTTGCCAAGGCTGCTGGCCGATCCGGTGTGGGGCATGCTGTCCCTGTGGCTGCCCTTGTATCTGGCACGCGAACGCGGCTTCGATCTCGCCCACATCGCCCTTTTGGCATGGTTGCCGTTCCTTGCAGCGGATCTTGGCTGCCTGTTCGGCCCGGCCGTGGCCAGCTTCCTCCAGCGGCGCGGTGTGGCTCTGGTCAATGCGAGACGGATGACCTTCTCTCTGGGCGCCTTGATGATGACGGGCGTGGGGCTGGTGGGGCTCGTGGCCAATCCCTATGTGGCGCTCGCCCTGCTTTGCCTTGCCGGTTTTGCCCATCAGACCCTGTCGGTCACGGTCATCACCCTGGCTTCGGACCTTTTCCCGCGCAACGATGTGGGCACCGTTGCCGGTTTTTCGGGCCTCGCCGCCAATCTGGGTGTCCTGATCTTTTCCCTGTCGCTTGGTAGCCTGATCGACTCGATTGGCTATTCCCCGTTTTTTCTCACGCTTGGCTGCCTTGATCTCATGGGTGCGGCCGTGCTCTGGACTTTGGTGCGCAAGCCATCATGACGACTTTTAGCAACCCCGTGCTGCGTGGGTTCAATCCCGATCCTTCCATTCTGCGGGTTGAGGACGATTTCTACATCGCCACCTCAACCTTCGAATGGTATCCCGGCGTGCAGATCCACCACAGCCGGGATCTGGTCCACTGGCGGCTGGCGAACCGCCCCCTCTCCCGCGCCAGCCAGCTCGATCTGCGCGGCGCTCCTGATTCCTGCGGCGTCTGGGCGCCCGACCTGACCTATGCCGATGGACTTTTCTGGCTGATCTTCACCGATGTGAAGCGCTATGGCCAGACCACCGTCTCGGGTGCCGAGGGCGCCTCCTGTCGCGACTTCCACAATTATGTGGTGACCGCCCCCAGCATCGAGGGCCCCTGGAGCGATCCCGTCCACATCAACAGCAGCGGCTTCGATCCGGCACTGTTCCATGATGAAGACGGGCGCTGCTGGGTGCTCAACATGCTGTGGGACCATCGCTCCGGTCGGGACCGCTTCGGCGGCATCATCATCCAGGAGCTGGACAAGGCCAGCATGCGCCTGATCGGCGAGCGCCACATGATCTTCGGCGGCACCGAGCGCGGCTTCACCGAAGGCCCACATCTCTATCGTCACGATGGCTGGTATCATCTGCTGGTGGCCGAGGGCGGCACGAACTGGAACCATGCCGTGGTGATGGCCCGCAGCCGCACGCTGCTGGGGCCTTATGAGGTACATCCCGATGGCGCGGTGCTGTCCGCTCACGGTGCGCGCGACGGCGCTTTGACAAGGGCAGGTCACGGCGATCTGGTGACACTCAAGGATGGCAGCGTCTGGCTGGCCTATCTCTGCGGTCGCCCTCTGCCCAAGCTGGAGCGTTGTCCATTGGGGCGCGAAACCTCGATCCAGCCCATGGTCTGGGGCGATGACGGCTGGTTGCGCAGCCTGACCGCCCATGCCGCACCCGATCCCACCCCTCCACGGCCGATGCTGGCACCTCACCCCTGGCCCGAGACGCCGTGGAACGGTCATTTTGACGGTCCGGACCTGCCCGGCGCCTTCCAATGGCTGCGCAGCCCGATGCCCGAGCGGCTTTGGAGCCTGACCGAAAGGCCGGGCTGGCTAAGGCTGTTCGGCAGGGAATCCATCTCGAGCCATTTCGAACAGGCGCTGATCGCACGGCGCTTCGAGCATTGGTCCTTTACCGCCACCACCCGCCTCGATTTCAACCCTGCCCATTTCCAGCAGGGCGCCGGGCTGGTGTGCTATTACAACAGCACCAAGTTCTACTATTTCACCCTGTCATGCGACGAGGACAGGCGCTGCCTGCGCCTGCTCTCCGCAATCCCGGCGAAAGGCACGCGCGATGAGCTGGTGTGCGACACCGTTCCCGATGGCGATATTGACATGCGCGCCCATGTGGACGGCCCATCGCTGCGTTTCGGCTGGCGTTCTGCGGATATGCCGGACTGGCAATGGATCGACCATGACCTCGACGTCAGCGTTCTGTCCGATGAGGTATCGCTGCAAGGGCTTCCCAATTTCACGGGAGCCTTCGTCGGGGTCGCCTGTCAGGATGTCTCGGGCGCAGGCTTACCGGCGGATTTCGCCTTCTTCCACTACGCGCCGCAAGACTGATGCTCAGGGATGATCCTCGGGAGCGATGGCGGCGGTGGACTCGCGGTAGATGATGCCATGTTCCAGCACGATATCGGCCCCGGCACCGGTCTGTTCTGTCCCCAGCGCGGTCTGGCGCGCCACATAGGCAAGCGCTTCAGAAGCCAGGCGGCGCAATGGCTGATGCACCGTGGTCAGCATCGGCCAAAGGGTTACGGCCGCCGAGCTGTCATCGAAACCCACCACGGTCAGTGCGCCGGGCACATCGATCTGGCGGCGATGCGCAACCGACACCACGGCAGCAGCCATATCATCATTGCTGGCGAAGATCGCGGTGGGCGGCCGCGGAGAATCGAGAAGCTGCTCTCCTGCCGCAAGCCCGGAGCGATAGCTAAAGTCGCCCTGCACCACCTGAACCTCAACCTCGCCAATTTCGCGCACCGCAGCGTAAAAGCCGGCCATACGTTCGGCGCTGGCCCTCTGGTCGGGGTTGCCCAGCACGAAGCCCAACCGACGATGGCCAAGGTCCAGCAGGTGACGGGCCATTTCATAGGCGGCACGATGGTTGTCGATGCGCACGCATTGGGCATCATCGACATCATAGGCGCCCAACACGGCCATGGGCAGCCCAAGCGGCCTCAGAACATTGAGAACCTTGCGCGATTCCCCCAGCGGAGGCGCCAGAATAAAACCGGACAGGCCGGAATCGGCGAAATCCTCCAACTCCGCCTGGGTTGGCGGATGGCCATTTTCTCCCTTCAGCAAAGCCAGCCGCGCGCCATGGATCGAGGCTTCCTCGAACATGCCGGTCAGCATTTCGCTCATAAACGCGGCGCTCGGATTGGAATAGATGATGCCGATCTGAAGCTGGGTGGAGGTGACCAGACTGCGCGCGGCGGCATTGGGCGTGTAGGCGAGATCACGAATGACGCTTTTGACCATCTCGCGGGTTTCGTCGCTCACGCCGCTTCGCCCATTGATGACCCGCGACACGGTCATCGCCGAGACGCCCGCCACGAGAGCAACGTCATTCATTGTGGCGCCGCCTTTGGGCCGGTCGGACTTCACCATGCTTCTCTATTCCCATCGCTTTGGTGCCCAATCTTATTCCCTGTCAGGAATTCACGACAACGACAAGAGAACTCGCGACAAGGAATGCGCATCCGCGCCGACAAACATCGAACACCATCCTTCACGCCTCTCGAAGTTGACATCATCAGCAAATCAACCTTGCATTACTCCAACAAATAGTCGTACTGGTAGCGCAATCATATAAGGCCGCGGTCAGCATGAACTGACGGTCAAACCGAGGAGAGTGTGCCCATGAAAATCGCACTTGCCGTTCTTCTGGCGGCTGCAGTGGCAAACGTCCCTGCCACCGCGCAAACCGCACCAGCCATCGCCGAGGATTTCAAGCCATCGCCCCTCAACCAGCCGGGGCAGCAATATCCTCAGGTGAACTCGCAAGGCTATGTGCGCTTTCGCATTGCCGCCCCCGATGCCAAGGCAGTCAAGGTGAGCCTGGGTCTGGGCGGGCGCGGCGGCACCACGCTCAACAAGGCGGCTGACGGGGCCTGGACCGGCACGTCGGAAGGCCCGCTCGATGAGGGTTTTCACTATTACCATCTGACGATCGACGGCGGCACCTTCAACGATCCGGGCACGCTGAATTTTTATGGCTCGACGCGCTGGGAAAGCGGCATCGAAATCCCGGCCCATGATGCCGAATTCTATGCGCTCAAGAACGTGCCTCACGGTCAGGTGTCGCAGATCCTGTTCCCCTCGCCCAGCACGGGGACCCAGCGCCGGGCCTATGTCTACACGCCGCCCGCCTATGGCGACCATGCGCAGGAGCGCTATCCGGTGCTCTATCTCCAGCACGGCTGGGGCGAGGATGAAACGGCCTGGGCCAATCAGGGCCATGCCAATCTGATCATGGACAATCTGATCGCAGCGGGCAAAGCGCGGCCTTTCATCATCGTGATGACCTATGGCATGACCAACGATGTGCGCCCCGGCAGCCCCGGCGGGCTCTCCAGCTTCGACATCAAACCCTTCCAGACCGTGCTGCTCGACGAGCTGATCCCCTATGTCGACAGCCATTTCCGCACGCTGAAGGATCAACCGCACCGGGCGATGGCGGGCCTGTCCATGGGCGGGTTCGAGACCAAGCTGATCGCCCCAAAAAACCTCGACACATTCGCCTATATCGGTCTGTTGAGCGGCGGCACGGTCTCGCTTGACGATGTGAAGTCGTTTCCCGGTTACCGTGAAAAGGTCAAGCTTACCTTCGTGAGTTACGGCAGCCGCGAGCTTGACCCCGGTCGCGCCACGCCGCCGGGCATGCCCAGAGCCGACCCGCGCGCCAATGCGCAGCAGATCAAGAGCGCGGGCGTGCCCAGCGTGTTCTATGTGTCGCCCGATACCGGCCATGAATTCATGACCTGGCGGCGCAGCCTGAAGGAAATGGCTCCCCTGCTCTTCAGGGACTAGCTGATAACCGTCGATGCCTGTCATTCGGTAAGGGCCGGGAAAGCCCGCCGGTGCCGGTTGTCTCAACGAAAGTCTGTCGCCGTCGGCCCCGGATCGGAGCGGGAGAGGATATGATGAAGCCACGTTACCCGGCCCATGCTCTTGGGGCGTTGCTGCTCATGAGCATGGCCATGCCCGTAGGCGCGCAGGTTGCCACGCAGGCGCCTGCCCCCGTAGCGAATGCGGCGCCGACCCGCGTCGAGCACATCATCGTTCACGGCAAGGCGCTCGAAGGCGCGCTGGAGGGCGACTCCGCCGATCGCGAGGTCATCGTCGTGCTGCCGCCCGGCTATGACCGGTCCAGGAGCCGCCGCTATCCGGTGGTCTATGCCCTGCACGGCTATTCCATCGGCGCTGCGCAGTGGACCAACGAAATTCATGTACCCCAAGTGATCGAAACCGCCTTTGCCAAGGGCGCGCGCGACATGATCTTCGTCTTCCCGGACAGCAAGACGGCCCACAATGGCTCGATGTATGCTGGCTCGCCGACCACCGGCGATTATGAAACCTTCATCGCCCATGATCTGGTGGCCTGGGTCGATGCGCATTACCGCACCCTGCCCGACCGGCGCAGCCGTGGCCTCATCGGCCATTCCATGGGGGGCTATGGCGCCAGCCGCATCGGCATGAAGCACCCGGATGTCTTTGGTGCGCTCTATCTGATGAGCCCCTGCTGCCTCTCGGCCCGCACCAGCGCCGGGCTCACCCCGGAGGCGCTGGCCGCCTATGCCGCCATGACCTCACCCGCCGATTCCGCCAGGCTCGACTGGGGGCAGCGCACCACTTTGGCCGCCGCCGCCGCATGGTCGCCCAACCCCAAAAACCCGCCGCTCTATCTGGACCTGCCCGTGAAGGACGGCCAGCCCCAAAGCGACGTGCTGGCCAAATGGGCCGCCAATGCGCCCCTGTCCTTTGTCGACCAGTATATCGGCAATCTACGCCGCTATGCCGCGATTTCGATCGATGTCGGCGATCAGGACGGGCTGAAGGTGGATGCCGGCAAGCTGCATGACGTGCTCGACAGCTATCAGGTTCCCAACCATTTCGAGATCTACCCCGGCACGCATACCAGCCGCGTGGCCTTCCGCTTTCAGGATCAGGTCGTGCCCTTCTTCAGCCAGCATCTGATCTTCGAGGCCCGCAAATGAACAAACGCATCGCCACCCTCGCGGCCCTGGCCTCGGCCTTTCTCGCGCAGACCGCGCTGGCCGGGAGTGATCCTCTGGCCGCGACAGGGCAGTGGAGCGTCAATGCAAGGGGCAGCGCACCCCTGCCGCCGATGGGGTGGAACAGTTGGAACGCCTTCAACAGCGATGTGAACGAGGAAAAGGTCATGGCCTCGGCGCAGGCGCTGGTGGACAGCGGGCTGGCGGCCAAGGGGTATCGCTATGTCGATATCGACGATGGCTGGTGGCTGCAGCGGCGCATGCCCGATGGGCGGCTGCTGATCCGTACCGCCAATTTCCCCTCGGCCCTGACGCCCGATGGCGGCACCAGCTTCCGCCCCCTGACCGACCGGCTGCACGCCATGGGGCTGAAGGCGGGTATTTACTCCGACATTGGCCGCAACAGTTGCGGACAGGCCTTCACCTCGACCTTCGCCAACCAGCCGCAGGGCAGCGTGACCGAACGCGAGGTGGGTCTTTATGGCCATGCCGGGCAGGATATCGCCCTGTTGATGGGCGACTGGAACTTCGATCTCATCAAGGTCGACGGCTGCGGCATTCGCGCGATGGGGCCGGACAATCCGACGGTCAAATCGGGCCAGTACCGCGCATTGCAGCCGCTGGTCGATTATGACACGCTGCCGCGCACCGACATCCCCGCCTCGCGCGCGCTCTATGAGGAGGTGGCGCAGGCGCTCGCCAAGACAAGGCCCGACAACAGCTATGTCTTCTCGATCTGCCTGTGGGGCGCGGCGGATGTGCGCAGTTGGGCCAAGCAGGTCGGCAACATGTCGCGCACCAGCGAGGATATCTCGCCCAATTGGGAGCGCATGCTGCATAATTTCGATTCCTCCGTGCGGCGGGAGCTTTATGCCCACCCCGGCTCGTGGAACGATCCCGACATGCTCTATGTGGGCACCGGCGCCTTCGACATGGGCCATCCGGTCGAGGCACGCTCGCATATGGCGCTGTGGGCGATGCTGAATGCGCCGCTGATCATCGGCTATGATCTGCGCAAAATGACCCCGGCGCTGCTCGATGTTCTGGGCAATCCGCGCCTGATCGCGCTCAACCAGGATGCGGCGGGCAATCAGGCCGTGCTGGCCTATGACAGCGATACGGTGCAGATTCTGGTCAAGACGCTGGGTGATGGCAAGGAAAAGGCGGTAGCCATCTTCAACCGCACGAATGCCCCGGTCGATGCGGTGCTGACCGCCGCGCAGCTCAAGATGCTGGGCGATGCCGACATCACGCTGACCGATCTGTGGAGCGGCATCACCACCCATCTCAAGGGCGAGCAGAAGCTGCAGTTGGCGCCGCATGAAACGCTGATCTATCGCGCCAGCGGCGCGCGGGCGCATCCGGAAGGCCTGTATCTGTCCGAGCAGCCCGCCCGCGTCAATCCGGCGGTGGACGGTGTGGTGGAGCCCGAGGCGGACCCGCTGATCCATCGCGGCACGATTCCATGGTCCAGCACGCGCGGCGGCGGCCAGCATCCGCAATATGCCGGCTGGGGCGGCGCGCGAGCCGATGCCACGCCCTATGGCCAGGCGCTGAAGGTGGGCGGCAAACCCTTCGCCACGGGCCTGGGTGTGCTGGCCAATTCGCGGATCGAGGTGCGCAATGGCGGCTTTCGCCATTTCTCGGCGCTGGTGGGGATGGACGATTCCGCCCGCACGCGCGACACGCCCTTGACCTTCGCGATCTATGGCGACGGGCGTCTGCTGGCGCGCAGCAAGCCCCTGCCCTTCGGCGCGGCGCCCTTTCGGTTGGAGGCCAACATCAGCGGCATGAAGATTGTCGAACTGGTGGTCATTGGCCGGAAGGGGGAGCGTTACCCTGCCGTCGCAACATGGGGCGAGGCCGTGATGGACAAATGAGACATTCGTTCGTCCGAAGAAAAAAGCTCTGCCCTTCGCATGTTCATAGCAGGATTCTTACGAGCGCGAAGCGCTGCTCATCCTTGGCAAGGCAGCATTCTTGACCACACCGGGTCCTGCAGAGCAGGATCGCCAAGCACGGAAATTTCCAGTTCGGCAGAAAGCAGAGCAAAAAGCAGCTAAGGCGTCTTATCAGCGCATCAAACACTACACCATGCATCAATTTTTAGAGCCTAAGTATGGAAACAGGGATGAGCTTCTTCCCTGAAAAATTCGGGGTACATCCGCGTGAAGCTTACCATCCTTCGCCTCCATAAACGCATGGCAGCTATGCTGAACTCCCTATTGTTAGCTGCCTTTCCGGAGACCACGACCCGCCGGTCAACCCTATACCGCCCAGCTAGGTGGTGCCCCCTGCCCTCTCCCGCCAACATAGCTGACATTCAGCCCGCCTGACCGCTCCGTCGAAACCGGTCGTAGGTTCAGTCTGTCAAAATTGGCAACGAACGGCCAGTTTCAGGGCATGGCGCAGACACGCTGGTGGTCAGAAATGTTAGGGGCAGCCGACATTAACAGATGTATGGAAAGCCTACATTTGGTGGTAAGGAGATAGTCAGCTTTTCCGCGAGAACCTGAACCACCGCTCGGCTGCGCCACCTACTAGAGAGCCCAAAAGTATCCCAATTACGCTGGCGGCGATCTTCCTCAGGTCAGGATGCGCAGGCGTCACATGGCTTATTAGGCCATTGAGCAAAAGCGCAATGCTGAAGCCGACCACGAATACAACTATGGTTTTCATGCCGCCATTCTATCGCAGACTGGCATGGCGACAATGGGGCGTTTGCAGCCACGCGTCCAACGGCAGGTTTGTTGTCGTGCCCGGTAAGGCCGCATTTTCCGCTGTGTTGGGGAAACGGTCACTGCCCCCAGCCGCCCGCAAGCTGGGCTAATCCGCCCACAGCAAATCCAAAAATCGCCGCACCAATAAAGATGGCATAGCCCTTACGCGCCTTCCGCTTGTATCCTTTGCGATCATCAGACACTTGGAAACGATTGACCCACATCGGCAAAAAGAAGCGGGTGCCATAGAACCACGCCCCGCCTGCCACGAACCACGCGACGATGAATAGGATAAGCATGGCGTGCGCAAATATGGTCATCATCGGATTATCACCCGGGCCGTGAATGTCTGCAAGGTTGTCGGCTCCGGAACGGCTGATTTTTCCATATCCAGGCCGATAGCAGCCGCCAGCATGCTGGCCAGCGGCTCGGTGACCCGTGATAGCATGACCCTGCTCAAGCATGCAGGGAGTCGAGGGCATCCATGGTGCGCGTCGAATAGACCAGCGCGGCGCCTGCGTTGACGGCGATGGCCACGCCCAGCGCCTCGGCGATCTCCTCGCGGGTGGCGCCCGCCTTGTCGGCGGCTGCCGTGTGGACGGTGATGCATCCATCGCAGCGCAGGCTTATCGCCACGGCCAGCGCGATCAGCTCGCGGGTTTTGGCATCGAGCTGGCCTGTGTGGGCGCCCGCCTGGCTAAGCTGGGCATAGCCCTTGACGGTATCGGGACTGAGCTTGGCCAAGCCGCCGACACCGGCGAGAACTTGCGAACGATAGGCATTCCAGTCGATCATGGACATGATGTTACTCCTTGCTTGGTGGTTTCAGTTGTCGAAGGCGGTGGCGATGGCCGTATCGCGCCATGCGGCGATGTCGGCCTGAACCTGGGCAATCTTGCTTTCCATGCGGGCGATGCAATCGGCGCCCAGCGGCAGACGCAGCGGGGGTTCAGGCGCCTCGACGGCGGCGATGATCGCCCGCACGCCCTTGGCCGGATCGCCCGCCTGCAACCCGTTGCGGGCCGAGACATTGCTGCGCGTCACGCCTGCGCTCTGGGCATAGGCGTCGATGGTGGCGACGGCCTGAACGGCGCTGTCGGCGGAGAGGAATTCGGTGCGGAAATAGCCCGGCTCCACAATGGTGACGCCGATGCCGAAGGGCGCCAGTTCGAGCGCCAAAGCCTCGGACAGGCCCTCGACCGCGAATTTGGCCGCATTGTAGAGCCCGAAACCGACCGAGCCGGCAAAGCCCCCCACCGAGGAGAAGTTGACGATATGCCCCCTGCCCTGCGCCCGCATCGCGGGCAGCGCCGCGCGGATGACATTGTGCGTGCCGATCAGATTGGTGCCGATCACCGCCTCGGCCTCGGCGGCGGAGACTTCCTCGACCGCACCGACCAGCCCGTAGCCCGCATTGTTGACCAGCACGTCGATGCCGCCAGTGGTGGCCACCGCTTCGGCCAGCACGGCGTCGGCCTGATCGGCGTCGCGCACATCCAGCCTGAAGACCGTCAGCCGGTCATGTAGCATGGGCGCGCGGCCATCGCGCGTGGTGCCGACCACCGTGTGGCCGCGGGCCAGCAATTCCTCGGCCATGATACGGCCAAAGCCGCGCGAAATGCCTGTGATGAACCAGTTTGCCATGATCCTATCCTCTGTGTTGCTTACTGAGGTCATGATTACGGCACGGCGGCGAAGCGATCCAATTGACCCTTCTACGCCCTGTGATAAGCTGAACTAATGAACGCGCTGGACATCCGCCATTTGCGCTACTTCGCCGCCGTGGCGGGTGAACGCCATTTCGGCCGCGCGGCGGTGAAGCTGGCCATCACCCAACCCGCGCTCAGCCAGCAGATCGCCGCGCTGGAGGCCATTCTGGGCGTGCAACTGCTGATCCGTGATCGGCGCAGCGTGACCATCACCCCGGCGGGCGAGGCTTTCCTGGCGGGCGCGCAGGATCTGCTCGCCCGCGTCGATGCTCTGGTGGAAACCACCCGCCGCTCCGCCCGGCAAGGGGACGCGCAGATCACCATCGCCATGGTCGAGGCGACCAATTTGCCCTTCCTGCTGCCCGCGCTGGCCGATCTGCGAAAGCTCTATCCGGCGATCAAGGTGCTGCGGCGCGAAATGGTCTCGCCCCAGCAGGTGCGAGCGCTGCTGGCGGGCGAGATCGACATCGGCATGGGCGTGCTTCTGGGCCATGAAGACGCGACCAGCGGCATTGCCGCGCGCACCCTGCTGGAAGGAAGCTGGCTGGTTGCAGTGCCGCTCGGCCACCCGCTGGCCGGGGCGGAGCGGCTGACCCCGCGCGATCTGGCACGCGAACCGCTGATGATGTTTGCGCGCAGCATGAACCCACCGCTCTATGACCAGGTAATCGACAGCTTCCGCCGTCATGGTGTCGAGCCGAGCTTCGTGTACGAAACCAGTCAGCCGCAACTGGGCCTGACCATGGCCGAAGAAGGGGCGGGGCTGATGATCGGCGCGGATTATGTCTTCGGCGCCAGGCGGCAGAACTGCGCCTATGTGCCGCTGGAAGGGCTGCCCACGCTGTCGGTGCATGTCTTCTGGCGCAAAAGTGAAACGTCCGGCCTGATCCATGATCTGATCGAATGCTTGATCGAGCAGGCCGCCCGATAGCCGGGGATGTCGGCGGCGTATCGAACGGGCTCAGCGCGCCAAAAGAAGGTCGGGCATCAGGCGGGCCAGCCGGGAAGCAGCATGATGCCGAAATCAGGCGCGGCCCCGCCACATCGCCGGGCTGCTTCTGCTTACCTGCGACTTTCAGGAAGTCGTCAAAGCTGCCCTGCGTGCACAGCGGGAGGTAGCAATTGGGGTTGCCGCTGGGGTTGGACAACTGGTGCGCCATGCTGCGCTTGAGCTAGATCGCCTCGCCAGCCCTGATCGTCATGATCCCCTCGGCGGTTTCAGCCTGAAGTTCCCCTTCGATCATATAGAATGGTTTCATCGTCACCATCCTGGACATGGATCGGGGTCCTCGAGGGTCCCTCGCTCCGGTTTGCGAACAGACAAAAAACGGCCGTCCGTTTCCGCCCCCGCTACAAGGCAGGTCATGACCGCGGCGGCCAGAATATACTCGGAGAATGTCTGAGCTAAATCACTCATCCTCAGGTCCTTTTCAGAATTTTGCATTGCCTTGCGGGTCGCCGAAGAGAAAGGGGCCGGCTGGACAAAAGATGGCCTTGCCAATTCCGAACCAACGCTCCAATCGAGGGCAGCTGATCGCCTCGACTCGCTAACAAAGCCGACCTTCACGGGCTTCGGCCGCCTGCTCAATAGCCGCCCTCCGTTCATCTCACCTAAGAAGGCCGTTGGCGAAATCGGCGCGGTTCATTCGTTGACCTGGCGCAGCTGCTAGGCGGCAATGTCGAAGCGATCCGGGTGATTTCCTACACTATCTCGGGTATCGGCTTTCTGGGTGCGGGCGTCATCATGAAGGAAGGCATGAATGTGCGCGGCCTCAACACGGTAGCGACCCTGTGGTGTTCTGCCGCCGTGGGCTCCTGCGCGGGCACGGATATGGCGGCGGAAGCAGCGACGCTGACCGTCTTCATCGTGGCGGGCAACACACAGCTCCGCCCGCTTGTCAATGCGATCAACCGGATCCCCTTAGATGGCGGTGCACTAGAGGCGACCTATTCGGTCACCACCATCACCGAACCCGCAAATGCCTCGGAGCTGCGCGACCTGCTGATCGATCATTTGGAACTGATGCGTTACCCTGTCGCCGACACGGCCATCATCAAACGGTCTGAAACCCTCGTGGAGATCACGGCAACGCTAGTGAACACCGATGCCGCCGACGCAGATCTCAACACGGTGGTGTCCCATCTTGCCAAGGCGCATGATGTCCAACACGCCACCTGGGAGGTGCATACCCAGGATTGAAGCCCGCCTCAGCCCTATCCCGTCCCAAGGACCTTGCCTCAAACTACAAACATAGCGAGGGCAGCAATGCCCATGATTGCCGTAGCCGCCCAGCCCAAGATGGTAACCGCCATGGGAGCCTTGAACCGCCCCATGCGGCTGTGCTTGCGCACCACGATCATCATGGCGATCATGATGGGTACAGCGACCACGCCATTGATCACCGCGCTCCAGAACAGCGCCTTGATCGGATCGAGCGGCGACCAGTCGATGGCAATGCCAAGCAGGGTGGCCAAGCCGATCACTGTATAGAAGCCGACGGCTTCCCATGGCTTGTAATCGAGCCCGGCCTTCCATCCCCGACTGTCCCCGATGGCGTAAGCCGCCGAGCCCGCCAGCACCGGAATGGCCAGTAGACCTGTCCCGATGATGCCCAGCGAGAACAAAAGGAAGGCAAACTGCCCCGCGACAGGTTCGAGCGCCTGCGCGGCCTGCGCCGCCGACTGGATGTTGGTCACCCCATGCGTGTGGAGTGTCGCTGCGGCAGATATAATGATGGCGATGGCCACTGCGCTGGAAATGCCCATGCCAGTGAGCGTGTCGAACCAGATGCGCCTAAACTGGCGGCGGGCCTGAGACGGATCATTAAGCAGAGGCTCGGCCGCCGGATCACAATTGACCTCCTCGACCTCCTGAGCGGTCTGCCAGAAGAAAAGGTAAGGGCTGATCGTCGTACCGAAAATGGCGACGACTAGGGTGATCGCTCCAGCATTCTCAATCCGGGGCAACACCAGCCCCAAAGCTACAGCGCGAGCATCGAGATGAACGAACAACAGCACTGCAAAATAGGCAAAAAGAACCAGTGTCAGCCATTTCAGGACAGAGGCATATCGCCGATACGGAATGAACATCTGTAGCACCAGCGAGAGCAGGGCAAAGCCGAGCGTCAGCAGATGCGCGCTGCGGCCTGTGATCATCTGCGCCGCTGCCCCCATGGCGGACAGATCCGCTCCGATGTTGATGGTATTGGCGACGAACAACAAGGCGACAAGGGCAACGACAATGGGGGCAGGAAAGAGCTTCTCCATGTTCGCCGCCAGACCCACACCTGTTACGCGCCCGATATATGCACTGACCAACTGCACCGCGCACATCAAGGGATAGGTAAGCAGCATCGCCCAGAGCAGCCCATAGCCGGCCTGCGCTCCGGCTTGCGAATAAGTGGCAATGCCGCTGGGATCATCGTCCGCCGCGCCCGTGATCAGGCCTGGGCCGAGTTGTTCGGCCAGCGCAACGGAACGCGCACGAAATCCCATTTTCATGATATTTCCCCGGCAAATCCCTCTTGCAGGAAAGAGGTTTCGTCCTCCCCTTGTTCCAAATATATAAAATTCATAAAATTCAATGTGGAACGGTGCGCTTCAGACAGTCCCGGCAGATTCCCTGTGTATCTTTGCTATTTTTCATAAGGATAACAGACATGGGTATGAAGCAAATGGGCGTCAGGATCGTTCAGTAGAGAGGCCGATAAGTACCGGCGCTTCCAAGAGGCCGTCATGAGCAACCTGACCTCAAGCTCCGATCATCGCAGCCCACAAGGCCGCCTGCTGCCCATGGTGATCGGCGCCACCGGCGTGGTGTTCGGCGATATCGGCACCAGCCCGTTGTACACCCTGAAAACCGTGCTGTTTCTCTCCGGCGATGCGCCGTCGGCGCCGGTGATCCTTGGCCTGCTGTCGCTGATTTTCTGGACGCTGGTGATCGTCACCTCGCTCAAATACGCCATGTTCGCCATGCGCATCGGCAACCGCGGCGAGGGCGGCATCATGGCGCTGATGTCGCTGCTGGTCAGCAGGCGGAAATCCCGGCCGCTGGTGCTGTTCGCCGGCCTGTTCGGCGCGGCGTTGATCTACGGCGACGGCGCCATCACGCCGGCCATCTCGGTGCTCTCCGCCCTCGAGGGGCTGAATATCGTGCTGCCGGCGTCGCAGCCCTACATTCTGCCGGCGGCGGTGGTGATTTTGCTCAGCCTGTTCGCCATTCAGCCGCTGGGCACCGCACGTATCGGCCGCGTGTTCGGGCCGATCATGGCGTTGTGGTTCCTGTCGATCGCCGCGCTGGGCGTGTGGGGCATCATCCAGCACCCGGCGGTGCTGCTGGCGCTGAACCCGATGTACGGCATTCATTTCCTGTTCTCGAATGGGCTGACCAGCTTCCTGGTGCTGGGCGGCGTGTTTCTGTGTGTCACCGGCGCCGAAGCGCTGTACGCCGACATGGGGCACTTCGGCAAACGGCCGATTTGGCTGGCCTGGTTCGGCATCGTTTTTCCCAGCCTGTTGCTCAACTACGCCGGCCAGGCCGCGCTGATTTTGGCCGGCGCCGACGTCACGCAGAACATCTTCTTCCGCCTGTGCCCGCCGGCGCTGCTGATCCCGCTGGTGATCCTGGCCACGCTGGCGACGATCATCGCCAGCCAGGCGATCATCAGCGGCGCGTTTTCGATGACCCGCCAGGCAATCCAGCTGGGGTGGCTGCCGCGGCTGCGGGTTAAACAAACCACCGAGGAAAGCTACGGGCAGATCTACATCGGCGCCATCAACTGGCTGCTGATGGTGGTGACGCTGTTCCTGACGGTGTTCTTCAAATCCTCGGACAATCTGGCCGCCGCCTACGGCATCGCCGTCTCGTTGACCATGATCATGACCACCGGCTTGCTGTTCGTGGCGATGCGCGAGGTGTGGCGCTGGGGTTACGCGCGGGCAGCCTGTTGGTGGCGGGGTGTTTCTTCGTGGTCGATCTGAGCTTCCTGACGGCCAACCTGAGCAAGGTGTTGCAGGGCGGTTACATCCCGCTGCTGCTGGCCGCTCTGGTCTATCCCGTGATGCGGCTCTGGCATCGCGGGATCGGCGCCATGCGCGAGGCGGTGAACCACAGCGCGAAGCCGCTGGCGGAACTGGACGCCATGCTGGCAAAGCCGGGCATCACCCGCGTGCCCGGCACGGCGGTGTTTCTCACCCATACCACGCAGGATATTCCGCCCGTCCTGCTCTGGCACGTCCGCCAGAACCGGGCGCTGCGCGAGCATGTGATCATCCTGCGCGTCGAGATCGCGCAGGTGCCCTGGGTCAGCCGGGAGGATGGCATGACCATCGAGCGCCTCGCCCCCGCCATGTGGCGCATCTCCGCGCTCTATGGCTTTATGGAGAGCCCCGATGTACCCGACACCATCGCCCGTTGCCCGGAAGAGATCAGGCCCGCCGACCCGGGCGATGTGACCTATTACATCGAGCATGGCTCCCCCGTCCCGCGCGAGGACAAGCCGCGGCTGGCGGCATGGCGGCGGCGGCCCTTTACCTTCATGGCCCGCAACAGCGACCGGATCAGCCGCCACCTGAACCTGCCGCCCGAGCAGACGGTGGAGATCGAACGCGCCGTGGCGATTTGAATGCCTTGTCGAGAAGGATCATCCTGGGCCTCACGCCGTTACGCATCTGCCACGCACCTGTCTCCAGTGTAAACGGTCGCTTCCGCGTCCATTCACAGCCCTGGGCGCTTGATGCGTCTTATCGATGCCGATCCTGCGGAGCAGAGTGCCATGTCCTTACGTCATCATCGCCTTGCCCCCAGCCCCACGCTCACCGGAGCGCTGTCTCTCGCGCTGGTTCTGGCCGGTTGCCAGAAGGCGCCGGACAACACGGCCAGCGCCGACAGCGCAAGCGTCATGGCTGCCCCCGCTCTGCCCGCCACCCTGCCCATGACCAACGCCCCGGCGCAGCAGGCGACCCTCGCCCCCGCGGCCACCGCGCTGCCCCGCGCGCAGCCCCTCCGCTCGGTGCGCGTTGCCGACCCGCGATCGGCCTATGCCTATGCCGATCAGGCCAGCTACGTCTCGCAATCGCTGGGCGATGCGCCGCCCGATTACAGCTTCAACTACGACAATGTGAGCCCTTGGGCATGGCAAGGCTATGACGGCTCACGCACCTTCGTGGAGCCGGTCGCGGGCGGCTATCGCACCTATTACTATCGCGCCGGGGCCGAACAGCCCTATTTCGTCCGCGATCCCGACTATGGCTATGGTTATGATGGCGACCAGCTTGCGGCGATCTACGGGCCGGACGGGGCGCTGATCCCCTATGACAACTACGGCCCACAGGAGGCCTATGCGGCGGCCTATCTCTGGCGCGCACGACGCATGTACGAAGCCTCGCGCGAGAGGCAGGCCATTTCAGCCGCTGACTGGGCAGCGCGGCAAAATTCGATCATCGCGGCCCGCGAACGATGGGCTGCCAACCGCGACCGACAAGCGGACTGGGCTGCCTATCACGCGCAGGAAGCGGCGCAGGAAAGCCGCTATTGGGCCCAGGAAGCCCAGCGCCGCGTGGAAGACCAGCAGCGCTTCGATCAGTGGCATGAGCAGGATTTCCGCACTCCGCCACCCCCGCGCGCAATCCCGCCCAGCTGGCATCAGGCAAGCTGGGCGCAGGACAGCGCGCGCTATGCCCCCGTTGCGGCAGCGGTGGTGGCAGGGGGTGCGGCGGCCGTGCTGCTGGCACGCCATCATCAGGATGCGGCCCCACAGCACCCGCCTATGCCGCCACAACCCGTGGCCCAACCCGCGCGCCCTGCCCCCGCGCCACCCGCAGTTCGGCCCGACCGGCGGATGCAGCCCGGCCCCGCAGCCCACGCCCCTTGGCAGGAGCACGTAAACCGCCCCCCTGCTCCCCACGCGCAAGCCCCGGCCACGCACCACGGCCCCGTTCCGCCGCATCCGCCGATGGCCATGGCGCCCCAGCGCCCCAACAGTCCGCCGCCTGCAGCGCGCATTTCGGGCGCTGAGGTGCATCAAGCATCGCATGCCCTCTCTCCCATGAGGCCGCCCGAACCGAGCGTGGCCGTCCACAGAGGCAATCAAGGCACCCCGCAAGAGCATCCTGTCGCGCCGCGCGTACCGATCCATGGTGGGGCACCTTCCGCGCCCATGACACATCCTGCCCGTCTACCTGAGACTCGGCCGGCACCCGTCATGCTGCCGCGGCCCGCGCCAGCGCCACAGCACCATGAGGGCAGCGGGCAGCAGGGCGACACTCACCCGGAAGGTGGGCATGCCGGGGGTGGGGAACACCATGGCCACCACTGATTGACGGAACCCTGGTACGGAACCGCTGACAAAACCGACATCCAGACTGTGAGGCCAGGCGTCTAAAAGCTGCTACTGGTTTATATCCTCAGCAAGCGATTGAGCCCTTTTCGCCCTCTGCCACCCGGACAAGCACCTTCCCGGTCACGCCCCCCTGTTCAAGAGCAAGATGCGCCTCGGCCGTGCGCTGCAGCGGCACGATCAGACCGATCCTGGGCCTGTAGAGGCCAGCCTTGAGGCAGGCCGTTATATCCTCGATCGCGACCAGCTTGACCGGCATCGGCACGGTGTAGATATAGACGAAGCGGAAGACCGCCCCAGCAATCATCGCCTGCAACAGGGGAATGGCGCCCTCATCCCCTGCATTGCGCATTGCATAGGCACTGATGACCCCACCCTTCGTCAGACAGGCAAGGTCCAGCGTCACATTCGCAACGAGATCGACATCAACGATGCGATCAACTCCCACACCTGCTGTCGCTTCCATGATCCTGGCGGCCACATCATCCTCATGCAGGTTGAGCACCAGATCGGCCCCCGCCTCACGAGCGATGGCCCCCTGCGCGGCATCAAGAACCGTGGCTGCAACCCATGCTCCCGCCCATTTGGCGAGATGGATCGCAGCAGACCCCACCACGCCAGCACCACCATGAACCAGAACAGAGCGCCCCTTCAGATCTCCATCAGCAAAGAGACAACGATGAGCGGTTAACGCCGGAATGCCGAGGGAAGCGCCAATCTCGTAAGATGTGCTGGCCGGCAGGAGCACGGCGTTGTCCGAGGGCACGGCAACGAATTCGGCTGCGGTTCCCGCTGCCCTGCCGGACTGCGCCTCGAAGACCCAGACACGCTCGCCAATCCTTGTCGGCGAAACGCCCCCGCCAACTGCCTCGATCACGCCGGCGCCATCCTGATGCGGGATGACAAGGTCATAGGCCATCGTTGAAGAAAAGCCGGTCCGCGCCTTCACATCGGTCGGGTTGATAGCCGAGACATGGATACGGACCAGCACCTCTCCCTCCTGCGGCGCGGGGCATGGAAGGTCACCGAAGGTCAAAACATCGGCCGCCGGTCCCTGGCGGTCGTAACTGATAGCACGCATGAACATTGTCCTGCCTTTCGCAGCCA
Source organism: Novosphingobium sp. (assembly GCF_039595395.1). NCBI lineage: Bacteria > Pseudomonadati > Pseudomonadota > Alphaproteobacteria > Sphingomonadales > Sphingomonadaceae > Novosphingobium > Novosphingobium sp. The sequence goes on along the minus strand of NZ_JBCNLP010000006.1, from coordinate 788,536 downwards.
CCTCTGAGCCGGAGGCGCGAGGCAGCAGATCCGCTCACGCAGGTGTTTTTGCAAGAAGGCAACATATTTACACCTAGGGATACAAAGTATACCATTGAAGGATGACATCAGCTTCCAAGCCATTCCGCTGCGCCGTCGAGATCACCATCGATGTGGCAGGCGGAAAATGGAAGCCTCTGATTCTTCATTATCTTCTGGATGGTACAAAGCGGTTTGGCGAGTTGCGCCGCCTGATCGGCGGGGTGACTCAACGCTCACTCACGCTTCAGCTTCGACAGTTGGAGGAGCATGGCGTGATCCACCGCGAAGTGTTTGCCGAGGTCCCGCCGCGGGTAGAATACTCCCTAACCGAGCGCGGCACCACGCTCGCGCCGATTCTCGAAGCGATGAAACAGTGGGGCGAGACTTACGCGAAAGAGCAGGAGCCCATCTGTCCAGATTAACGGCCAGCCATCGCCGAAAGAGACACCCAAATTATCTTTCGGCTCCGTCAAAAACCGGCGCCAAATCATCTCTGCTCCCCATGATCGACGCCGTAGAACGTTCAGTCAGACATCGTGATCCAATTCTGGACGCTGGGGCGCTGTTGCACCTTTTCGTGCCATGCCCGCAGCGCGTGGCAGTGATCCGGAACCGCGACATCAACGAGAGACGCAAAAATGAGCCCGCCAATCACGGTGATGTCCGCCATCGAGAACGCATCGCCAGCGACGTAAGGTTGATGTTCGAGCACGCTGTTGAAGTAGCTCATGCCCCGAAGGCCTTTGTCACGCTGACGCAGACCCCATTCGGCATTCTGGTAGAGTTCCACCTGTGGGCCAAGACCTGGCGTCGCGTGATGAAAATAAACACTGATCGGATCGAGCAATTCCAGTTCGGCGCGCTTGTTCATCATATGGATGACCCCCTGTTCGAGAGGCGTCTGTCCCGTGAGCCATGGCTTGCCGTCCAGCCTGTCGAGATATTGCGTGATGGCCGTGCATTCCGCCAGAAAGATGCCGTTGGGCAACTCAAGGACCGGCAATGTGCCGGAGTAGTTTTTGGCGAGGAATTCGGGCGTTTTGTGCTCGCCTTTCCAAAGGTCAACCGACTGAAATTCCACCTGAGGCCGTAAGCCCTTTTCCCCAAGCGCGATGCGAATCCGGGCCGGATAGGGACCCGTATGCCAGTCATATATTTTCATGAGCTTGCCTTTCACGAATCTACCGAACGTTCGGTAGGCATATCAGCTAAGGCTTCCATTTTTCCGCGTCAACGCCTAACTAACAGATGGTAGACAAGCAGGAAGACGATGAGCACAACTTCAAGAGAAGCCATTTTGGCTGCAGCCACGACCATCGCGCAGGCCCATGGCTATGGCGGCCTCAACTTCCGCGATCTGGCGGCCATGGTCGGGATCAAGCCGCCCAGCATCTATCATCACTTCCCCAGTAAGGCCGACATTGGGGTAGCGGTTGCAAAACGTTATCGTGAGGATTCCCTGGCAAATCTGGAAGCCCTTTCAGAGCGAAGCGCCGATCCTCGCGATGCCCTGCGCCACTATCCGGCCAGCTTCCGCAAAGCGCTGGAAAACGGCAATCGCCTTTGCCTTTGCAGCTTCATGGCCGCTGAATACGACGATCTCCCAGACCCCATTAAACTGGAGATTCAGGCCTTCGCTGATGTCCATACCGCCTGGCTGGCCAAATCACTTGTTGCTGCAGGGCTGGTCGACCGACACACTTGCGAACAGCGGGCCCAGGCCATTTTCGCGGCCATTGGTGGAGCACAATTGATGGCGCGGAGCCGATCAGACATTGCCCTCTATGACGGGTTGATCGATGCTTACCGCTTGTCTGGATTGCTGCCTCAATAGGGCAGCCGTTGCGCGGCAAACACGGCCATCGAACTCGGACGAAACCGCCGACAGAGCGGTCATATAAATCTCCGGACAGGATCGTCGAAAGCGCTCCCTCATTCCGCACTCAAGGGACGACCGCTCCGGCAAAACCGGCGCGGTCCACATCGCCCAGCTCTGCAATGACAGCTCTTCGCTCTAATGTGGATCCACCGGGGAAATCCATGCGCGGCCCTGGTCCATGTCCATGGTCAGCACCCATGTCTTGAGGATGGACACGCCGATGTTGCCGTCGAGAACCAGGGGCATGGCATGGGCATCATCCACCACCAGCCTGACCCCGCCGGTCAGCTCTCCCCGAAACCGTTGAGGCTCCTTGCTGTCGGCCTTCATCGAAAAGAGTTCGGCATTGTGACTGCCCACGATCACCGAGGAATCGCTACCGGTGTCCACCTCCATCCACACCTGTCCCCTGGGCGTGCCGATGGCGACGAAGGGAGTCACGGCGTGCCCAGACACTTCGCCGGCAAGACGAAGCCTGATTTCCTTGGCGCCGGCGATGCGCCGCTTCAGGCTTGCAGGCGTTTCCAGCACCAGTTGGCGATGCGCGAGATCGATGGTCAGGATCTTTCCTGCAAAGCTGTCGAGTGCCACCGAACCGGCCAGCGGCGGGGCGTCCTTGGGCAGTAGCCTGGCGAAATCGAAGACGCCGGCGGTCGATGTGGTGAGGGTGACGCCGTTGCTGCGCAGGCTTACATCGTTGCAGCGCGCCATATCCACGCGGTCGCCCCGCATGCGAAAGCCGGTGATCTGTCCCCAGGGCGCGCAGCCGATCTCGGCCGCGGTTGCCGCAGTGATGACCGAGATGCCACCACCGGTGTCGAAGAGAAAGGTGCGCCGCTTACCGGCAAGCTCGGCCTCGAACGACCATACCACGCCCAGATAAGGTGCAAGGGCAATCGTCGTCGGCTGTGACTGCGCCGAGGCTTGCGACGTCAGCGCAAGCAATGAGAAGCACAATACCGCCTTGGCCGTGATTTTCCTGATCGCTGACATCATGCCCCCATGATCGAAAATACATCCTGCGATTGTGTAACAAGGGATATGTGCAAGGCAAGCGCCGAGCGCGGCCTTGGCAGGCCATTTCTGTATGTTTTAAAGAGACCGCAGGCGGGTGAACCTCATGCCACTGAATCTATGTCAGCTTTACTCGTATACGTCGCGCACAACAGACTTTTCGCCCCCCACGACATTGCCACCTTTTACTTCTCCAAATCAATTGGCTGAAGGCACCTCACATGTGCCAACCCAACCCTGCAGCATCACCTCGCCATCGCCCGAGGCGCGGATGCCCCCGCTGTGCGCAAGAAACGCGGCGCGGGAGCGGCCTGACGCAGCCCGCCATGCTCGACAACACTGTGCCGCGCCACGTGATGCGGATGATCTGGGGCCTCGCGCGCCGTCAGCACCGGGCCACACAGGCATCGCTGCCCTCGAACAGCTTCGCCCAATGACGCTGTGGCTGGCTGGCGAAGGTGCTGGCCAGCGCGATACAGGTGATGTCATGGCCCGCGATCCGCACCCATGGCCCCTCCTGCTCCCAGCCCCAACCGCTCCATCACACCGGGGCGCATGCCCGCGATCAGCAATGGGATTGGGCCAACCATTGCCGCCCTCGCGGCCGATCCGCAGCACACCGGCCCCAGATCGGACAGCAAAATGGCGGCATCGGGACCGGGGCCGGTGCCGGCGAATTCGACCACCCTCAGCCCGGCGAGCGGCCCGTTCATTCCTGAAGGCATCCGGCCCGCAGAAACCCGGTGAGGCGCTTGGTGATGATCGCCTCGGCATCGCCGACCATGCGGTTGAGCAGCTCGCCGCAAGTGGGAATATCATGGATCAGCCCCTGCACCTGTCCGGCCCAGACGAGACCGGCCTCCAGATCGCCGGTTTCCAGCGCCTGCCGCCCCTTCGCGCCCGAGACCAGCGGGCGGATATCCTCGAACACCGCGTCGGGCCTCGCCGAGATCTCGACCACCTGATGCGAGACCGGGCTCGCCGCCACCCGCCCGGTGTTGTGAAAGCGGCGGAAGATCAGCCTGGTGTCCCTCTCGGAATTGCTGACGATAAACTGCTTGATGCTCTCATGGATCGGCGCTTCCACCGTCGCGCAAAAGCGCGTGCCCATATTGACGCCCTCCGCTCCCAGCGCGAGGGCGGCGGCCAGACCGCGCCCGTCGCCGATGCCGCCGCTGGCCAGCATCGGAATGGAGATCTGATCGGCCGCCGCCGGGATCAGCACGAGGCCGGGAACATCGTCCTCGCCGGGATGGCCCGCACATTCGAAACCGTCGATGCTGATGACATCGACCCCCATCTTCTGCGCCGAGACGGCATGGCGCACCGCCGTGCATTTGTGCAGCACGGTGATGCCATGGCTCTTGAAATCGTCAATATGCTCGCGCGGGTTGTGGCCGGCGGTCTCCACAATGGTCACGCCGCTCTCGATGATCGCGCGGCGGTATTCGGCATAGGGCGGCGGGGTGACCGAGGGCAGGATGGTCAGATTGACGCCGAAGGGCTTGTCGGTCAGCGCGCGGCAACGGTCGATTTCCCGGCGCAGCTCGTCAGGCGTGGGCTGGGTCAGCGCGGTGAGGATGCCAAGCCCCCCCGCGTTGGAGACCGCACTGGCCAGCTCGGCCCGGCCCACCCACATCATCCCGCCCTGCACGATGGGGTGTTCGATCCCCAGCAGATCGGTGATCCGCGTTTTCAGGCCCATCACACCGCCTCCACAATGGTGACATTGGCGATACCACCGCCCTCGCACACCGCCTGCAGGCCATAGCGCAGCCCCCGCGCATGCAGCGCATGGATCAGCGTGGTCATCAGCTTGGTGCCCGTGGCACCCAGCGGGTGGCCCAGCGCAATGGCCCCGCCATTGACATTGAGCTTCGCCGGATCGGCGCCCAGCGCCTTGGCCCAGGCCAGCGGCACGGGCGCGAAAGCCTCGTTCACCTCATAGAGATCGATGTCCTCGATGGTCAGCCCCGCCTTGGCCAGCGCCTTGCGCGTGGCCTCGATCGGCTCTTCCAGCATGATGACCGGATCGCCCGCGCTCACCGTCAGATTGACGATGCGCGCGATGGGCTTGAGGTTATGAGTCTTCAGCCCCGCAGCATTGACCACCAGCACGCCCGAGGCGCCATCGCAGATCTGGCTGGCATTGGCCGCCGAGATCACCCCGCCCTCCTGCAGCAGCTTGACCGCGCCGATGCCCTCCAGCGTGGCATCCGCGCGGATGCCCTCATCGTGGCGATGCAGCCCGCCCGCCACCGCCAGCGGCACGATCTCCTTGTCGAAGGCCCCCGCCTGCGTGGCGGCATGGGCGCGCTGATGGCTTTGCAGGGCGAAGCGGTCCAGCGTCTCGCGATCGAAGCCATATTTGGCAGCGATCATCTCGGCCCCCGCGAACTGGCTGAACTCTTTCACGCCAAAGCGGTCGAGAATGCGCGGCGAGAACGGCCCGATGCCCACCCCGGCGCTTTCGTGATAGGCAATGTTCGAGAACATCGGCACGCGCGTCATACTCTCGCCGCCCGCCGCGATCACCACATCCTGCGTGCCGCTCATCACCGCCTGAGCCGCGAACTGCACGCATTGCTGGCTCGATCCGCACTGGCGGTCCACCGTCACCGCCGGAACGCTCTGCGGCAGCCTGGAGGCCAGCACGGCGTTGCGGGCAAAGGCAAAGCCCTGCTCGCCCGCCTGGGTGACGCAGCCCAGGATCACATCCTCGATGGCCGCCGGATCGATGCCGGAGCGGTCGACCAGAGCGTTGAGCACCTCGCCCGCCATATCGGCGGGGTGCCATTCGGCCAGAGCGCCCTTGCGCTTCCCCCCGGCGGTGCGGGCGGCTTCGACGATATAGGCTTCGCTCATGACGGCTTCCTTTCGGTAAAATCGGGTTTGCGGCGTTCGACAAAGGCGGCGATGCCTTCGCGCGCTTCGGCTGTGGCACCGGCCTGCGCGATGCGGGCGGCTTCGAGGGCAAGGTGACTGTCGAGATCCTGCTGGAAACCGGCGGCCAGCAGCGCGCGCGCCCCGCCCAGCGCCGCCGTCGGCCCGGCGGCCAGCGTGTGGGCCAGCGCCATGCCTTCCTCCTGCAAGGCCTCTGCCTCAACCACGCGCGTGACGAGGCCGATGGCCTGCGCCTCTTGCGCGCCGATGCGACGGTTGGTCAGGATGATCTCCTGAGCGCGGCGCAGGCCGACCAGCCGGGGCAGCAGCCAGCTCATCCCGCCATCAGGCGTCAGGCCGACAAAGCCATAGGCCGCGGTGAAATGCGCCGTCGCCGATGACAAGACCACATCGCCCAGCAGCGCCAGGCTCAGCCCCGCCCCCGCCGCCGGGCCGTTGACCAGCGTGACCACCGGCTTGGCCCCATGCACCAGCCTGCTGACCGAGCGATGCAGCGTGCCCGCCAGATCGAACAGATAGGCCGAGGCATCCGGCGCTTGTGCAAAGCCGGCAATATCGCCGCCGCCGCAGAACAGCTTGCCCGCGCCGGTCAGCACCACACAGCGCAGCGCCGGATCGGCCAGCGCCTCATCCACGGCCTGCTCCAGTGCCTGCGCCAGCGGCATATTGACGGTGTTGCCCGCCTCCGGGCGGTTCAATGTCACCACGGCGACGGCGCCATCGCGGTGCAGCAAAACGGGTTGGTCGGTCATGTGCAGGCCTCCATGGCGTCGCGCGCAAGGCGTGTCAGGCGGGGGAAGGCTTCGGCCCGCGCCGCCGCCTGGGCGTTGGAGGCATTGCCGCGCAGCACGCGCCCCTTGATGCCGTGAAAGATCGCCGCCAGACGAAAGAACTGGAAAGCGATGTAGAAATCCCAATGGGCGATTGTGTCGCGACCCGTGCGGGCGCAATAGGTGGCGATGTAATCCGCCTCGCCGGGCAGGCCCAGAGCCACGGGATCGGCACCGCCCAGCCCGGCCACGATATCGGGCGGCATGCGGTACATCATCGCGTGATAGGCGAAATCGGCCAGCGGATGGCCCAGCGTGGAGAGTTCCCAGTCCAGCACCGCCAGAATGCGCGGCTGCGTGGGGTGGAAGATCATGTTGTCGCAGCGGAAATCGCCGTGGACGATGGTGGTCTCATCCCCCGCCGGAATGGCGGTGGGCAGCCATGCCACCAGCGCGTCCATATCGGGATCGCGCCCGGCCAGCTCATCGGCTTCGTACTGGCGGGTCCAGCGGGTGATCTGGCGCTCGAAATAATTGCCCGGACGGCCGTAATCGCCAAGGCCGACCGCAGCATGGTCCACGCCATGCAGCGCCGCGATCACACGGTTCATTTCGTCATAATAGGCGGCGCGCTGGTCCCTGGGCACCTGCGTGAAGGCGGCGTCCCAGAAGACCCGGCCCTCCACCATCGCCATGACGTAGAAGGCGCTGCCGATCACGGCTTCGTCCTCGCAGACACCCAGAATGCGCGCCACCGGCACATCGCTGCCTGCCAGCGCCTGCTGCACGCGTGCCTCGCGCAGCACATCATGCGCGCCCTTCAGGATCGGCCCGGCAGGCTTGCGGCGCAGCACATAGCTGGCCCCCGGCGTCTCGAGCCGATAGGTCGGGTTGGACTGGCCCCCGTTGAACTGGCTGACCGCCAGCGGCCCGGCAAAGCCGTTCACATGAGCAGCCAGCCATGTTTCCAGCGCCGCCACATCCAGCGCGGTGCGCAAATCTCCCGCGCCGCTGTTGGCGGCGGCGATGTCGTCAACCATGGGCCTGCCTCCACTCGCGGCGGATGGCCTTGGCGAGGCTCCATTTGTGGACCTCGGTCGGGCCGTCATAGATGCGGAAGGCGCGGATCTCACGGAAGACCTGCTCGACGATGGTCTTGTCGGTGACGCCCGTGCCGCCCATCACCTGCACGCAATTGTCGGCCACCTTCATCAGCGCCTCGGACACCGAGACCTTGGTCATCGAGCTTTCCACCGCGCCCAGACTGCCGGTGTCCAGCACGCTGGCGCACCAATCGATCATCAGCTCGCATTGCTTGAGCAGGATGCGGTTCTCGGCCAGCATAAAGCCCACGCCCTCATGCTCGATCAGTTGCTTGCCGAAAGCATGGCGGCGGCAGGCGTAATCGGTGGCGATCTCCTGCGCGCGGATGCAGGCCCCCAGCCAGCGCATGCAATGCGACAGCCGCGCCGGGCTGAGCCGCACCTGCGCATATTTGAAGCCCTCGCCCGCCTGCCCCAGCATCTGGTCGGCGGGGATGCGCAGATTGTCGATGGTCAGCTCGGCATGGGTGCCGGGCATCGAATTGTCGATGGTGTTGGGCGCGCCGGTGATGGTGATCGCCGGATCGGGCAGATCGACCAGGAACATGCAGGCGCCCGGCGCATCCTCCTCTTCGGAGCGCGCCATGACGATGCCGACGCCCGCTCCATTCGCCCCGGTGATGAAGCATTTTTTGCCATTCACCACCCAATGGTTGCCGTCACGGCGGGTGGTGGTGATCATCATCGAGGGATCGGCGCCCGCGCCCTGCAATTCGGCGGGCTCGGTCATGAAAAAGGCCGAGCGGGTGCGCCCCTCGACCAGCGGCTTGAGGAAACGCTCCTGCAAGGCCGGGCTGGCGACATGGCGGATGAGGTACATATTGCCCTCATCGGGCGCCGCCGTGTTGCAGGCCAGCGGCCCCAGCGGCGAGAGGCCACTGCGGATCAGCACCGCCGCCGTTTCGCGCTGGGTGAGATGGCTGCCATCAGGGCGGATATGCGGGGTGAGCACGCCCGCCTCGCGCGCCTTGCCGCGCAGATCATGGACCAGCGCGTCGGAGGGGGCGCCATGGTGATCGCGGCGTGGATCCTGCTCATAGGGCGCGACCACATTTCGCACGAAGGCCTCGACGCGGTCGGCCAGCGCCAGCACCTCGGGGGAGAGCGCACTCATTTCGCGGCGAGCCGGATGGCACCGTCCAGACGGACGACTTCGCCGTTCAGCATGGGGTTGGCGATCATCGCCTCGACCATTTTGGCATATTCGCTCGGGTGGCCAAGGCGGCTGGGAAAAGGCGTCTGCTTGCCCAGCGAGTCTTGGGCCTCCTGAGGCAGGCCCGCCAGCATCGGGGTCCAGAAAATGCCCGGCGCGATGGTGTTCACCCGGATGCCGTAACGCGCGAACTCGCGGGCGATGGGCAGCGCCATGGCCACCACGCCGCCCTTGCTGGCGGCATAGGCGGGCTGGCCGATCTGCCCGTCGAAGGCCGCGACGCTGGCGGTGTTGACGATGATGCCGCGCTCGCCATCCGCGTTCAGGACTTCGGCATCGAAAATCCGCGCCGCGAACTGCGAGAGCACATTGAAGGTGCCGATCAGATTGATGTTGATGATCTTGGCGAAGCTGGCCAGCGGCAGGGGCGCGCCCTCGCGGCTGATGACCTTGGCGGGCGGGGCAATGCCCGCGCAATTGACCAGAATGCGCGCCTTGCCATGGGCCGCCTCGGCCTGCGCGATCGCCTGCTCGACGCTGGAGGCATCGGTGACATCGACCTTGGCAAAGGCTCCGCCGATCTCCTGCGCCTTGCCCTGCCCGACCTCGGCATTGAGATCGAACAGCGTGACCTTCGCGCCGCGCGCCGCCAGCAATTCCGCCGTCGCCGCGCCAAGGCCCGAGGCGCCGCCCGTGACGATGGCTGCCAATCCGCTGATATCCATGCATTCTCTCCCAGATTTGATGGTGTGAAATGCGCCGGCTATTCCGCCAGCGCCCGCGCGATCACCATGCGCTGAATGTCGGACGTGCCCTCGTAGATCTGGCAGACGCGCACATCGCGGTAGATCTTGGCGACGCGATACTCTTCCAGATAGCCGTAACCGCCCAAAGTCTGGATCGCACCCGAGACCACCGCCTCGGCGGTTTCAGAGGCCACCAGCTTGGCCATCGAGGCCTCTTTCAGGCACGAGGCTCCGGTATCCTTCACCGCGGCGGCATGCAGCACCAACTGGCGCGCGGCCTCCAACTTCGCGGCGAGATCGGCGAGGCGATGGCCCACGGCCTGATGATGGATGATGGGCTGGCCAAAGCTCTTGCGGTCCTTGGCATAGGTGATGGCGATCTCCAGCGCGGCCTGCGCCATGCCGATGCTCTGGGCGGCGATGCCGATGCGCCCCGCCTCCAGATTGGAAAGCGCAATGCGATAGCCCTCGCCCGGCGTGCCCAGCACCAGATCATCGGGCACGAAGACGTCGTCGAAACGGATGGCGCAGGTGTCCGACGCGCCCTGGCCCAGCTTGTGCTCCACCTTGTCGACGCCATAGCCGGGGCTGTCGGTGGGCACCAGAAAGGCGCTGATGCCCTTCTTGCCGGCCGCCGGATCGCTGAGCGCAAAGGTGATGGCCAGCTTGCCGATCCGCCCGTTGGAAATGAACTGCTTGGCGCCGTTCAGCCGCCAGCCGCCTTCCACCCGCGTGGCGCGCGTGCGCAGCGCTGCGGCATCCGATCCGGCATCGGCTCGGTCAGGGCGAAGGCGCCAGTGTAACGGCCCGCGATCAGATCGGGCAGGAAACGCGCCTGCTGCCCCGCGCTGCCATAGCGCAGCAAGGCCGAGACGATCAGGCTGTTGTGGATCGACAGGATCGTCGAGAGCGCACCATCCCCCGCCGCGATCTCGATCAGCGCCAGAGCATAGCTGACATAGTCCACGCCCGCCCCGCCTGCGGCTTCCGGCGCGGTCATGCCCATCAGGCCAAGCTGCGCCAGTTCCGGAAAGAGATCAGCGGGATAGGCGCCGTCGGCCTCATGCCGCAGGGCATCGGGATACAGCCGCTGCCGGGCGAAATCCCGCACCATCTCCTGCACAGCCTGCTGGGTGTCAGAGAGAATCATAAACTCTCCAGTCTATTTTCTACTGATGAGTAGATTGTATTCGACGCGGTTTCGTGTCAAGCCTTCCCCGTGCCGTGCAAGCCGATTTTGCAGGAGAGATTTTTGAACAGCCCAGCATCCCCCTTCCAGACCGCCCAGCAGCGCAGCAGCGCCCGCCAGGCCAAGCGCGATGCGGTGCTGCGCGCGGCGGTGCAGATGTTCAACGAAAAGGGCTTTCACCAGACGTCGCTCGATGATGTGGCCGCGCGGCTGGGTGTCTCCAAGCCGACGATCTACCACTATCTGGGCAACAAGGATCAGGTGCTCTTCGAATGCGTGACCTTCGGCCTGGCGCAACTGATCGAGGCGGCGCAAGCATCGCAAGCGCGGCCGGGACGGGGCATTGACAGGCTGATCGCCTTCCTCACTCGCTATGCCGAGATCAACATGGATGATTTCGGCCGCTGCGTGATCCTGACCGGCGACGAAGCACTGAGCCCCGACAGCCGCAAGCAGTTTCACGCGCTCAAGCGGCAGATCGACACGGCCATGCGCCAGTTGATCCGCGACGGGATCGACGATGGTTCGATCGCGCCGGTCGATCCCAAGATGCTGGCCTTCGCTCTGGCTGGGGCGCTGAACTGGCCGGCACGCTGGCACGATCCGCAAGGCACCGAAACGGCTGCGGATATTGCCACCCATCTGGTGTCGCTTCTGGCACAAGGCTTCCGCCCGCGCTGACGGCCGCCGCGCCATGTTTCGCCGGATGGGCAGCCGCCTGTTGCAGGATCGCGCCATAAGCACCTCTCAATCGGCGGGAGCGAGGCGCACCCGAAGGCCATCAAGATCCTCGGTGATGGCGATCTGGCAGGACAGGCGTGAATGGTCCTGACGGTGAAGCGAACTGTCGAGCAGATCGGCCTCATCGTCGCTGGCGGGGGTTCTCATACTGTCCGGACCGGCTTCCACATAGACATGGCAGGTGGCGCAGGAACAGCAGCCGCCGCACAAGGCCAGCAGATCGTCAAAACCATGATTGCGCAGCGCCTCCATCAGGCTGATGCCCGGCGGCGCAGAGATTATGGTTTCCGTTCCGGCAAGATCGATCACATGAAGATTGGCCACAAACTGCTCCCGGTCAGTGCATTTTCCAATGCGGTATCGGAGGGTGAAAGCGTTTTCGCTTATCCGCCCGCAGCCACGCCGCGCGCTTTGAATTCGGCGATCAGCTTGGCTTTCAACAGCTTGCCTGTCGGTTCCCGCAGTGGATCATCGCGAAATTCGAAATGCTTCGGCGTCTTGACCCCGCCCAGCCCGTTTCTGGCATAGAGCCTCAGGGTTTCGGCAAGCCTGTCGTCCCCCTTCACGCCGGCGGCGGGTTGCACAACGGCCAGAACAGTCTCGCCCAGCTCCTCGTCGGGAACGCCGATCACCGCGACATCGCAAACAGACGGGTGCGTGATCAGGACATTCTCGATCTCCTGAGGATAGATATTGACGCCGCCCGATATGATCATGAAGTTCTTGCGGTCGGTCAAAAACAGAAAGCCATCCTTATCGACATGCCCGATATCGCCCATGGTCGCCCAGCCATGGGCATTATGGGCCGCCTCGGTCTTGGCGGGATCATTGTGATATTCAAAGCCGGGTCCATCCGCGAAATAGATATTTCCCACCTGACCCGCCGGACATTCACATCCCTCGTCATCCAGAATACGGATCGTGCCAATCACCGCCGGGCCGACCGAGCCGGGCCGCTCAAGCCACTGGGCGGATGACAGGGCGGTGATGCCGCACATTTCCGTGCCCGAATAATATTCCTCGATGATGGGGCCCCACCAGTCGATCATCGCGTGCTTGACGGAGACAGGACAGGGCGCGCCCGCATGGATGGCGGCGCGCTGAGACGAAAGGTCATAGCGCTTGCGAACCTCCTCCGGCAATTTGAGCAACCGCACAAAATGGGTGGGCACCCATGTGCCATGCGTCACCCTGTGCCGCTCGATCAGCGCCAGCGCGGTTTCGGCGTCGAAGCGCGGCATGATCAGCACCGTCCCGCCAAAGCGCTGGACCGTCATCGCCCAGCGCAAAGGCGCCGCATGATAGAGCGGCGAGGTCGAGAGATAGACCATCGCGCCATCCATGCCATAAAGCGCCGCCCCCATCCGCATCAGCGCGGTTTCTTCCCCCAGCGCCCCCTGCGGCAAGGCCGGTTTGATACCCTTGGGCCGCCCCGTGGTGCCCGAGGAATAGAGCATGTCGGCCCCTGGGCTTTCATCGGGGATCGGCGTTTCAGGCCTGTCGGCGCAGGCCTTCTGCCATGCGCTGACCGTATACAGCGTGACGCCGGGGCAGAGGCCCGCGATCTGCGTCGCCATCTCCGTCAGCCGGTCCGAGACCACCAGCACCTGCGCCCCGCAATCGCCAAGAATATAGGCGGCATCGGCGATGCTCAATTTGGTCGAGACGCTGGTCAGATAAAGCCCCGCCCGTTCGGCGGCCCAGGCGATCGCGAAAACCGCCGCTTCATTGTCCAGCATCACGGCGATCACATCGCCGCGCCTCAACCCCATGCTGCGCAGCAAATGCGCCCCCCGGTTGGCCGCGCTTTCCAGATCGGCATAGGTCATCTGCGCGCCGGTCGCGGTGCACAGGCAGGCAATCCGGTCCGGATTTGCTGCGGCATGGTGGCGGGGATGCTGCAAGGAACCTCTCCATCTCGTCTGTTCTGAATCTATGGCTGGCGGGCATCGACATGGGATGCGAACACTCAGCGGCAGGCCGGGTGAAGCAGGCCCGGCCCCGCTCACGCAAGGCCAAGGCACGAAATGTCAAAAACCAAAGCAGGTGAGGCTAAAGCCAGCACGCGGCCCGGCGGCTAGACAGGGTTCAACAGCCACGGCCAGCGACCGCCTTCGAAAAAGCGAAAAGGTGGCGATGGCCGAAAAAGGCTAAGGGAGACGGGAAATGCCCATTGGTGTGAATGATTGCCTCCGCATTCTGGCGACAGCTTCGATGATGGCTGTCGCCAACCCTGCCCTGGCCAGGGACGAGCCTGCCGCTCCGGCGCAAACCGGCACGGGCCAGCCCGCCACGCCATCGGATGGCGAAATCGTGGTGACGGCGCAGCGGCGCTCGGAATCGGTGCTGTCGGTCCCGCTGGCCATTTCGGCAGTGGGCGGAGCGGCGCTGGCCACCAAGGGCGTTACCAATTCGGTTGCCCTGTCGCAGGTGGTGCCCAACCTGCAGGTCAGCACCAATTTCGGCGCGGCGCAGCCCAATTTCTCGATGCGCGGCATTTCGGTCGCCAATGAGTACAATTCCAATCAGGTCTCACCGGTCGGTGTCTATATGGACGATGTCTATCTGGCCGCACGCGCCAGCCACGGCATGGGCCTGTTCGATCTCGACCGGGCCGAGGTGCTGCGCGGCCCTCAGGGCACGCTGTTCGGGCGCAACACCACCGGCGGCGCGATCAACTTCATCACCAAGGGTCCCAAGCTGGAAGGCTCCAACGGCTATGCCGATGTGGGCTATGGGAACTTCAACACCTTCACGGCGCAGGGCGCGGTGGAAACCACCTTCGACGACCAGCAACTGGGCGTGCGCGCCGCGGTCAACTATGTGAAGGGCGACGGGCAGATCAAGAATATCCATCCCGGTTCGCCCGATCCGGACAGTCAGGATACGCTGCAAGGCCGCCTGTCCTTGCGCTATCGCCCCACGGGCAGCGGGCTAGACATCAAGATCCGCGCCTATGCCGGGCGCGACCAGCCCACGGGCTCGGCGATCTTTGGCGATGCCTCGGCGCGCAAGGGGCTGGATTTCTTCACCGTCAACATGGGCAATGTGGGCCGCTTCCGCACCAGCGCCTGGGGGGTGATGGCCAACATCGCCTATGAAATCCATCCCGGCCTGACGGTAACCTCGATCACCTCCTATGATGGCGGCCGCCTCAGCATGGGCGCCCAATCCGATGGTACGCCCGAGGATGGCGCCTATGCCGCCGCCAATGGCTATCCCGGCCTTTACATCAACTGGCATTCCAAATTCCGCCAGTTCACCGAAGAAACCCGCATCAATTACGAATCCGGCAAGCTGAAACTGGTCGGCGGTGTGTTCTATGGCTGGGATCGCACCATCACCGACAATGATTTCAACATCGGCGTCGTGCCTGTGTCGCCCACAACAGCTTTGACGCCCGGCGGCTTCTTCCAGCATTACGAACAGAACCGCTTCTCGCTTGCGGCGTTCCTGCAAGGCGATTACGAGATCGCGCCGCGCCTGACCCTGACGCTGGGCCTGCGCGAAACCTGGGACAAGTCGCATTACGGCGATGGCTATGCCTATCTCTATGCTGGCGGCATTCTGGGCGGCACGCCGGAAACGCCGCTGGCCACCACTGTGCCCTGCTACAATGCGGCAGGCTGCGCCTATGATCCCAATGCGCGCTTCGGCCTGCACGGCAGCAACAGCGCGCTGACCGGCCGTGCCGCGCTCAGCTACAAGTTCGACGGCGGTCTTCTCGCCTATGCCAGCTACAACCGGGGCTATCGCTCGGGCGCCTTCAACGGCGGCGCCTACACGTCGCAGACCGGGATCAACTATGTCGCGCCCGAAAGGGTCAACGCCTATGAGGTCGGGCTGAAAGGCCATCTCTTCAACCGCGCGGTGACCTTCTCCACCGCCGGCTTCTATTATGACTACACCAACCAGCAGTTGCAGAACACGCTGCCCGGTCCGGTGGCCGTGCTGGTCAATGCGCCCAAGTCCGAAATCTATGGCGCCGAACTGGAAGCAAGCTGGCGCGTGATGCCCACGCTGGCCTTCAACGGCTCGGTGGGCGTGCTGCATGCCCAATATAAGGAGCTGACCCTGCAAGGCGTCAATCTGGCCGGGCAGGACCTGCCCTTCGCCCCTCACTTCACCGCCCAGGCGGGTATGGACTGGACGCTCTATCGCGGTGCCGGGGATGAGGTGACCTTCTCACCCAATCTGGCCTACACCGGCCATGTCTATTTCACGCCCTTCAATCTGGTGAATGCCTCGGCGGCCAATCAGAACAGCGAGCTGCAGCAGGCGGGATACGCCAAGGTGAACGCCCAGCTTGTCTGGAAGCATGGCCGCTATCAACTGCGCGGCTGGGTCAACAATGCCTTCAACGCGAAGGTCTATGCCTATGGGCTGGATCTGCGCGGCGCGGGCTTCCCCTACAATTACCTCGTGCCTTCCACCCCGCGCACCTACGGCGTCAGCGCCCGCGTGACGTTCTGAGCCGGAGAGGTCCACCATGTCCGTCACAGCGCTCGCCCAGCCCGATCTCAAGAATCCGGACCTTTATGTCCATGCCGTGCCGCATGAGCTTTTCGCGCAATTGCGACGCGAGGAGGGCGTCTACTGGAACCCCGAAAGCGATGGCCCCGGCTTCTGGGCGGTGCTGCGCTACGCCGACATCGTGGAGGTCTCGCGCCAGCCCGCCCTCTTTTCCTCGGCCCATGAGATGGGCGGGCATCGCATCTTCAACGAAAACGAGGTGGGTCTGACCGGGGCGGGCGAAAGCGCGATCGGCATTCCCTTCATCTCGATCGATCCGCCCGTCCACACGCAATATCGCAAGCTGATGATGCCCGCCGTCTCGCCCGGCCGTCTGGCGGGCATCGAGGAGCGCATCACGCAGCGTTGCCGCCTGCTGCTCGACCAGATCCCGCTGGGTGAGGATGTGGATATGGTGCGGGCCCTCTCCGCCCCTCTGCCCCTGCTGACGCTGTGCGAACTGTTCGACCTGCCGCCCGACATCGGCTGGCACGATCTCTACGACTGGACCAACGCCTTCGTCGGCGAGGACGACCCCGATTTCCGCCAGAGCCCCGAGGCCATGGCGCAGGTCCTCACCAGCTTTTTCGCCCTCGCCCAGCACCTCTTCGACGAGCGCCGCCGCAACCCCGGCCCGGATCTGGCCACCCTGCTGGCCAATGCCGAAATCAACGGAGAACCGGTGCAGTTCCCGGAATTTCTCGGCAATATGATCCTGGCCTTTGTGGGCGCCAATGAAACCACCCGCAATTCGCTGAGCCACACGATGGTCAATTTCGCCGCCCGGCCCGAGCAATGGGAGCAGCTGCGCGCCACCCCCGATCTGCTCAAAACCGCCGTGCGCGAAATGGTGCGCCATGCCAGCCCGGTGATGCATATGCGCCGCACCGCCACGCAGGACACGGAGCTTGGCGGCAAGCGGATCGCCAAACGCGACAAGGTGGTGATGTGGTACACCGCCGCCAACCGCGACGAAACCGTCTTTGCAGACCCCGACTCCTTTGACATCACGCGCGGGAACATCCAGCATCTGGGCTTCGGCAGCGGGCAGCACGTCTGCGTGGGGTCGCGGCTGGCGGAAATGCAATTGCGCGTGGCGTTTCACTTGCTGGCCGAAAGGGTCAAGAGCTTCGAGCTGCTCTCCCCGCCGCGCCGGTTCCGGTCGAACTTCATCAACGGGCTCAAGAACCTCGATATGAAGCTTCAGCCGCTGTGACGCCGCGCTGACGGGAGAGAACAGATGCACGCAGATGCACGATACCATCCGGCCGGCACGAATGAGGCGATCATCTCCGACGCCATCGGGCGCGGCCCGGATATGCAGTTGGGGTCAAAGACGGATGGCTGGCAATTGTCGCGCTGGCGCCAGTTCATCGGCTCCTACGATGTGCCCGCCCTGCCCGAGCCGCTCTATACCATGCATATCGCCGGGCAGCAGCACAACCGCACCTGGCTGAACGGCGGCTGGAGCGAAAGCGTTTCGATGCCGGGCTGCGCTACCATCGTTCCGGCGGGCCAGCAGACGGGCTGGCTGATCGATGGAGAGCTGGATGTGGTGACGCTGTCGGTCTCCTCCGACCAGTTGAGCAAGGCCCCCGCCGCCGACCAGTTTCGCCAGATGCGCTTTGCCTTCTTCGACCCGCTGGGCGCGGCGCTGACGCGGCAGGTGCTGAGCGAACTCTACGCCCCGCCCAGCACCGAACGCGAGGTCTATATCGGCGCTCTGGTCAATGCCCTGAAGGCGCACATCCTGCGCGGCGCCAATTCGGTCTCGGCCTCGGAAATCCCGACCTCTGCCTTTTCCGCCTATCGCATCCACCATGTGATGAACACCATCCTGCAGAACCCGGAGGCGCAGCATTCGCTGGAGGAAATGTCGGCGGTGGCGGGGCTGACGCCCTCGCATTTCTGCCGCGTGTTCCGCAAGGCGACGGGCCTCTCGCCGCACCAATATGTGATGAAGACGCGGCTCGATAAGGCGCAGCAAATGCTGCACCAGACCGACCTGTCCATCGCCTTTATCGCCGAAAGTCTGGGCTTTACCAGCCAGAGCCATTTCACCCGCGCCTTCCGCCATTTTTCCGGCGTGGCGCCCAGCGATTTTCGCAAACGCGTCAGGATCTGATCCCCATGCAGCCCGGTTTTGCCGATCTTCCCTTGCCCGACCTGCGCCTGCGCAGCGGCGATGACATCCTGCCCGGCGAGGGCGCCTATGCGCTGGAAGACCCCTGTCTGGGGGAGTCCTTCGCCGAGGTGCCCGTGGCAGGCGCTACGGCGGTCGATGCCGCGGTGGAGGCGGCAAAACGGGCGCTGCGCGATCCGGCATGGCGCGATCTGGCCCCTCTGGCGCGCGAACGCCTGCTGCATCGTCTGGCCGATGCGATGGAGGCCGACCTGCCCCGCCTCGCCGCGCTGGAGGCGCTGGACACCGGCAAGCCTCTCGCCATCGCGGAAACCGTGGACATTCCCGCCGCGATTGCCTGGCTGCGCTCCTATGCCGGTTGGCCGGGCAAGATCGCCGGGCGGGCGGGCACACTCTCGGCCACACCGGGCGCTTACCATGTCTATACGCGGCGTGAGCCGGTGGGCGTGGTCACGGCCATCACCCCGTGGAATTTCCCGTTGGTGCTGGCCATGTGGAAGATTGCGCCTGCCTTGGCGGCGGGCTGCACGCTGATCCTGAAACCGGCGGCGGAAACGCCTCTCTCGGCGCTGCGGCTGACCGAATTGGCGCGGCAGGTGGGTTTCCCGCCGGGGGTTTTCACCGTGCTCACCGGCGATGGCGGCACCGGGGCGGCGCTGGCCGGGCATCAGGGCGTGGCCAAGGTTGCTTTCACCGGCTCCACCCTGACAGGGCGGGCGATCCTCGCTGCCAGCATTCCCGATTTCAAGCGCGTCACGCTGGAGCTGGGCGGAAAATCGCCCTCGATCCTTTGCGCGGATGCCGATCTGAAGACGGCCATTCCGCAGGCAGCGATGGGCTGTTTCTTCAACTCGGGGCAGGTCTGCTATGCCGGGACGCGCGCCTATGTGCATCGCTCGATCTATGAAGAGGTGCTCGACGGGCTGGCACAGGTCGCCGCCAGCCAGCATCTGGGCCCCAGCGCCGACCGCCAGAGCCAGCTTGGCCCCCTGATCAGCGCACGCCAGCATGAGCGCGTCTCCACTCTGGTCGAGCGCGCGCGGGCCTCGGGCATCGCCGCTGTCGGCCCCGGTAGGGGCATGCCCGAAACCGGCCATTACTTCGCCCCGACCATCCTGCGCGATGTGCCCCCCGACGCCGAAATCGCCCGCGAGGAGGTCTTCGGCCCGGTGCTGGCCGTCACCCCTTTCGACGAGGTGGAGGAGGCGATCGCGCTGGCCAATGACAGCCCCTATGGCCTGGCCGCCCATCTCTGGACCCGCGATCTGGCCCTGGCCCATCACACCGCCGCAAGGCTGGAGGCAGGCACGGTCTTCACCAACTGCATCATGCTGGCTGACCCCGCCTTCCCCTTCGGCGGCATGAAAAGCTCCGGTCTGGGCCGCGAAAACGGCATCGAGGCGCTGGACGCCTATCTGGAACCCAAAAGCGTGGTCATGGCAATCTAGGACAAGGTGATGAGCGAAACACACAAGGGCGCCTGCCTCTGCGGGCAGGTTCACTACACCGTTGCGGGCGACCCGCTGATGGTCGGCATCTGCCATTGCCGCCATTGCCAGAAGCAGTCTGGCGCGCCCTTCTCGGTGGTCTGGGGCGTGACGGATGCCGCCTATACCCAGCAGGGCGAGACGCGCGAATACACCGATCAGGGCGACAGCGGACAGGTGGTGCACCGCCTGTTCTGCGGCGCTTGCGGGTCCCCCATCCGCTCGCGCGCCGATGCCGCGCCGGGGATCAGCTTTATCAAGGCGGGCACGCTGGACGAGCCCGACCGCTTCTCCGCGGCTTTCGAAGTCTATTGCGACCGGGCCTGGCACTGGTTGCCCCAACTGGCGCAGGCGCGCCACCCACTGGCCTATATGGGAGACGTATCATGAGCGGCGCAACGCAGCTTTCCGGCAAGGTGGCATGGGTAACCGGCGGGGGATCAGGCATCGGACGCGCCATCGCCCAGACGCTGGCGGAACGGGGCGCCTCCGTGGTGATCGGCGATATCGACAGCAAGGGCGCTCGGGAAACAGCCGCCCTGATCGCTGGCGATCCTCTGGTGCTGGATCATAATGTCACCTCGCCCGAAAGCTGGGAGGCCGGTGCCAGGGCCATCACCGGGCGCTTCGGCAGGCTGGATGTGCTGGTCAACAATGCGGGCGTGATGATGACCGCGCCTTTTGCCCAGGCCCCGCTCGACCATCTGCGACGGCAATACAGCATCAATGTGGAAAGCGTATTCATCGGCATGCAGACCGCCTTCCCCCTGATGCAGGACACCATCGCCAAGGGCGCTGCGGGGGCCTCGATCATCAACATCTCTTCGGTCTATGGCATGGTGGCGGGCGCGGCCTTCGCGGCCTACAGCGCCTCGAAAGGCGCGGTGCGCGCCCTTTCCCGCGCCGCCGCGCTGGAATGGGCCAAGACCGGCGTGCGGGTGAACTGCGTGCTGCCCGGCCCCGTGCAGACCAATCTTGGCGCCAGTTGGGAGCCGCCCGTGGATGACAAGGGCGTGCCCATCCCGCCCGAGGTGTTGCTGGAAGCATGGTCGGCGATGATCCCGATGGGGCGGCTGGGGCAGGCGATGGATGTCGCTCCGCTGGTCGCCTTCCTCGCCGGCGACGAGTCCCGCTTCGTCACCGGCGCCGAACATGTCGTCGATGGCGGCTACACCGCAGGCTGAAGGAAAATACAGTGCAGATCACCGCCGCCGTCGCCACGGCCCCTCACAGCGATTTCACCATCTGCCCGCTGAACCTCGACGCCCCCGGCCCGCATGAGGTGCTGGTGCGCATCGCGGGGGTGGGCCTGTGCCACACCGATCTGGTCTTCCGCGACCAGTTCATCCCCTTCCCACTGCCCGCCGTGCTGGGCCATGAAGGCGCGGGCGTGGTGGAAGCGGTGGGCGAGCATGTCACCGACATCGCTCCCGGCGACACGGTGGTGCTGGGCTTTGCCAGTTGCGGCGCCTGTCCGCGCTGCACGGACCATCTGCCCTCCTATTGCCGCAAGTTCGTGCCGCGCAACTATGCCGGAGCCCGCCCCGACGGCACCAGCCCGCTGCATGACGGCGCAGCGCCGGTTGCGGGAGCCTTCTTCGGCCAGTCCTCCTTCGCCAGCCATGCCATCGCCGACCGCCGCAATGTGGTGAAGGTGGAAGCAGGGGATGATCTGGTCCTTCTCGGCCCGCTGGGCTGCGGCTTGCAGACCGGCGCGGGGGCGGTGCTGCGCTCGATGGACTGCCGGGCGGGCAGCACCATCGCGGTGTTCGGCGGCGGGCCAGTCGGGCTGGCCGGAGTGATGGCGGCGAAATATCGCGGTTGCAGCCGCATCATCCTGATCGAGCCTCTCCCCGCGCGGCGCGCTCTGGCGCTGGAGCTGGGCGCCACCGATGTGATCGATCCCGCAGGCTCCGACATCGCCGCCGCCATCCGTGCGATCCTGCCCGATGGTGTGGATGCCGCGCTGGAGAGCAGCGGCCGCGTCGAGGTGGTGGAAGCCGCTCTGGCCAGCCTGTCAAGCCACGGAATTCTGGGGCTGGTCGGCGTGCCGCCGCGCGCCGACAGTGCGCTGAGCATCAATCTGGCCGGGCTCATCACCCATGGTCACCGCATCATCGGCATTGTCGAGGGCGACAGCGATCTGCAGAGCTTCATTCCCGAACTGGTCGCGCTCTACCGCGCCGGGCACTTCCCCTTCGACCGGCTGATCCGCCGCTTCCCTCTGGCCGCGATCAACGAAGCCGTCGCCGCGCAGCATCGCGGGGATTGCGTGAAAGCGGTGCTGATCCCGTAAGCAAAGGAACGAAACTCATGGATATTCAAGGGCTGGCGGCCATCGTCACCGGCGGTGCTTCGGGGCTTGGCGCGGCCACCGCCGAGATGCTGGCGGCGCGCGGCGCGAAGGTGACGATCTTCGATCTCAACGCCGAGCTGGGCGTGGCCAAGGCGCGCGAGCTGGGCGGCCACTTCGCCTCCGTCAATGTCACCGACGAAGAAGCGGTAGGCCATGCCCTGCGCGAGGCGGAAGGCCTGCATGGCAAGGCGCGCATTCTGGTCAATTGCGCCGGGATCGGCCCGCCGGGCAAGGTCATCAGCCGCGAGGGCACAGTGCTGCCGCTGTCCGATTTCGCGAGGATCATCACCATCAACCTGATCGGATCGTTCAATGTCCTCTCGCAATTTGCCGGGGCGATCCATGATGCCGATCCGCTGAATGCGGATGGCGAGCGCGGCATCATCATCAACACCGCCAGCGTCGCGGCCTTCGACGGGCAGATCGGCCAGCCCGCCTATGCCGCCTCCAAGGGCGGGATCGTCAGCATGGCGCTGCCCATCGCGCGGGAATTCGCCCGCTATGGCATCCGCGTCAACACCATAGCGCCAGGCATCTTCTGGACCCCGGTGCTCAGCGTTCTGCCCGAAGATGTGCTGGACTCGCTGGGCCGTCAGATGCCCTTCCCCAGCCGCCTTGGCCAGCCCGCCGAATTTGCCAGACTGGCCGAGGCGATCATCGCCAATCCAATGCTCAACGGCGAGGTCATCCGGCTGGATGGCGCCATCCGCATGGCCGCGAAATGAAGGCAAGCACCATGAGTTGGACCTATGCAACGGTCGAGCGCGAAGGGCCGCTGACCATCGTCACAATCAACCGGCCCGAGGCGCATAATGCGCTCAACGCGCAGGCGCATATCGAACTGGAAGCGATTTTCGACGCTTTCGCCGAGGATGACAGCCAATGGGTCGCCATTCTGACCGGTGCCGGAGACAAGGCCTTCTGCGCCGGGCATGATCTGAAGCAGCAGGCCGCCGGCGGCGGGCTGACCACGCCCCCCAAGGGCTTTGGCGGGCTGACCGGCCGCTTCGATTGCCCCAAGCCGGTGATTGCCGCGGTCAATGGCGTTGCGATGGGCGGAGGGTTCGAACTGGCGCTGGCCTGCGATCTGCTGGTGGCCGGCAGCAAGGCGAGTTTCGCCCTTCCCGAGGTGCGCGTGGGGCTGGCCGCTTTGGCGGGCGGGTTGCAGCGCCTGCCCCAGCAGATCGGGCTGAAACAGGCGATGGGCATGCTGCTGACCGGGCGGCGCGTTTCCGCTGCCGAGGGCGCGGCGCTGGGTTTCGTCAATGAGGTCGCCGAGGGCGATGTGCTGACCACGGCGCGGGCATGGGCGGCGCAACTGCTGGAAGGCGGACCGCTGTCGGTGCGGGCGACCAAGGAGTCGGTGCTGCGATCACTGTCCATGCCGGTTGCCGAGGCGATGGCGGCGCAGTGGGATTTTCCCGCCATGCAGACCCTGCTGGCCTCCGAGGATGCCATCGAGGGCCCGTTGGCCTTTACCCAGAAACGCAAGCCCGAATGGAAAGGGCGCTAGCTCCGCCGAGCCCCATGTCCGGCGCGCCCAGAAACGCCAGAGGATGATACCCATGCACCGTCTCGATTTTCCCGATGCCCTGCCGATGCAGGATGAGGATATCGCCAGTTTTCGCGACAGTGTGGGCCGTTTCCTCGACAAATACGCGACTCCCGAGGTGATCGACGGCTTTCGCAAGGCGGGCATCGTTGCGCGCGGCTTCTGGGAGCAGGCGGGCCGTCAGGGCCTGTTGGGTCTTTGCACGGCAGAAACCCATGGCGGCGCCGGGGGGGACTTCCGCCATGAGGTCGTGCTGATCGAGGAACTGGGGCGGCGCGGTTTCGAAGGCTGGGACGTCACGCTGCACAATGCCATCGTCGCCCCCTATCTTGAGGCCTATGGCTCGCAGGCGCTGAAACAGCACTGGCTTCCCGCCATGGCCAGCGGCGCGGCCATTGGCGCCATCGCCATGACCGAACCGGGCGCGGGCTCCGATCTTCAGGGCATCAGGACCACGGCCCGGCGCGAGGGCGACAGCTATATCGTCAACGGCGCCAAGACCTTCATCACCAATGGCCAGAACGCCGATGTGGTGCTGGTCGTGGCCCGGACCGATCCCGCGGCCGGGGCGCGCGGCATCTCCATTCTGGTGGTCGATGCGCGGGGCACGCCGGGTTTCGCGCGCGGGCGCAATCTCGACAAGATCGGCCGTTCGGCGTCCGACACCTCCGAACTGTTCTTCGAGGATATGCGCGTTCCCCTCGACTGCCTGCTGGGCGAGGAGGAGGGGCGCGGCTTTTACCAGTTGATGGAGAAGCTGCCTCAGGAACGCCTGATCCTGGCCGTGCAATCCATGGCCGCCATCGAGCATATTCTGGGCATCACGCTGGACTATGTGAAGGAGCGCAAGGCTTTCGGTCAGGCGATCCTCGATTTCCAGACCACCCAATTCGCCCTGGCCGAGATGAAGACCGAGGCCTGCGTCGGCAAGGCCTTCGTCAACCATTGCGTGGCCGAGCATCTGGCGGGGCGGCTGGACAACACCGCCGCTTCCATGGCGAAATACTGGCTGACCGAGCTGCATGGCAAGATCGCCGACCGCTGCCTGCAACTCTTCGGCGGCTATGGCTATATGAACGAATATCCCATTGCCCAGGCTTATCGCGATGCCCGCGTCACCCGCATCTATGGCGGCACCAACGAGATCATGAAACTGCTGATCGCCCGCAGCCTTTAGGGCGATCATTGCCCCTGTCCGGTCCCGGATCAGGCATGATGTTCACGTGATCTCGCGCCGCAGAATCTTGCCTGTCGCGGTTTTGGGGAGGTCGGCACGAATCTCAACATGGCGCGGCACCTTGTAGGCCGCCATCCTGCTGCGGCAAAAGGCGACCAGCTCCGATGTCCATTCGGTCGGTTCCAGCATGGCCTCGGGATGCAGGCTGACCACCGCCTTGACCGTCTCGCCGCGATAGGCGTCAGGGATGCCCACGACCGCCGCCTCGCGCACGGCCGGGTGGCTGTAGAGCACATCCTCGACCTCGCGCGGCCACACCTTGAAGCCCGAGGCGACGATCATGTCCTTCTTGCGGTCGACCAGATAAAGCCACCCCGCCTCATCGATCACCCCCACATCGCCGCTGCGAAAGCCCTCGGCACGCATGGCGGCGGCTGTCTCTTCCGGCGCGCGCCAATATTGCGCAACGACGCTGGGGCCTTTGATCACGATCTCCCCGGCCTCACCCGGCAGGCAGTCCTTGCCGTCTTCGCTCACGATCCGCACGCTGGCGCGCGGGACCGGCTTTCCCGCCGACAGCGCGCCCGTGGCCGGATCGCAGGGCGCCAGCGGCGCTGCGGGGGCGATGATCACGGGCGCCACCGTTTCGGTCAGGCCGTAAGCATTGCGGAGGGTCACCCCCGTCGCGGCCAGCACTCTGTCGCGCATGGCCGGGGCGATCGGCGCGCCGCCTGAAAAGATCGTCGTCAGGCTGGCGACGCGCTCGCTGGAGAAGCGGGGTGAATCGATCAGCGCCGCCAGCGCGGTGATCGCCGCCACCGTAAAGGCCGGTCGATGGCGTTCAATGGCATCCAGAACCGTGTCCGCCTGAAATCTGTGGCACAGCACCAGCGGCGCCCGCGCCGCCAGTGCCGCCCCGATATGCCCGCTCAGCCCCGTGACATGGAACAGCGGCGCTGCCGCCAGAATGGGGACGCCCGGTTGCAGCCGGGCCGTCTCGCAATAGGTCTGCGCGCCCGCCAGCAGATTTGCATGGCTCACCACCGCCCCCTTGGGCCTGCCCGTCGTGCCCGATGTGTAGACGATCATCAGGAGATCGCATGGCGTGTCGAGACCGGGAGGCCCCGCCTGCGCAACCCCGAACGTACCGCCTTCCCCCACCGTAAAGCGATGAACGCCGGGCAGCGCCGCCCCCAGCACCGTCTCGGCATGGTCCATCTCGCAGACGATGGCGCGCGGGCTGCAATCGGCGGCCAGCTTCTCGATCTCCGGCAGGCGGTACATGGGGTTGAGCGGAACGGTGATCACCCCGGCCCGCGCCGCGCCCAGCAGCGCGATCACGAACTCGGGCACATTCTGGAGGCACAGGAACATCCGGTCCCCCGCCCTCAGCCCCGCCGCCGCCAGAGCGCCCGCGAAACCGGCACTGCGGCGGTCGAGCGCGGCAAAGGAGATGCTGTCGTCACGGTACAAAAGGGCGGGGGCATCGGGATCGGCGCCCACCGCCTTGGCCAGAAGGTCTGTCAGCATGGGCTCAGGCTCCGGCGGACGCATAGCCCATCACCGCCTTGACCTCGAGGAACTCACCAAAGGCATGCGCGCCCCATTCCCTGCCGTTGCCCGATTGCTTGTAGCCGCCAAAGGGCGCGGTCATGTCCAGATCGGGGTAGTTGAGATAGACCTGCCCCGCGCGCAGCCGCCCCGCCACCTCGCCTGCCTCCTGAGCGGCGCCCTGCACATAGGCGGCAAGCCCGTAAGGCGTGTCATTGGCCATCACGATGGCCTGCTCGACATCCTGATAGGCCAGAATGGTCAGCACCGGGCCGAAGATTTCCTCCCGCGCGATGATCATATCATTGGTCACATCGGCAAACACCGTGGGCTTGACGTAATAGCCCGCATCCAGCCCATCGGGCAGTCCTGTGCCTCCGGCGACCAGCGTCGCGCCTTCATCGATCCCGGTCTGGATCAGATGCTGCACCTTGTCCCACTGCGCCTGGCTGACCACCGGTCCCAGCTTCGCATTGCTGGCAGGCTGGCCCACGGTCTGCTCGGCGGCGGCGGCGGCGGCGATGGTCTTGGCCCGCGCCATATCCCCGGCGGCCACCATCATGCGCGAGGGGGCATTGCAGGACTGGCCCGAATTGACCATCATCGCCGCCACACCCTGCGCCACGGCGGCCTCAAGATCGGCGGAGGGCAGCACGATGTTGGCCGATTTCCCGCCCAGCTCCTGATGCACGCGCTTGACGGTGGGGGCGGCCGCGCGGGCCACCTCGACACCGGCGCGGGTCGAGCCGGTGAAGGAGACCATATCAACATCGGGATGCGCGCTGAGCGCCGCGCCCACGCCGGGGCCATCGCCATGCACAAGGTTGAAAACGCCCGCCGGAACCCCTGCCTCATGCATCACTTCGGCAAAGATATGGCCGCTGAAAGGCGCGACCTCTGAGGGTTTGAGCACCATGGTGCATCCCACCGCCAGCGCCGGGGCGACCTTGCAGGCGATCTGGTTGAGCGGCCAGTTCCATGGCGTGATGAAGGCGCAAACACCGACCGGCTCTTTGGCCAGCAAGGTGGCGCCGCGCTTTTCACTGAATTCGTAATGTTCGAGGATCTGGCGCGCGGTCTGCAGATGGGCCAGGCCGATCGGCACCTGCGCCGCAGAAGCCAGCCAGGCCGGCGCGCCCATTTCAGCGGTGACGGCAGCGGCAATATCGTCGGCCCGCTTCTGATAGGCCGCGATGATGGCGTCGAGCAGGTCCAGACGCTCCTGCACGCTGCTGCGCGAGAAGCTGTCAAAGGCCTTGCGCGCCGCCGCCACGGCATGGTCGACATCCTGCGCATTGCCAATCGCCACCCGTCCGGCGATCCCGGCATCGGCCGGGTCGATCACATCGATCACAGTCGCGCTGGTCGGCGAGACCCAGCGGCCATCCACGTAGAATTGCAGGGCCTCACGCATATCACTCTCCTGTGTCAGGCTGGTGTTCATGATGGTTTGACCATCATCTTGATCTGGTCGCCGCTGGCGGTCAGCGCGGCAAAGGCGGCGTCGATGCCCGCAATCGGCACGCTGCCCGTCACCATCGGGGCCAGACGGGCGGGGTCTGCCACCAGCATGTCGAAGGCGGCGCGAAACTCCTGCGCGGAATAGGCAAAGACGAAGCGGAGCTGGAGCGACTTCTGGATCAGCAAGGCCGGTTCGATGGCATCGCTTTCCATGCAGACCCCGGCAACCACGATGGTGCTCGCCACGGGCGCGGCCTCCGCCACCGCTGTCAGCATGCCCGGTTTGCCGACGCATTCGAAGATCACCGCGCGTTTGCTCACGCCGACCGCCGCCATCGTATCCGACAGGCCGGTATGCAGGTTCTGCGTCCGCCACCAGGCCGCGCTTGCCTCGGTATCGGGGGCGATCGCGGCATCGGCGCCCATCGTCTCGGCCATGGCGCGGCGGGCAGGCACCGGGTCGATGGCCAGGATCGGCCCCAGCCCCAGCGCGCGCAACCGGGCAATCACGAAAAGCCCAACCGGCCCACAACCATAAATGGCAAAGGCGCAATCGCCATCCACCCCCGCCTGATTGACGGCATGCACCGCCACCGCCAACGGTTCGGTCAGCGCCGCAATGTCGGTCGGCACGTGATCGGGCACCGCCAGCAATGTGTCCTGGGGCAGCACCATGCGTTCGGCAAAGGCGCCGTGATAACGGTTCGAATAGCCCACCAGCACCAGCCCGCGATCATCGACCAGAAAGGGCTGGCACACCACCCTTTGCCCGCGCGGCAGATCACCCGAAGGTTCGAGCAGCTCGGCGCAATATTCATGCCCCATCACCACCGGCAGATCCGGGTCCATAAAACCCTTGAAACCGGCGCGGTGCAGCAGATCGCACAGATGCGGCGCATGATCGCGGGCATGCAGATCGCTGCCGCACACGCCGCAGGCCAAAGGCGCCGCCAGCACCTGCCCGGCCTGCGGTTCGGGCTCGGGCAGGGTCTCGATGGCGATGCGGCCTTTCAGAAGCACCGCAGCCTTCATAGCTTGATGTTCTCGTAATAGGGCACCATCACCTCGTCATCAGCGGCTTCGCCCAGCATCGCCGCCGTCATCGGCAGCATCACATCGGGATCGACGGTGACATCGATGCAGCCCGGCAGGCCCGAGGCAAAGGCCCGCGCGATGGCCGGGCCGATCTCCTCGACCTTGGTCACCCGCTCGCCATAGCAGCCGAAGCCCTTGGCGATTTCGTGATACTTGATGTCGCCCAGCAGCGAGATGCAACTGTAATTCGCGCCATAGAGGATCTGCTGCCCGTGCAGCGACTGGCCCCAGCAGCTGTTGTTGAGCACCACCGTGACGACCGGCAGCCTCTGGCGCACCATCGTTTCGAACTCCTGAAGGTGGAAGCCGACCGCGCCATCGCCCGTGATCTGCACCACCGGCTTGCCGGGCCTTGCATAGGCCGCGCCAATGGCAAAGCCGAAGCCCAGCCCCAACGCGCCCAGCTGGCCGAAAGTCAGCACCCCCCCGGCATGCTTGACCCGTGCGTGATAGGCCGCCCACAGCCCGGCCTCGCCGCCCTCCAGCACGAAGCTGGTGCCTTCGGGCGCGCCTTCGACGGCGGCCTTGGCGGCGAAATAGGGGTTGATGCTGCCCGAGCGCGTTTCGGCGGTGAATTCCGCGCCGACCTGCCGCGCCGCCTGCCTCATGGTGTTGCGCCAGCCGTGGAAATGATCGGGCGCCCCCTGCCATGCCGCGGCCACCGCATCCATAAAGGCGCCGACGCTGGCGGTGGTGGCCAGTGCGGGCTGATGGATACGCCCGAACTCCACGGCATCGGCGTGAACCTGCACGATCTTGGCCGCTTCGGGGAAGAAGGCGCGGGTGCGCCCCGCCATGAACAGGCCGAAGCGCGAACCGAGCATCAGGATCAGATCGGGCGCCTCGCCCTGAGCGGTGGCGATGGCAATGGCGCTGGGGTCATGGGCATAGGCCGGATTGTCGGGGGCGAGCAGGCCCATCGCGCGGCTGGACTGCACCACCGGAATGCCCAGCCGGTCGCAAAAAGCCGCGACCTGCGCCTGAGTCGCCTGATAACGCGCCAGCGAGCCCAGAATGGCCACGGGGCGTTTCGCCTCGGCCAGCAGGCGCAGCACCTGATTGACATGCTCGGGCAGCGGCGCGGTGGCGAGCGGCGGCACCGGCAGCGGCAAGGCCAGCGGCAGGCGCGCAGGGCGCGCCATCACATCGATGGGCAGCTCGACGAAGACCGGGCCGGGGCGCCCGCCCAGCGCGACCGTGATGGCATTGGCCAGTTGGTCGGGGATGCGGTCCGGATCGGTGATGCGGATGGCCAGCTTGACCACCGGCGCTGCCATGGCGATCTGGTCGACGCCGCCCTGCAGCACATTGAGCGACTCCTCGCGCAGCGGCGGCGCACCGGCCAGAAACAGCACCGGCACGCCATCGAGACGGGCATTGGCCATGGACGTCAGCGCATTGGTGAAGCCGGGCCCTGCCGTGATCATGCAGACGCCCAGGTCGCCGGTCAGCCGGGCCCAGCCTTCGGCGGCATGGCCCGCGCAGGCTTCATGGCGTGTATCGACCAGTTCGATGCCCTCATCGAGGAAGCCCTTGAAGGCCGCATCCAGATGGCCGCCATGCAGCGCGAAAATGGTTTTAACCTTCGCCGCGGCCAGCGTGCGCGCCACGGCCGCCCCGCCATCGATCCGCGGTTTGCGATCTGCCTCTGCCATTCGTCTGTCCTCGTCCCGTTCTGTGTTGGGCCGAGCGTAACGCGGCATGCGGTCTGAGGGGATTGACGGAAACCCGTAATGTCCCTGGCGCGATCAAACGCCTAGAAGCAGCACCAGCGTCCTTGAACGCAGTGGCCTGATCGCGCTACTCTCGCAGGCAAGGACAGATGACTGACCCCGGACAACGGGGCGGCGTCCCGAGGAGAATGAGATGCCCGGAATGACCAACAGCGTGTATGACTTCACGCGGCATATCGTCGAAAGCTGCGGGCTGGACAGTGCCTCGATCTTTTTGTGCGACCGCGTCTCAAGCAAGCCGCGCGTGTCCTATCTCTTTCATTATCAGATCTCTGACGTGGTGCAGGACCGCTATGAGCGCCACACGGTCTTCCACGAGGACCCTTTCACCGATCCGCGCATCAAGGAGCAGCCCGATCTGATGCATGACGACGGCCTGCTGCTGGCCGCCGACCGGCGGGTGCAGAGCGGGGATTTCGCGAGGGGGCGTTATTGGCCTTTCATGCGCGATCACGGCATCGATGTGATCGGCGCCTCGACTCGCCGTCTGCTGCCCGGTGTCTATGCCACGATCGGCTTTCACCGCCGCCGCGACGGCAGCCATGGCGCCGCCGTGCCGGTCAAGCGGCTCGACACGCTGGCGCGGCGCTTGCAGGATATGACCAGCGGGCTGATGCTGCGCCAGATCCTGGATCAGGCCAATGGCCTGTCCACCTTTCGCAGCAGCTATTTCGAGCGCACGCAGGCGGCCTCCGCCCATCCGCGCCAGGCTCTGTCACTGCGCGAGCGCGAGATCGCCTCGCTGGTGTGCGAGGGGCGGCTCAACAAGGAGATCGCCTATATCGTCGGCCTGTCGGAGCACACGGTCGAAAACCATCTGCGGCGCATTTATGCCAAATTCTCGATCCACAACCGTTCGGCTCTGGTGGCGGCCATGGCCGCGATCTGAAGCGGCGGGCGTGACTTAACGGGCAATGGCGCTCGGCGCATCGGCCAGATGGCTGGCGGTGCCCAGCAGGCGGGTGAAGTTGGGCTGCCCGGTGTGCGCCGTCATGCCGCCATCGACCACCAGATTGTGGCCGTTGATGTAAGACGCATCGCCTGAGGCCAGAAAGGCGATCGCCGAGGCCACTTCCTCGGGCCGCGCCGGGCGCTGCATGGGCAAGGCGCCGTCATAGGCGGCCATGATCGCGGGATTGCCGGTCAGCCCCGTCGCCAGCGGTGTCGCGGTGAGGCCGGGGCTGACCGCATTGACGCGCAGCGCGGGTGCATGATCGATGGCCATGGCGCGCGTCAGATTGATCACCGCCGCCTTGGCCGCATTGTAAGCCGCAAAGCCGTAATCGGCGGCCATGCCCGAGGCCGAGGCGACATTGACGATCGAACCGCCGGTCTGCGCCAGATGCGGGATCGCCTGCCTGCTGGCCCAGAACACCGACTCCACATCGACCGCCATCACCTGACGCCAATGGTCCAGATCGATCTCGGTGACGCGGCCCAGCGACCCCATCCCCGCATTGTTGACCAGCACATCGAGGCGGCCGTAATGCGCCATGACCTGCGCGATCATGCGGTCGATGGCCGAAGCGTCCAGCACATCAACCTCGATCCCCAGATGGCGGTCACCGCCGATCTCCCGCAGCATATGGTCGATCGCCGGGCGCCGGATATCGGCTACCACCACCGATGCGCCTTCCTGAGCGAAGCGGCGCACCGCCGCCTCGCCAATGCCCGATCCGCCGCCGGTGACGATGACGACCTTTCCCTCGAAGCGCATTCTCGTTTCTCCTGTTGCATGGGCGACGGCATCCCGTCGCGAAAAGCCCGTCAGAAATGATAGGACAGGCTGGCGCCGAAGGTGCGCGGGGCGGTCTGGATCAGGTAATCGTAACCGAAGGAGGCGCGCTCATCGAGGCCATCGGCAAAGGTCTTGGCATTGGTGAGATTGCTGACCCACAGCCGCACGCCATAATGCGCGGTGTTGTAGCTGAGCTGCGCATTGATCTTGGTGTTGGCATTCTGGTGCAGGTTCACATTGCCGGCCAGATTGTTGTAAGGCGTGAAATAGACCAGTCCGGTGTAGACGAAGGAGGGGGTCAGGGTGACGGTTCCGTCCCCGATCCGCGCCATCGTCCAGTCGAGCGAGCCGCTGGCCGACCAGCGCGGCGCATAGGGCAGGCGCTGGCCGCTCAGATCGCCACCCGAAAGCTGCAGCGCCTGATAGGTCGCATCGAGGAAGGAGCCTGACAGGTTCAGCTTGAGATCCTTCGCGGGCCTGAGCGTCGCTTCGGCCTCGACACCCTGGATGCGGCTCTTGTCGACATTGCGCAGCAGGGTTTCGGTGCCGATCGTCTCATTGATCTGCTGGTTGCGGTAATTCATGATGAAACCGGCCAGCGAGAGCGACAGCATGCGATCGAAGAAGCGGCCCTTGGCGCCGATCTCATAGGCATCGACCTGCTCAGGCTTGGTCGTGATGATGGTGGGCCCGAAAAAGCACTGACCGCAGAAGGCCGCGGCGCGATAGCCACGTCCATAGCTGGCATAGAGCATCTTGCCGTCATCGAAGGTGTAGTTGATCGCCGCGCGCCCGGTCAGCGCGGAGCTGTCGAGCTTGAGCGTGGGGCCGGAGACGAGTTGCCCGCTCGCCGCATCATAGCCGCCGAAGAAATAGGTCCCACTGGCGGGTGAAAAGGCGCTGATGTCGCGCGTTCCCGTGAAGGCCGAGGCCGGCACCTGATAGGCTTCGTAATTCTGATAGCGCCCCGTATCATGCGTGTAGCGCAGCCCCAGCGTGACCGAGAGATGCGAGCCGATTTTCTGGTCCGCCTGCGTGAAGGCGGCATAGGAGCGCCGGACCTGATCGTATTTCTGACGGATCATCGCGGCGCCATCGAACAGCCAGTAATAGCTGTCCGAGGCATCCTTGTCGTAACCATAATAGAGGCCCGCCTGCACATTGGTGCGGTCGTCGGAATAGGCGGCGCGCAGCTCCTGATTGAACATGGTGAAGACATTGCCGTAAAGCGTATCGAGCGGCTGGGTGAAGACCGGCGATTCCAGCCCGGTGCCTTCCTGGGAGAAGGCCTGCTTGAGGTGATCGTAGGAGGTCAGCGAGGTCAGTTGGATGGCCTCGTTCAGATTGTATTTGACGATCAGCTCGGTGCCGTAACTCTCGATGAAGCTGCGACCGACACGCGCACTGTCCACCTCGAAAAAGCCCAGCCCCTTGGCGGCGCGGCTGGTGCCCAGAACGGGATTGAAGCCATTCGCCCCCGTGCCGAGGTCATAGATGGCCGCCTGCGTCGGGTTCGAACGCCCATAGGTGCCCTTGAGCGTGATATCGAGCTTGTCGTCCGGCTTGATGCGCAGAATCGCGCGGGCCGCCACCGAATTGGTGGAATTGAGGTCCGGCTGGCCAGGCGCGATGTTCTTGATGTAGCCATCGCCCTTCGCATAATTGGCCGACACGCGAAGACCCACGACATCCTTGACCAGCGTGGTGTCGAGCGCACCCTGAGCGGTGAAATTGTTGTAATTGCCATAACCGACCTGCACATCGCCGCTGGTGCCCGACAGGGTGGGGCGCCGCGAGATGAAGTTGATCGTGCCGCCCGTGGTGTTGCGGCCATAGAGCGTGCCCTGCGGCCCGCGCAGCACCTCGATCCGTTCCAGATCATAGAGCTGCAAGCCGTGCGCCGCGCGCGCCGCGATATAGGCATCGTCGAAATAGACGCCGACCGGCGAGGCCTGATTGGGGTTGTGCTCATTGGCGACGCCGATGCCGCGAATGGTGAAATTCGGCTGGGAATCGCCATAGGGGCTGTTGACCTGCAGCGAGGGAATCGTGCCGGTCAATTGCGCGGTGCTGGTGATGCCGCGCTTGGCCAGATCATCCTGCGAGATGGCGCTGATGGCGATCGGCACGCGCATCATGGATTCCGACCGGCGCTGCGCTGTCACGATGATGTCGCCCGACACGGGCGCCGAGGGAGCCGGTTGCGTGCCGACCTTTTCGGATGAGGCGGCCTCTGCAGCCGGCCTCGGGGTGCCGTCAGCTGTTTGGGCGTGGCCAAGTCCCGCCGATACGGTTAGCGCAATCGCAGCGACACTCGCGAGATAGTGCGTTTTCATGCATCCCCCTGTCATGGCCGATGTTACGGCTCTCATCAGGTGGGCATAGCGCCACGACCAGTTCAGCGTCGATTGACGGAAACCCGTCAGGGGCCGCCCTTCCCGGTCGGCCGCAAATATCGTGCTCAAAAGAGCAGCCCAATCACCCTCATCCGACAGGCTTTGACGCCAGTGATCATGCGGTGAGGAGTCAGCCCTCAGACAGGCCAGGCTCAGCCCGGGCGGATTTTTGACCGGCAGTGTGTGGGATTTGCGGCCCGGAATACAGGGCTTTATGTCCAGTGCATCCCTGAACCATTCGGCATCATAGCCCCGATCATCGACCCGAGGCTTACGGTGACTCTTGGGAAGATACGGCGACAAACGCTCATGCCCAGTCTCCTCCCGGAGCCTGAATCACATCGCGGGCCGCCAACCAATGGGTCCTGAGCCCAGTCGCTGCACCACCAGATCGAGCAATGCCCTCATTCTCGCCAACCGCCGCATATCCCTATGATAGCCCACGAAAGTGTCTCGCCCCGGCGGTGCCTCGCCAAGATCAACGGCGACTATGCCGGGCATGACATCCCCCAGCAGACGAGGCAGAACCGCAAGCCCAGCGCCATCAGCACAGAGGCGTGCCTGAACCTGCCGGTTGTTGCTGCGAAAAGCCACACAGGCCTCGGGCAATCTTTGCCGCAGCCAAACGGCATCGGGCATCTGGGCAAACCCGACGTCCATCGTAACCAGACGGGCTCCCTGCCCTTCCCCAATGGCTGATGCATCGAAGCCAAGCGGCGCGTAAACTGCGTAAGGAACATGCAGCAGGCGGCGCGAGATCACCTCCGGCTCGTCAAAAGGCTTGATGCGGAACACCATATCCGCCTCCCGGCGCGGCAGGCTGTAGAGCCGCGCATCGGTCAGCAGTTCCACGCAGACGCCGGGATGCAGCGCCCCAAACTCAGCCAGCACCGGGGCGAGCAGACAACTTCCGAACCATTCCGAGCAGGACAGGCGCAGCATGCCCTCCAACTGCCCCTCGCTGCCGTTGAGTTCGCGCTGGAAGGCCAGCGCCTCTTCCTCGATCCTTTCGGCATGGGCCAGCACGAGGCTGCCCTCATCGGTGAGGACAAAACCATCGGCGGTGCGCTGGAAGAGGATATGGCCGACCGCCTCCTCCAGCGCGCGCAAACGGCGCCCCATGGTCGGCTGCGTCTGCCCGAGCGAGCGCGCCGCCGCGCCCAATGTGCCGGTGCGGGCGATGGCCAGAAAGACCCGCAGATCACTCCATTCCATCATCGTCATTTCCCCTCTAATTGCGCGCGATCGAGGCATGGATCGGCAGCAGCGCAGCCCCCAGCGCCGGTCCTGCCCGTCCCAGCTTCGAGACCTCGATGGGACAGGCCGCGATCTCGCAATGGCCGCGATGGTCGCCCCAGACCAGCGGGCCCTTGTTCAGCCGGTCGGCCAGTTGCTGCATCAGCGCCATCGGCAAAGGGCTGATCAGCCGCAAGGCGCCCGGATCGAACCAGGCGATGGCCGAATTGATCGCCTGCAGCAATTGCGCCGAAGCCCGGTCCAGCCAGGCGTCGATGGTGCCCTGATAGCCCGAGGTCACCAGATCGAAATCCGCCAGCGAGGTCACGGGGCAGCCCGCGGCGCGCAGCATGTCGAGCAGATCGAGCGTGGTGGGGCGCGGGCGCCCGCTGGGATAGAACATGCCGATCTCGCCCGCGCTGCCCATCTCGCCGCGCATCAGGCGGCCCTCATGGATGATGCCCGCCCCCACACCGTGCCCCAGCAGGATCACCACCGCGGTCGAGCAGCGCTCGATCAGCCCGCCCAGATAATATTCGGCCAGAGCGGCAGAGGCGGCATCGTTCTCAATCCACACCGGCAGCCCCAGCGTATCGTCCATGATCTGGAGCAGCGGCACATTCTGCCAGCCGGGCCAGTTGTGCACCACATTCCAGCGGTTGCCGTCGCGCGACAGCGCCGGGCCCGGTACGCTGAGCCCCACGCCATAGAGCCTGCTGCTGAGCAGGCGATGCTCCACCGCCAGTTCGTGGATGCGCCGGTCGATCAGCCGTCCGAACTGCCATGGATCGACGGGCTCGATCTTCTCTGTGGTCATGGAGATAACGCCCCCGGCATAATCGATCAGCGCGATCTCCATGATGCCGGTGTACATCGTCACCCCCACCGAATAGCCGCCTGCCGAGGACACGCGCAGGGGCACAGTCGGGCGGCCGCGCCCTTGCGGGATGGCGCCTTCCACCTCCTCGATCAGCCCCAGTGTCAGCAGCCCGCGCGACAGTTTGGTGATCGCGCCATTGCTGACCTGCATCGCCTGCGCCAGATCGGACCGCGCCTGAGCACCATGCGTGCGCAGCCGCCACAGCAGGCGCTTTTCCTCATCCATCAGGTTCAGCAACTGGGGCTTGCTCATGGGATTCCTTAGCCGTGGTTGTGCCCGGTTTGGCAGTTTTGTCACAGAAATGCCATTTGAGATTTATTTTTCAAATAATAATTAAATCTGTCACCGCTTCTGCTCATATGCCCGCGAGCAGCAGACTCAACCGGAGGAATTTTCACAGGCCCGATCATGGTCGCCACAAGGCAGGCGAAACGCCGCTCAAGCCTTGCGGGCGAGACCGTGAAAAGCGCGCAAATATGACAATCATCCGCAAAAGATACCATTTCAAAACATTCGAGCAAATTTCATATACTTGTAATATCGGTATATTTTGATTTTATTTAATACCAATTCACCCATCGTCTTGTAATGATCTTGACATATTTCTCCCCGTCCACGACACTGGACCGACAAAACCAGTGCCGAACAAAGACGAGCCAAGACCGGTAGGGAGCCGGATTTCGTACCTAGACGCCAATGCCATGCCACAGCACGCCCATCGCGATGATCCATCGGGGCTGATCTGCCGGACGCACGCCTTCATCCGAAAGCGGCGCCTGCCGACGCGCGCCTGAAATCCGTCGCATAACCGGCCTGCCAAGGCAGAGCGCGGCGTCATGCCAGTTCCGATTGCGTAGCCCACAGGGGGGAGTACCTTTGATGACCAGAACCACTTTACTGCACAGTTGCGCCTGTCTGGCGCTGTCTCTGACCGCCACAACTGCCTTCGCCCAGAGCGAGGCCGGGGCATCCGACGCCGCCAACCAGCCCGCCGACATCGTCGTCACCGGCTCGGCCCGCGCGGAGCGCCGCTTCGACGTGTCCTATGCGGTCAACTCGCTCTCGCAGGCCGAAATCCAGAAGCTGGCGCCCGCCAGCATGGCCGATCTGCTGGGCAAGCTGCCCGGCATCCAGGTCGAGCCCACCGGCGGCGAGGTGCAGAACATCACCCGCGTGCGCGGCATCCCCACCGATGGCGGCTATGCCTATTTCCAGCAGGACGGCCTGCCGCTGTTCCATGAGGGCGACGGCTATTTCTTCCGCGCCGCCGACCTTCAGCGCTATGATCTGATGGATGCGCGCATGGAAACCGTGCGCGGCGGCCCGGCGCCGATCTATGCCAGCCAGGCGGCGGCCATCGTCAACAACATCACCGTTTCGGGCGGCGAGGTCTCCAAGGGCAAGGCGCAGCTCACGCTGGGCACCACCGGGCTTTATCGCCTCGACCTGATGCAGTCGGGCAAGCTGGGCGACCGCACCTATTACGCCATCGGCGGTTTCATCCGCTACAACGATGGCTATCGCGACAATGGCTTCCCCAATGACAAGGGCGGGCAGATCCGGGCCAACATCAAGCATGATTTCGACAATGGCTCGATCAAGATCACGGCCAATTATCTGAACGATCACAACGTCTTCTATCTGCCGATCCCCATTGCCGATCCGCGCAATCCGGGCACCAGCCTCAACCCCTACATCAACTATTTCAGCGGCACGATGAACTCGCCCGCGCTGCGCAATGTCAACATCAGCTATCTCGACGCCAGTGGCGCGCGCGAAACGCTGCATCGCGATCTGGGCAATGGCCGCCATATGCAGTTCGGCAATCTGGGCATCCAGTATGACGGCGACTTCAACGGCTGGATCGTTTCGGCCAAGGCCGGTTTCACCAAGGGCAAGCTGAGCTTCGACGCCTTCTACTCGACCACCAATCCGGTCGACGGCACGACTTTCGCCAACTCCTATCTGGGCGCGGCGCGCACCGCCTTTGGCGCGGGTGTCGACCACATCGGCT
Organism: Novosphingobium sp.; assembly: GCF_039595395.1. Classification (NCBI taxonomy): domain Bacteria; kingdom Pseudomonadati; phylum Pseudomonadota; class Alphaproteobacteria; order Sphingomonadales; family Sphingomonadaceae; genus Novosphingobium; species Novosphingobium sp. Next base: position 749,685 of record NZ_JBCNLP010000006.1, on the reverse strand, counting down.
ATGCTATAGCGGGAACGAACGGGCAGACCGCCTACAACCCCGGCGCGGATTCCGGGCTGGTGATGCAGGGCCAGTATCGCGCCGTCGAGTCCAGCTTCTACTCCGGCCAGGCCGATTTCAGCCTGACGCACAAGTTCGAGACCGGCATCGGCGCGCATGACGTCAAGGTCGGCCTCTATGCCAGCGCCTATGGCGAGACGCTGTTCAGCGTCTACCAGAACTATATGGTGCAGGTGAAGGGCAAGCCTGCCACGCTGGATATGGTCGCCTATTCGGCCAACAACAGCGTGCTGGGCTATGTCACCGACAATGGCGCGCTCAACGATGCCAGCACGCTGAGCCAGGGCAATGTCGATGCCAAGATGTATGCGGTTTACGCCAACGACACCTGGACCATCGCCAAGGGCCTGCGCGTCGATGCCGGTATCCGCCATGAGGGCTACACCTTCGACGGCTATGCGCTGCTGACCTCGACCGCCAATCTGGGCAATGCCTCGACGCTGGCCGACGATGCCACCCGCCGCTTCAACGGCAGCATCCAGCCGCACAAGCTGAGCCCCCAGATCACCAACTGGACGGTGGGCGCCAATTACGACATCACCCGCAACTTCGGCGGCTATGTGCGCGCCTCGCATCTGGAAATTCCGCCCACGGCGACAGTGGCGGCCTCGGTCGATCCGGTGATCCTGACCACCAAGGCCAACCAGTTCGAAGCGGGTCTGAAGGCCTCCTTCGGCCGGTCCTACCTCTATCTCACGGGCTTCTACACCAAGTTCAACCCCTACAACGCCTCCTTCGTGGCCTTCAACCCGACCACCGGACGCAACGACCAGAGCGTGCCCTTCTACGGCGACGTGGTGGTCAAGGGCGTGGAAATGGATGGCGCGCTGCATATCGCAGGCGGCCTCTCGGTGGCCGGATCGCTGACCGTGCAGAGCCCCAAATATCAGAACCTGACCAACACCAGTGGCGCCGATCCCTCGCAGGTCAATGGCCGCCAGATCATCCGCGAGCCCAAGCTGTTCGGCAACATCCGCCCCAACTATGCCTTTGACATGGGCGGCAACCATGTCGAGGTCTATGGCACCTACAGCTACACCAGCAAGCGCTATGTCGACTTCTTCAACCAGACGGCGCTGCCCGCCTATGGCATGTTCGGCGTGGGCCTGACCGCCACGCGCGGGACATGGCAGTTCCAGGCGGTGGGCGACAACATCACCAACGCCCATGGCCTGACCGAAGGCAACACCCGCACCGACATCCTGTCGGGTCAGGGCACGGCCAATGCGATCTATGGCCGCCCGCTCTTCGGCCGCAACTTCCGCTTCATCCTGAGCAAGAGCTGGTGATGAGAGCGGGTCTGACAGTCGCGGCGCTGACCGCCGCTTTTGTCGCGCAACCGGGGTTTTCCGCCCCGGTTGCGAGTAGCCACTGGCACGCCATGGCCGGCACCATGTTCCCCGCGCTGGAGGCTATCCAGCGCGAGGCACTGCCCGCGCAGGCCCAACGCATGCTGGCCGCAAGGCGGACACGGATCGAGGCCTGCAAGGACGACGCAGCCTGCCTGATGCAGGCCGCCCGCTGGCAGGAGGCCGAGATCGCCCAGATCGCGGACCATGCTGTCGCCCATTACAAGGCCCCCGATGACGGCGCCAAAGGCGATATCCGGCGGCAGTTGGTGGGCATCAATGCGATCATCGCCGTCTATGGTGAAGGTCAGCCCGCACGCTATCCCGCCATTGACGGGCCGGTGAAGGGCGCCGGGAGCGGGCAGAACGCGCTCACCAACCTGCACTTTGCCGCCGAACTGGCGCAGGGCGGCATGCAGGACCCGGTCGCCGCGCTGGACCCCAGCATCGCGGTTGCCATCGCCCTGCTCGACGCCAATGACCGCGACGAACCCGCCGCTTTCGAGCCGCTGGATGCCAAATACAACGCCGAGGCTCTGGCGCTGGCGAAGACCACCCCATGGGCCCGCTATCGCTACAGCGCGATCATCGTTCCGGGCGTGGGGCCCGAAGAGGTGGGCGTGCCGATCAGCGCGCGCAGCAAGCTCAATGTGCGCATGGCGGCGCAGCGTTTTGCCGATGGCCTCGCGCCCTTCATCATCGTGAGCGGCGCCAATGTCCATCCGCGCGGCACCCGCTTCGTCGAGGCGGTGCAACTGCGCAAAGCGCTGATCGAACAGTTCAACGTGCCCGCTGCGGCGATCGTCATCGATCCCTATGCGCGTCACACCACCACCAATCTGCGCAACATCACGCGCCGTCTGGTGGCGATGGGCGCTCCGCTGGACAAGGACACGCTGATCGTCACCAACCCGGAGCAGAGCGCGATGATCGAAAGCGCCGACTTTGCCGCGCGCAACCGCAAGGAACTGGGCTATCTGCCGGGAACGGTGGGCAAGCGATTGTCACCCAACGATCTGATCTTCCGACCGGCGATCCAGTCGCTGCGGGTGGATCCGCTCGACCCGCTCGACCCCTGACGCAGGGAGGCGTGGCGTGAACAGCGCCACGCCTTGGCATCGGCCATGAAATCTGGAACAAGCGCCGCCTCGCACATCCTTCGGGGGGAGGACGCCTTGACCACGCCATCGACATCACCCCCGGCCCCCGCATGGCGCCGCGATCTGCCGCTCGTCACCTATTCCGCCGGGAATTTCGGCAAGAATCTGCTGCTGTCCAGCGTCGATGTCACCCTGCTGTTCATGCTGACCGACATTCTGGGCCTCTCGCCCGTGGCGGTCGGGCAGTTGATGCTGGCAGTACTGCTGGGCGACCTCATCTTCGACATCGGTTCGGGCGTGCTGGCCAGTTGGGCGCAGCCTTACGGCTTCGACTATCGCCGGATCATCGCATGGGGAGCGCTGCCCTGTTCGGCCGGCTTTGCCCTGTTGTTCGCCCTGCCAGCGCTGGACTGGCACAGTGGCGTACTGATCGCCGCCATCCTGCTGGGCTTTCGCGGTGCCTATGCCATCATCGACGTGCCGCATAACAGCCTGCTCGCACGTGTCGCGCCTGGCAGCCATGCGCGAGGGCGCGCATCGGGCTATCGCCTGTTCTTCAGCACGCTGGCCAGCCTGGCCACGGCGCTGGTGCTGGCGCCTGCCGTCATGCAGGCCGCGCATCGTGGGCAGCCCCTTCGGCTGGCGCTGATCGGCGCGGCAGGAGGCGCACTGGCCTGCCTCGCCTTGTGGATCTCCGCCATGCGCTGGCGCAGGAGTGAGCGCGAGCCTGCACCCGCCATCCACGCCATGGCTCTGCTGCCCCGCTTCGATCCACTGTTCCTCGCCGTCGCCTGCATCGCGCTGATCACCGGCTTTGCCATGCCGATGTTCGGGCGGATGACCTTCTATCTCGCCAGCTATGTCTATGATCAGCCTGCTCTGGCCAGTCGGCTGCTGCTGGCCGTCACGCTGGGGCAATTGCCCGGCGTGCTGCTGTGGACCTGGGGCGTGCGCCATGCCGAGAAGACCACGCTGCTGGCGCTCAGCCATGCGCTGACGATCCTGAGCATCGCCCTTTTCGCCATGGTCGGACCGGGCTGGCTGATCCCGGCAGCGGGGCTCATCGGGCTGGCGCTGGCCGGCGTGTTCATGCTGCCCTGGGGCATCGTCGCCGATGCCGTGGACTTTGCCCAGATGCGCCACGGCACCCGCCGCGAGACCGCCGCCTTCGCCGCCGTGCTGGTGATGATCAAGGCCAGCGGCGCAGCCTCCATCGGCCTGATCGGCTGGACGCTGGGCCATCTGGGCTATGTCGCCGGAGCGGCGCAGCCCCCTTCCGTCGTGATGGGCATGAAGATCATGGGACTGGGCGTGCCGGTGCTGGGCAGCGCGGTGGCGATCCTGCTGTTGACGCGCATGTCGCTGGGCCACGCCAGACACGCAAGCGTGCTGCGCGTGCTGAACCGCAGAGCGCGTCGTTCGGCAGGCGGCTGACACGTTTCGACCAACGACATGGCGCCCCATTACGGTTTGGCGCGATCTCTTCTATGATGGAGGGATGTCATCGGACGAACCACCTGCCGCGCGGCTTGCCCCTTCCCTTGCCCTGATGTCGATCGCCTGTTTCTGGGCTTTCTATTTTACCATCTGGTCGCTGCGCTGGATGGCGCTCTGGCCGGACGATCAGACCGGCATGCTGGGCAAACGCGCAGTGGTTTCGCTGGCCAGCGCCGGAGTAACCGTGATCTTCTACCTACTGATGCGCCGCGTCGCCGGGAGGAGACTGCGCAGCAGCTTCATTCTGGCGCTGCTGCTCGCGGTGCCGGCGGCGATCTTCTACTCCTCCTTCAACTGGTACATGTTCAGCCATATCGGTGAAGGCGTGCCCATGAGCTGGCACTGGTCACCCGCGCCGAAACAACCCTTGCCGCCACCGCCGCCTGCTCCCCCCGCGCCTCCACCGGCGCCGGGAATGCCCAATGTCAGCGTCGGCATGGTGCACAAGGGCATGGAAGAGAGCATGACACCGCTGCAGTCGATCGCGGATCAGGCGGGCAACGGCTATTTCTTCTTCATCGCCTGGGCCGCGCTCTATCTGGCGCTCAGCTATGCGGTCCGGGCCGCCGCGCTGGAGCGGCGCGCGGCGGATCTGCGCGCGGCGGCGCAATCGGCCGAGCTCAAGGCGCTGCGCTATCAGGTCAATCCGCATTTCCTGTTCAACACGCTCAATGCCTTGTCGTCGTTGATCCTGACCGGCAAGCGCGAGGAAGCCGAGCAGATGATCATCAATCTGGCCACCTTCTTCCGCACCAGCCTGACCGGCGACCCGACCGAGGATGTGCCGCTGTCCGACGAGATCATGCTGCAAAGGCTCTATCTCGATATCGAACTGGTGCGCTTCCCAGAAAGGCTGCTGGTCGAGATCGATGTGCCCGAAGGGCTGCTCGCAGCTTGCGTGCCGGGGTTGATCCTGCAGCCGCTGGTGGAAAATGCCGTCAAATATGCGGTGTCGCGCTCGCGCCGCCCGGTGACGATCCGCATCGCCGCGCGCGAGGAAGGTGACAGGATCACGCTCATCGTCGCGGATGACGGCGATCCGGCGCCGCAAGCACAGGAAGGCGGTACCGGTCTGGGCCTGCGCAATGTCCGCGACCGGCTGATCGCGCGCTTCGGCACTTCGGCGAGCTGTGATTGGACGGCGGCGCCCAAGGGCGGATTTACCGTCACCCTGACCCTGCCGCTGGTGCGCCATGGTTGCTGAGCGGGCTTTAAGAACCCTGATCGTCGATGACGAACCCCTCGCCATCGAGCGGTTGCAGATCCTCTGCGCCGCCATCCCCGCTGTGCAACTGGTGGGCACAGCCTCCGACGGCGAGGCGGCGCTGCGGATGATCGAGGCGCTCTCGCCCGAGATCGTGCTGCTCGATATCTCGATGCCGGGGCTGGACGGGCTCGATGTGGCGCGGGCTCTGGAAGGGCATGGGTCAGGCAAGGTGACGCGACCGGCCATCGTCTTCTGCACCGCTTTCGACCAGTTCGCCGTGGCGGCCTTCGATGTCGCGGCGGTGGGCTATCTGCTGAAACCCGTGACGCCCGATCAGCTCGCCAAAACGATCGCCCGGATCGCCGAGACCCTGCACGCGCACAATCCCGCGCCTGCGCAAACGCCCGAATGGGTCGAGGAGTTCTGGGTCCCTCACCGCTCCGAGGTCATCCGCATCGCCGCGCAGGACATCGACCGCATCGAGGCCGAGCGCGACTATATGCGCCTGCATGTCGGCACGCGCAGTTTCCTGCTGCATCAGACGATCAGCGTGCTGGAGCAAAGGCTCAATCCCGCGCGCTTTCTGCGCCTGCACCGCTCGACCATCGTGCGGCGCGATCTGATCGCCAAGCTGCGTCATGACGGGCTCGGCACCTGGCATGCCGTGCTGAGCGACGGCGCGGAGATAAGGATCGGCCGCAGCTATCTGGCCAATGTCCGCGCGCTGGTCGGGCGCGGCTGACAAAAACAGCCTCCGGGATCATCTCCCGGAGGCTGTGGGGGGCGGGGGCGGCGGTGTCACGGTGCCTTGGGCGCCATTTTCTCATTGCTGGCCAGCGCCTTGTCGCCGCGCGCCTGGGCCAGCGCCATATGCACCTGCGTTCTGGAGCTGATCAGCGCAGTGTTGCGGCAGTTGTTGTAGATCTCGCGCATCGGCCCGAAATCGCCCGGATCGGGGCGGACGCACAGGTCGTTGACGGCATGCATCACCCGGCTGCGGAGCGCATCCTGCCCGGCGCGGGTGGTCAGATCGAGGTCGCCGTAATGCACGAAGCGCTGCGGCGCCTCCTCGGATGCGGGCGATGCGGCGAAGGCGGGCGTGGCTGCCAGCGTGCAGGACAGGCCGAGCACGGCAAGCGTGCGAAGAAAGGCGGTGGACATGATCGGTGCTCCTCCTGTGGCGGGGGGAAGGCCCCACCTGCTGCGGCACCATGGCTGCGGTGCCGCTGAGCACCGTTCTAGGCGCGGTCCGCGATGGAGGCGCGCGGTCCTCGATAAGCCCCCCACTGGCCTCCACCAAGGGCCGGAAGCATCGACGAAAGGCCAAGCCCTGTCGACGAACGTCAGGGGATTTCGGAGCCGCGTTGCGACGCGCGGCTCCGAAAGGGTCGTCAGAAACGATAGCGGGCGGTGCCGAAGAACTCCTGCGGCGAACCGGTCTGCATCGTGTTGTTCAGCGATGTGGCATCGTTGAAGAACTGGCCCGAACCCAGCGGGCCGATGTAGCGCTTGTTGAACAGATTGGTGGCGCTCACCTGCAGCTCGACGCCCTTGAGCGCCCCCTGCGTGAAGCGATAGCCCAGCGAGGCATCGACCACGGTGTAGCCCGGAACCTTCACGTCGCCGATATAGGTGACGTTACGCTGCGAAGTGTAAGTCCCGGAGATGTTGCCGAAGATCTGCCCGTCGTCATAATTGACCTCACCCTTGGCGAGATGGGCGGGGGTGTCGACCGGGCGCACGCCCTTGGTGCGCACCAGCGCGGCGCCGTTCACCGTGTCATCGTCATACTTGCTGTCATTGTAGGAGTAGGAGGCGATCAGCGACAGCGACCGGGTGATCGTCCAGGTGGCGCCCACCTCGACACCCCGGCTGGTGACGCTGCCGACATTCTGCAGCACGCTGGGGTTGCCCAGAATGTTGGCCTGCGCGAAAGCGGCCAGCAGGCGGTTCTTGAACTTCACGTCATAGAGCGCGATGTCGCCGCGCAGCTTGCCCGCCTTGAAGCGCCAGCCGCCCTCGATGGTGCGTGAGGTTTCGGGCTTCAACGTGTCCTTGATCGCCTCGAAACCGGCCTGCGTGGTGCCGAAGGGCCCACGGAAGCTGCTTTGATAGGCGCGCATATTCTCGGCGTAATTGGCGAAGAACTCTTGCCCCGCCACGCGATATGTTGCGCCAAGCTGCGGCTGGAACCAGTCCTTCGCGCCGATGGTGGCGTTGATGAAGGGTGTGCCCGCCGTGGTGACGATGCCATTGCGAATGTTCGCGCCCTTGAAGCCCAGATCGACGGTCACATGGCTGCCCAGCCCCACCTTGTCGGTGATGTAGATCTGGTCGGTGACGGTCGAGAGCTGCGTCAGAAAGTCGCTGCGAAACGGATTGCTCAGAAAGGAGGTGACATCCGGGCGGTCGGTCTGGCTGACGGCATAGTAATTGCGGTTGGTGACGCCGCGATTGTCCTCATGCCAATAGCCGAAGCTGACCTTCTGCGTGCCCAATTTGGCCACGAAATCCAGCAGCCCGCCATTGCGATGCACACCATATTCGGTGGTGCGCACCGAAAGCGGAAAGCCGCTGGGGCTGAAGACGGCGGGCGTGTAGATGCCGCCCGAACCCTTGTCGTCATGGTGGTAATAGGTGGCCTTGGCCTGCAGCCAGTCGGTCAGCGGCACTTCCAGCGTGAGCGCGCCCAGCAGGTCGCGACGGATGCCGCCGCTGTCATAATAGGTGTCGTTCACATTGGTGTAGGGTGCGGGAAAAGCCGTGCCCGCCGTGGGAAAGGGCAGCGCCTTGCCCGCCTTGGCCGCCGTCTGGTTGGCGCTGACCTGCGAGAGCAGCACCGCCGTGTCGAAATCGGGGCGCAGGAAGTCCAGATCATAACCGATGCGGCTCAGCGTCGCGGGCGACAGGTCGGCGTAATTGCGTTCCTTGTGCATCGAATAGTCGATCCAGCCGGTCAGCTTGGCCTTGCCGATGTCCTGAATGACCTTGGCATTGACCATGGCCTCGCTCTGGTTGCCCCAGCCCTTCCATTTGCCCGCCTGGGTCCACTGGCCGGAAACAGAGATGCGGGTGTTGGTCGAAAGCCGCCCGCTGTCGAGCCGCGCGAAGATATGGCCGGTGTCATAGCTGCCATAGCTGCCGGATATCTCGCCGCCCATTTTCTCGGAAGGATCGCGCGAGAAAAACTGGATGCTGCCGCCCAGATTGCTCGACGAGGCGACGCTGAGCGCGCCCGCGCCCTGCGCAAAATCCATCCTTGCGATGTTCTCGGTGGCGATGGCGCGGCTGATGTGCAGGCCGTTCCAGGTGTTGTAGAACATGTCGCCCAGCGGCACGCCATCCAGCGTATAGCCCATCTGGCTCTGGTTGAAGCCGCGCACCGAAAGGCGCGTGCCCAGCTCATAGGTTCCGAAAGGGTCGGCGGTCTGGAAGGCGACGCCCGGCAGGCGCGCGATGGCTTTCAGCGGCGAGCTGGCGGGCGCCAGAATCTCGAGCGCCTTGGCGGTGACGGTCTGCTGCTGGCGGCTCTCACCCTGACCGTAGACGACGATATCATTGACCGGCTCGGCTGCGGGCGCCGGATCGCTGGGGCCGGAGGGCGCGGCATGCAGGCTCACCACATTGCCGCTGCGTCCAGCCACCGCAAGGCCGGTGCCCGCCAGCAACTGGTTGAGCGCGGTGTTCACCTCCAGATCGCCATGCACGGCATGGGTGGCCCGGCCGCGCAGATTGTCGGCCGGTGCCACGATCTGCAGCCCGGCCTGCCCCGCGAAGGCGGGAATGCCTTTCACGGCAGGCTGCGCGGGCAGGTCGAAATGGCGAACCTGCGCCAGCGCCGGAGACGCAGCGAAACAGAGGGCAGCCACCGATGCGGTGGTGCCGAGATGGAAAAATCGCATCTGTTGTCCTTTGATTGTGCCGTTTGCCCCGGAGCATTCATCAACAAGATGCGGTAGCGCGCAGCTTCCGCCACCCGCCCGGCAGATTTTTTATCGCGCGTTCAGCGGAACCAACCGCGCGACATTGCCATCCACCGTGGCGCGCGCGTCAAGGCTGAGCGCGGCGGTGCGCGCAAAGCCTGCCGGATCGTTGGCGCTGAACAGGCCGGTGATCGGTCGCCGGGCCAGCGCGGGGTCGGTGATCTCGATAAAGGGGCGGCCATAGCGGCGGAAGGTGGCGGCGGCCTGCTCCAGCGTTTCACCCTCGAAGGAGAGCATGCCGTTGCGCCAGACCAACGCCCGATCCATCTCCCCGGAGGCGAGCTTGTGCGTCTTCGCAGCGGTGAGCGCGCTGCCCTTCTCCAACGTGATCCGCGTGCTGGCGGCAAGGTCGACAATCGCGCTCTGCCCCGCCTTCCCCATCGCCACCGCCCCACGCTCCACCAGCACGGAAAGCGGACTGTCGGGCAGCGCCTGCACGGCAAAGGCCGCAGCCGTCGCGCGCAGCACGATGCCGCCGACCTCGACCATGAAGGGACGGGATGAGGACGCGACCTCGAAATAGGCGCCGCCCGCAATCAGCCGGACGAGGCGCGTCGTGGTGCTGTAGACGACTTCCAGCGCGCTGTCGGTGTCGAGTGTGACCACCGAACCGTCCGCCAGAGGAATGCGCCGGATCTCCCCGATGCCGCTGCGCAGAGCAGGCGCAGGACGCAGCCAGGGCGACATGGTCACCACACCGACCAGTCCGGCAGCCAGCGCTCCCGCGCCGCCCAGCATCATCCGGCGGCGCGACACTCCGTGACGCGGTGTCTCCACCACCTCCGGCTCGGTGATCAGCGGAGCGAGGGACTCCGCCCGCTCGGCATGCAGCCAGATCGCGCGGGCACGCGCCAGCGCGCCCACCCGGCGACTGTCCTGCGCCAGCCATGCATCCAGTTCGGCCTGATCGCTGTCAGAGAGCCCACGGTCTATCCTCGCCGTCCATGCCGCCGCTTCATCGTCAATGGTTTGCGCGCACGCGCGGCCGGTCATGATCGGGCAATTGTCCTTTCTGCTGAGGGTTAGATGCATCAGCAGGGGGTTTTCCGCCACGTCCGAATTGCGCCATCAGCATTTTTATGCCGCGCATGATATGTTTCTCGACCGTATTCTCCGACAGGCCCAGCTCTGCGGCGATTTCGCGCTGTGACAGGCCGTCGATGCGGCGCAACTGAAAGGCGCGACGCGTCTGAGGGGGCATTTGCGCGATGGCCTGCACCACGCGGGCATATTCGTCGCGGGCGACGGCATGCTGTTCGGGCGTCGGCAGATCGGCGACTTCGCCAAGCTGGTCGAGATCGGCCAGCGTGCCCAGCGTCACCACGCGAGCCCGGCGAAGCTGCTGAAGCAGGATCGAACGCGCCACCTGAAAGGCATAGGCACGGGGGTTCTGGATGCCCGAAACATCGGCGCGCGTTGCCAGCACGGCATAGGTTTCCTGCACCAGATCATCGACCTGATCCGCCGCGATCCCCGCCAGACGCGACAGCCAGTCCCGCAGCGCACTCTCATGCGGCACGATATACGTGGCGAGCCAGAGGCTGCGATCGTCACCTGAAACGTCCATGCCCCGCGCCATCGGGCATCAATGTTACGGTATGAGGTCGGTTGCCGATTGCGACCCACAGGCAGTGCCGCGCAGCGATGATATGCTGCGCCAATTGACACAGTAACAACCGCCCGCCACAGGAGCTGCGACAGCTTCCCTCCCAGAAACGGAGCCCAGACAAGCGCCATGTCCAAGCCGCTTTTCAGCAATCCGATCGAATTGTACCGGGCACTTCGCGGAGCCTGGTCCGCCGAAACCGCCAGTCCGCCCGAGAGCTGGTCCTCCGACAATCCGGCGAAGAACCATTGCAGCGTGACCGCGCTGATCGTTCAGGACCACTTCGGCGGTGATATTCTTTCGACGAAAACCGTCGGCGGAACGCATTTCTACAATCTGATCGACGGCACACGCTGGGACCTGACGATCAGCCAGTTTGCCGAGCCTATCCCATTTGACGACACGCCCTCATCGCGCGAGACCGCGATGCATGACACCTCACCACAAAAATACGCTCTGATCGCAGCTCGCATCGGAAACTGACGCCGGCAATCAGGGGGCATCGCGACCATGCGCGTGCCCCCTGCCTTCAGGTCAGAACCCCATATCGAGCCGCACGCCGACATAGCGGAAGGAGTCCCGCGCCGGCTGCCAGTTGGTGCCCGACGCCACCACGCCGGGCGCGCTGAAGCCCGAAGTCGTGTTGCCAAGGCCCACGGCATAATGCTTGTCGAACAGATTGTTGACGAAGACCGACAGCTTGTAACGCCCGCCGCCGGCTGTCCCGCCGATCGAGGCATCGAAGACACCATAGGGCTTCTGCACCGTCACCGGGTCCTGGTTCAGCGAGAAGTTGATCTGGCTCTGCCAGCGATAGGCGAAGGTGATGAACCCGCCCAGATCCGGCTTGCCCAGCGGGAAATCATACTCGCTGCCCAGGTTGAACTTGAACCGCGGCGCATTGTTCAGCCGCTTGCCACCCAGGTTCTGGATGTTGCCGGGGTTCACGCTCACGCGCGGATCGGGCACACAGCCCTGCGCCGCCGTCTGCCCGCCATAGCAGGGACCGAAGGGGAAATCGATGATCTTGGCATCATCGAAGGCACCCGAAGCGTTCAGTTTCAGGCGGTTGGTCGGCTTGGCCATCATATCGACCTCGACACCGCGCGTGCGCAGCTTGCCGATCGAATTGAGGAAGGTGAGATAGGTCCCATCGGGCAGGAAGGACTGAACCGAGGTCTGGAAACCCTTGTAATCGGTCCAGAACAGCGTGGTGTTGAACAGCAGGCGGTGATCGAACAGGCTGCTCTTGAAACCGACCTCATAGTTCTTGGCGGTTTCGGGGCGGACCGGACCGTTGGCGGCCAAAGCGGCATTGAAGGTGCTGACCAGATCATAGGCCTGCCCCTTGTAGCCGGTCGAGAAGGTGGCATAGAGCATATTGTCGCGCGTCAGATGATATTGCGCGCCGACCTTGCCGGTGATCGCATCATCCAGACTGCCGCCCTGAAGATGGAAGGGCACCGCGGCGGTGTAATTGTCAAAGGTGTAATCGACATGCTGACGGTTGAGACGGAAGCCGCCGTTCAGCGTGATCTTGCGCGTCAGATCATAGGACAGATCGGTGTAGAAGGAATAGTTCTCATTGTGGCTGGTCGCCAGATATCTGATGTATTGCAGCACCGGTCCGCGATCGAGCAGACGGTCGAGCGAATTGCGCGCATACCAAAGGCCGAAGGTGTAACGCAGATGCTGCCCGGCCGGTGACGTCAGGCGCAACTCCTGCGTGATGGAGCGGGCATGGAAATGGCCGTTGATCCGCGCGCCGCTGTTGATGCCCGAAGGCGCTGCCACCGGGAAATAGAGCAGGAACGGCGCATCGGTGCCGTCGATATCCTGATAATCATGCATCTGATAACGGTCGAAAGAACCGATGTAGGTCAGGCTGGCGCCCGGCAACAGTTGGCCGTCGCCCGGCGTGTAGCTGGCCCGCAGCGTCGCGCCATAGGTCGAAGAATCCCCGCCCGAGCGGAAATCGTTGCGCACCTTCGTGTTGGCCGGATCGTTGATCGGGATGCCCGCCAGCACGCTCGACTCGGGTAACTGCTTGATGCCCTGATAGAACAGGCCGGGCGACAGTGAATTGATCGGGCTGACGCAGCAGGTCGCATCGGTCTGGTTGAAGCGCGGCTGGAGCGAGACGGTGATCTTTTCGCTGGGATCCCATTGCAGCTTGCCGGTGACCGTCAGCCCCTTGCTGCCGTTCAGCCATGTGCCGTTGGTGATGTTGCGAACATTGCCTGCATAGGAATCGCGGGCCACGGTCAGGCGCATCTTGAGCGTATCGGTGATCGGGCCGGAGATCGTGCCGCCCAGCCGCCATTCGCGGTCATTGGTGACCAGACCGGTCGCGCGCCCCGTCCATGTGCTGGTCGGCGCCTGCGTGGTGACGTTGAGCACGCCGGCGATGGCGCTCTTGCCGAACAGCGTGCTTTGCGGGCCTTTCAGGGCCTCGATCCGCTCGACATCGATCAGATCCTTGAAGGCGGCGGCCTGAAAGCCGACCGGCACGTCGTCGATCACCACGGCGACATCGGATTCCACCGCAATGCCGTTCGACAGCGTGCCGATGCCGCGCATGTTGATGCTGAAATTGCCCGGCTGCGATCCGTAATTGATGGTCAGGCCGGGCACCAGCTTGGTCAGGTCGGAGATGTCGCGGACATTCTGGCGCTCCAGCACATCCTTGGTCACGGCGGTCACCGAGATGGGCACATCCTGCAGACGTTCCGAACGGCGGTTGGCCGTCACGACGATGTCGGCCAGCCCCGGCGCGGCGCTGTCGGCTGCGGGCGTTGGCGCCGAGCCCTGATCGCCGGCCTGAGCCAGCGCCGGCGTGGCCGCCAGCAAAGCGGCCACGCAGGTCGCCGCGCGCAAATGCATCTTGTTCTTCAACATCCCCTGATCTCCCTGCCTTATGGCTTGTCCCGATTGCCTCCGCGGGCAATTCGCATTCTGACATCTTCAGAATCTGACATCGCTGTCACACTGGTCATATAGCAGCGAGAAATGTGTATGACAACTAGTTGTATGATAACTTTTCAATATGGATTTTCACGGCAAAAAACATCGTGAAAACAGAAGACTGCGACGTTCTACTGAAGCTGGCAAATGTCGCAGATGCCCATGTCGGTATAATCCAGATTCTCGCCCGCCATCGCCCAGATGAAAGCGTAAGCCGACGTGCCCGCCCCCATATGCACCGACCAGGGGGGCGAAATGACCGCTTCCTCATTGCGCATCACGATGTGCCGCAGGGCCTCGGGCTCGCCCATATAATGGAAGACGCGGCCCTCCTCGGGCAGGTCGAAATAGAGGTAGATCTCGGAGCGGCGGGCATGGACATGCGGCGGCATGGTGTTCCACACGCTGCCCGGTTTCAAAATGGTCAGGCCAAGACACAGTGAGGCGCTGTCGCACAGGCCGGGCAGGATCAACTGATAGACCGAACGCTCATTCGCCGTCGCCTGCGTACCGAGTGCCAGCGGATTGGCCCCCTCCAGCGTCAGCTTGCGCATGGCATAGGCCTTGTGGGCAGGCACGCTCAGCAGATAGAAACGCGCGCCCTCGCCATGGAACAGCACCTCGCGCGCGCCCATCGGCACATAGAGCGCCTCATACCGATCGAGCGCGACAGCCTCGCCATCCACCGTCACCACGCCCGGCGCGCCAATGTTGACGACGCCCAGTTCGCGCCGCTCCAGCAAGGGATGGCCCTTGGCCGAGGCAGGCTCATCCTGCACCGGCAGCGCCAGCGGAGTCGCCCCCGGCACCGCGCCGCCGATGATAAAACGCTCGCCATGCGAGTAGTTCAGCACGATCCGGCCCGGCGTGAACAGATCCGTCACGAGGTGGCGATCACGCAGATCATCATTGCTGGCGCCGTCCATCATGTCGGGATGGGTGGCGTAATAGGTCTTGGCGAACATAGGGGAAATCTCCGGAAAGAACGTCAGCGCTCAAGATCGGCCATGGCGACGGCAGCCATCAGAAAGGCGCCGGTGCCGTAATATTGGGTGTCAGAGGGCGCGACCTGCTCGGGCCGGTCGCTCACCTGCTGCACATAGCCGAGGCGCCCATCGGGCTGGATCGCGCGGGTCAGGGCCGCCCAGCCACGCTGCGCGGCGGGCGCGTAATGGGCCCGGTCCAGCAGCCCGGCCTTGACGCCCCAGGCCAGTCCATAGGTGAAAAAGCCGGTCCCGCTGGTTTCGGGCGGCGTGTCCCCTGTGGCCAACAAGGACGGCGCCCAATAGCCATCGGCTTTCTGCAACGCGACAAGCCGCTCGGCCATGGCGCGGAACAGGCCCTCCATCCATGTCCGGTCGGGGTCTCCGGCGGGCAGCATCGGGATGATCCGAGCCAGGCTGGCGAAGACCCAGCCATTGCCCCTGCTCCAGAACTCCTTGCGCCCGGCTTCATCGCGGCGCTCGAAGAAACGGCTGTCGCGGTAGAGCAACTGCTCGGCCGGATCATAGAGGAACTCGACCGTGCGGCGATATTCGGCCAGCGCATGGCGGCGATAGCGCGCATCGCCCGTCTGGCGGGAGAGCGCGATCCAGGCCGGGGGCGCCATGAACAGCGCGTCCGCCCAGCACCAGCGCGTTTCGCATTCGATCCCCTTGCCGCCCGCATAGAAAGCCAGCCCGACCTTGGGCGGCTGAGCCAGAATATGGTCGAGATGCGCCCGCGTCGGCGCGACCGCCTCGGCGCCGGCGCCGTGGGTCGCGGCCCAGAGATAGGCCTGCGCAATCGCCTGATCGTCGGCATGATAGGGGCGCGGACCGGGATGCCAGCCCTCGCCCTTGCCCATCGCCAGCACCGCCTTGGCCAGATGTTTGTCGGCGGGCAGATGGTCGGCCAGCATGGTCATGCCGATCCAGAAAGTGGCCTGCTGCCAGGAGGCGGGACGGCGGGTCTCCTCGCTGAAACGGGTGACCAGCGTGGTGTCGTCGCGGTGGGCAAGCTGCCAGTCGGCCAGACGCTCCGCCACCGCCAGAGGGGCTTGCGGGGCAGGCGCGGCCTGCGCCGGGCCGGACCAGAGCGTGAGCGCCAGCAGGGGCGCGAGATGACGCAAACTCATGACTGTACCTCCAGACGGGATGCCTCGACCGGCACAAGCCGGGGGCTGAGCAAATGCAGCGCAAGCAGCGCGAGAATGTAGGCGGAACCGGCCACCGCGAAGATGGGCGCGTAACTGCCGAGGGCATCAAGGACAAAACCGGCATATTTGGCCATCGCCATCCCGCCCAGCGCCCCTGCGGCGCCCGCAATGCCGATCACCGATCCCACGGCGCGGCGCGGAAAGAGATCGGAAGGCAAGGTCAACAGATTGGCGGAAAAGGCCTGATGGGCGGCGGTGGCAATGCCGATCAGCAATACGGCGGACCACAGGCGGTCCACAAATTGCACGAAGAGCACCGGCGTGACGGCAATGGCGCAGACCAGCATCACCAGCTTGCGGGCGCGATTGGGGGTGGCGCCGCGTTTCAGCAAGCGCGAGCTGGCCCAGCCCCCCGCCACGCTGCCCAGATCCGACATGAGGTAGATCACCACCAGCGGCGGCCCGAAGGAGGCCAGATCCAGCCCATAGCGCTTGCCCAGAAAGTCAGGCAGCCAGAACAGATACATCCACCAGATCGGATCAGTCATGAATTTGGCGATGACCAGCGCCCAGGTCTCACGCAAACCAAGCAATTGCCGCCATGACGAACCGCCGGAGCCTGCCGGAACCGAAGTCTCCGCCCCCTCACCGATCAGCGCCAGTTCCTCGGCGCCAACGCGCGGATGGCGGGAGGGCTGGCGGTAGATCGCGATCCACGCCACCAGCCAGACCAGACTGAGCGCCCCCGTCGCGATAAAGGCCATCCGCCAGCCATAGGCGAGGGTGATGGCTGGCACGATCAGCGGCGTCAGCACCGCGCCGACATTGGCCCCGGCGTTGAAAATGCCAACCGCCAGAGCGCGCTCACGCTGGGGGAACCATTCGGTCACGGCTTTCAGGCCCGCGGGAAAATTGCCCGACTCGCCGATGCCCAGCGCGAAGCGGGCAAGAGCAAATTGCGTGACGCCGCGCACCAAGCCATGCGCCATATGCGCCAGCGTCCAGAAGGCGAAGGTGATCGCATAGCCGAAGCGCGCCCCGGCCACATCCATGAACCGCCCCAGCGCCAGATAGCCGATGGCATAGGCGCATTGGAACCAGAAGACGATGTCGGCATACTGGCTTTCGCGCCAGCCCAGCTCGGCCTGCATGGTCGGCTTGAGCACGCCGATCATCTGGCGATCGATATAGTTGATCGCCGTCGCCGCGAACAGCAGAGCGCAGATCACCCAGCGATATCCGCCAAACGGCGGTGTGGCGCGCTGCGGCGCGCCCTCTTGAGCCCTTGGCATCAGCTCCCTCTCGATTGTGCCGGCCCTGGCGCGCCGACAGGCGCTGGCCGTTCTTTCGAGGGAGAGCCTATCGCTCTTTCATCGCCAAGGCAACAGTTGTATGACAACTATTGCAGGAGGATGTTCAATCCAGTGGACCGGCCTCCGCTTCGTCCTTCATCCGGCGGTGGCGTTCCAGGCTCTTTTGCATATGGCGGCGCGCGGCGCGGCGCGCGGCAACCGGGTCACCCGCCTCGATGGCGGTGAAGATCCCCTCATGATCGCGCTGAATGGCCTTGGCATAGGAGCGATGCGCCACATCGGACTGATCGCGCAGATAGACCGCGCGGCGGGGCACCAGACGGATGCCCAGAAAATCCATGAAGCGCGAGTAATAATCGTTCTGCGTCGCCCGCGCGATGGCCGCATGGAAGGCCGCGTCGGCATCGACGGAGGCCTCGACATCCCCTCCCTCGGCCATCCGATCGAGGCATTCGCGCAAGGTGGCAATATCAGCCTCAGTCCGCCGTTCCGCTGCCAGAGCGGCCATCTCGGTTTCCAGCGCCATGCGGATTTCGAGGAGCTTGATGACATCCTCGACCTCCTGCATCTCCTCAGGCGTCACCTGAAAGGCGCGGTAGCGCGCGGCGGCAGGCACATAGGCGCCGGACCCCCGGCGCGACTCAAGAAGCCCGCGCGCCGCCAGACGGGCAAAGGCCTCGCGCACCACGGTCCGGCTGACACCTGCGGAATCGGTGATCGCCTTTTCCGTGGGGAAACGGGATCCGGGCGGCAATTCGCCGGAATCGATCTGTCGTTCGAGTTGCCGCACGAGTTCGTCAGCCAGGGAGACCGCTTTGGTGGTTTTCATAGGCGCGATCCTAGCCATCCGCCGCCCGTCCCGCCAGTGCTATTTCGCCATGCAACAACATAGTTGTCATACAATCTTCCCGCTGCTAGCCTGATGGGCACAAGGGTGAGGAAAGCGAAACATGACAATCATCTCGAAGCGGGCATGGCCGGTGCTCGCCATGCTGACATCCACGCTGGCCGTCACGAGCGCGCCGCTCCGCGCGGCCCCGGACGATATGCCGCCGACCACCATGCCCCCGATCCATGGCGCGTTGACGGCGCCCGCCGAGACCGAGCGCCAGCCCCGCGCCACGGTCAGTTTCGCTCCCTATCGCTATGGCGACATTCTGTGGGAGAACGACCGCACCGCGCATCGCATCTATGGGCAACCGCTGGAAAGTGCCGAGCCGCCCTCCACCTCGGGCATGGACGCCTGGGGCAAGAATGTCCGCTGGCCCTTTATGGAGCGGCAATTGCGCACCGGCGACCAGCACGCCTATCATGGCGAAGGTCTGGACTTCTACAACGTCAACACCTTTCGCGGGGCTGGCGGGCTGGGCATCTGGCAGGACAACAAGCTGTGGGTGTCGCGCAATTATCGCGGCTACAAGATCCTGAAGAATGGCCCCGATGTCGCCCGTTTCGAGGTGAATTATGCACCCTGGCCGGTGGATGTCGATCGCAAGGTTTGGGAAACGCGGCGTTTCAGCTTGCCGCTTGGCACCAACTTCACGCGCATGGTCTCGACCATCAGCTCCGACAAGCCCGAGCCTTTGCTGGTGGGCATCGGCATCGGCAAGCATCCGACCTCCGAGGCCAAGGGCACGCTGCATGCGGATCGGGCGCGCGGCACGCTGTCATGGTGGGGGCCGGAAGATCCGATGAAGGGCGCGATGGCCGTGGCGCTGATGGTCGACCCGGCCATGATCGCCGAGATCCGCGAGGATTCGGACAATTATCTGGTGCTGCTGCGCGTTCAGCCGGGCCAGCCCTTCGTCTATTACATGGGCGCCGGATGGGACAAGGGGCTCGATTTCCGCAATGAGGCGCAGTGGGATGCCTATGTCGCAGCCCAAAAGCCCGATTTCGATCCCAAGCACGAATGAAGGCCTGAGTTGCGCCCGGTAGCCAAGCGCAGGGTCTGCCGATAGAGAGGCGGCCATGACCCAACACCGGATCGGCATCATTGGAACAGGGCGCGTGGCGCAAGCTCTTGCCCTGGCCCTGCGCCCTCATTCAGCCCCGCTGCCCCTGATCTGGGGGCGGTCGGCAAGCAGCGTTCAGGTGGCTCTGGAAAGGATCGGGGGCGCGGAGGCTGTTGGCGATTTGGCCCGGCTCGTAGAGGCCAGCGACATCATCCTGATCGCGGTCACCGATGACGCGCTGGGGAGCATTGTCGCCGATCTGGGCAATGCGGGCGCCTTCGCCCATGCTCCGCTGGTGGCCCATGTCAGCGGCGGCAGCGGCGTGGCTCCCCTCGCGCCTCTGGCGGCGCGGGGCGCCATCACTGCCGCGATCCACCCGGCGATGACCTTCACTGGCGATCCCTCCGGTGAAGTCCAGCGCATGGTCGGCGCCCGCTTCGCCATCACCGGGGTAGGCGAAGAGGCATGCGAACGGGCCACAAGGCTGGTGCGCCTGCTGGGCGGGGCGCCCGTCCTTATCGCCGAGGAGCATCGCGCGCTCTATCACGCTGCGCTGTGCCACGGGGCCAATCATCTGGTCACGCTGCTGGCCGGATCGCTGCAGGCCCTGCAGGCGGCGGGAGTCGACGATCCCGCAGCGCTGCTGGCGCCGCTGGTCCGCGCCGCGCTGGAGAACAGCCTCGCGCATGGGTTCGATGCGCTGTCCGGCCCGCTGCTGCGCGGCGACGGTATGACCATCCGCCGTCATCTCGATGCGATCAACCGGAGCTGCCCGGATCTGGCGCCCGCCTATCGCGCCATGGCGCTGGCCACGCTGGATACCTTGGAGCGGGCAGGAAAACCGACAGCACAGGATATGCGAAAGGAGCTGACGCCATGACCGATATCGAGGATGGCCGCCGCTCCGCCCCGGCTGCCCTGCGCAATCGCGAGCCCATTCTGGAGATTCTGCGCGACATTCTGCCTGCCTCCGGGCTGGTGCTGGAAGTCGCCAGCGGCACGGGCGAGCATGGCGTGCATATGGCCCGCCACCTGCCGCATCTGCACTGGCAACCCAGCGATCCTCTGCCCGAGGCCCGTCAATCCATCACCGCCTGGGCGCGGAGCGAGGGCCTGTCCAATCTTCTTGCGCCGCTAGAGCTGGATGCCGCTCGGGAGGTTTGGCCCATCGATCAGGCAGCGGCGATTGTCTGCATCAACATGGTCCATATCAGCCCATGGGAGGCCACAGCAGGCCTGATGCGCGGCGCGGGGCGTATTCTGCCCGCTGGCGGAGTTCTCTATCTCTATGGCCCATACCGGCGCGGTGCGCGGCCACTCGAACCGGGCAATGCAGCCTTCGATGCCGAGCTGCGCGCCCGTGATCCCCGCTGGGGATTGCGCGAGGTGGAAGATGTGGTGGGCTGCGCCGACGCCCAGGGCCTCACCTTCGAGCGATCCATCGAAATGCCCGCCAACAA
The DNA here is from genome assembly GCF_039595395.1 of Novosphingobium sp. NCBI lineage: Bacteria > Pseudomonadati > Pseudomonadota > Alphaproteobacteria > Sphingomonadales > Sphingomonadaceae > Novosphingobium > Novosphingobium sp. The sequence goes on along the minus strand of NZ_JBCNLP010000006.1, from coordinate 729,054 downwards.
TCTCTCGCTGATCTTCCGCAAAAACTGACCTGCAAGGCAATGCTGCGGCGGAGCGAACCCCGCCGCAACAGGATCAGAAGGAATAGGAAGCACGCACCCCGAAATAGCGGGCGAAGTCGCGCGGCAGATAGCTCTGGATCGCCAGTTGCCCGGCGTAATTGCCGCTCGAATTGGTGATGTTCTGGTAATAGTGCTTGTCGAACAGATTGTTGACGAAGGCCATCACCTCATAGTGACACTCCGGCTGGCGGATGCCGATCGACAGATTGGCGATGCCATAGCCGCCCTGCACCGTCGTCGGGTCCTGACTGAGCGAATAGTTGATGGCGCTCTGATAGGTGTAGGCCGCCGTCACCACGCCCTGGAACGGCAGGCTGCCCAGATCATGGGCATAGTCCACATTGGCGGTCAGCTTCCATTCCGGCGCCTGAGGCGGACGCGAACCGGTCAGGTTCTGATGCGCCGGAACACCGCCCGCAGCCGGGACGCAGCCCTGCGCCGCCGTCTGGTTGGTGTAGCACTGGGCATTGGCGAAATCGGTGATCGTGGCATCCAGATAGGCCACCGATCCGCCGATGTTCAGCCCTTGCGCCGCGCGCGCCGAGGCTTCGACCTCCACGCCCCGCGTCCGCAGGCGGCCGACATTGGTCAGGCGGTAATTGACCGTGCCATCGGCCAGATTTTCGATGCCCTGGGCCTGGAAATCCTTGTAATGGGTATCGAACAGCGTGGCGTTCAGCGTCACGCGGCGGTCGAGCAACTGGGTGCGGACGCCCAGTTCCCAATCGGTCGAGGTCTCGGGCCGCACCGGCGTGGTGCGGTTGGCGTTGAAGCCGGTCGACAGGTCATAGGTCTGCCCCTTGTGCCCGGTGGCATAGGTGGCGAAGACCATCACATTGTCGCCCAGATGCTGCTGGATGCCCAGCTTGTAGGTGCCGAAATCGTCACCCGCGCTGCCCGAATAGAAGGTGTTGTTGCCCAGAATGTCGAGGAACGTGTACTTCACCCGCTCATGGCTGTAGCGGCCACCGGCGATCAGCGTGGTGTGGGGCAGAACGTCAAATTCCAGTTGCCCGAAACCAGCCTCCTGCTCCTGATTGGCCGTGGCGTACCAGCGGGCCTGCGAGTAGAAGGGCCCGCGCGTAAAGTCGCGCGAATAATCGACATTCGCATAGAACAGCCCCAGCGTGTAGCGGAAGCGGTCATGCCCCGGCGAAACCAGCCGCAGCTCCTGCGTCCACTGTTTTGAGGTGAAGGTGCCGAACTGCTTGTTGTTGATCGAGGCCAGCGCGGATTCATCCTGATCGAGCTGATCGTTCAGGCGGAAGCTGTCATGGCTGGTGATCGACATCAGCGTCGGCCCGCCCAGATCGAGCGAGATGCGCAGCGATTCCGCCAGATCGTGATATTGCGTGCCGGTGGTGTAATCGTTCACCACATTGCGATTGTTGGGCCCCACTGTGACGCCGGGCGCATAGGCCGACTGGGGATAGGCCGGATTGCCGCGCAGCAGCGCGGTGGGCGACAAAGCGACAAAGGGCCGCCCGGTGGTGTTCCGCCCATTGATGTAATCGAGCCCGGCATCGATCTTGAGGTTCGCGCTTGGGGTCCACACCAGACGGTTATGCGTCGAAAAGATGCGGCGCCCATTGACCTTCTTGCCATCGGCCAGATTGCGGATGTTGCCGCCGAAATCGTCATAATTGAGCGTGGTGCGGAAGCCCAGATTGTCGGTCAACGGCCCTGACAACACAGCATTGCCCTGCCATTCGCTGTCCGAGGTGGCCAGCGCGCTGACCTTGGCGGTGAGCGTCTTGCTCGGCCCCGGCGTGACGATGTTGATCAGGCCCGCCGAGGCGGATTTGCCGTAGAGGGTGCTCTGGGGTCCGCGCAGCACCTCGATCCGCTCGATATCGGCAAGATCGGCAAAGGCGCGCGCCTGAAAGGAGATCGGCACGTCATCGACCACCACAGCGACGCTGGGCTCGACGCCGATGGAGAAAGCAAAGGTGCCCACACCGCGGATCGACACCGAGGCATTGACCGGATTTTCCGCTGGCCTGACCACCAGCGAGGGCGCGACGCGGTTGAGATCGGCAAAGTCCCGCACGCCATTCGCCTGCAGCAACTGTCCGCTGACCACCTGCACCGCTGCTGGCACGTTCTGGAGGTTCTGCGCCCGCTTTTGCGCCGTCACGATGATATCTCCCGGCGCCGGAGCCTGATCTACCGGCGGGGCGGTCTGGGCCTGAGCCGCGGATGCAACCAGCAGCATTGCCGATCCGGCAAGCCATGCATGAATCATACGAGTGGCGGACGTCATTTCTTCATCTCCCCGCAAATGCAGATCGCTTCACGGCGATCCATCTGCCACTCGGCTACATATTAGCCTGACCAATTGCAAGGCGGATTCCGCAATATTGGTAAAATCTTCCGTTCGGATTGGCTTGCCATGGGATATAACCCAAGCTAGCATCCCGTTTATGACCAAACCTTGCGTGAGAGGCGGTCAGTCCAATACGGCCGCATCATGCTTCGAAACAGGCGGCACACAAGACAAGGGGGAGAGACACAGATGGCCGATATGACACGCCGCGGGCTGGATATGACGCGCCGGCAGATGTTCGAAGTCGGCGCCGGACTGGCCGTCAGCGCCTCGCTGGCCGATGTCGCGGTGGCCGCACCCGCGCCGGGCAAGGCCGACATCGCGGCCAATCCCCGCTTTACCCCGCTCTATCCGCATGAAAGCGCGACGCGCACCACCCGCGATCTGTCCGGCCTGTGGGACTTCCGCCTCGATCCCGAGGATCAGGGCGAGGCGAAGCGCTGGTTCGAAGGCTTCGATCAGGCGCGGCGCATTCCCGTTCCCTGCAGCTGGAACGACCTGTTCGACGATGCCCAGAACTACTTTGGCGCCGCCTGGTATCAGACCGAGTTTCACGCCGACGCCCCAACGCGTGACCGCCGTCTGGTCATCCGCTTCGGATCGGCGGTCTATCACGCCAAGGTGTGGCTCAACGGCCATCTGCTGGGCGAGCATCTGGGCGGCCACCTGCCCTTTGCCTTCGACGCCAGCGATGCCGTGCATGCAGACAAGCCCAACCGACTGGTGGTGATGGTGGAAAACCGGCTGCGGATCGACCGCGTGCCCGCCATCCCGGACACGCAGGCCTTCCATCTTTATCAGGAGGATCTGCCCGAAACCTCCTATGATTTCTTCCCTTACTCAGGGCTGCACCGGCCCGTCTGGCTCTGCTCGGTCCCGGCGGTCCATCTTCGCGATCTGACGGTCACGACGCGGCGCTCCGGCGGTGCCGCGCTGGTGGATGTGCGCCTTGCGGTCTCCGGCAATTGGTCAGGCCCCGCGCGGCTGACGCTCTCGGGCGGCGCCTCACCCATCGAGGTGGGTGTGTCGGTCAGCAATGGCGCGGGCATGGCGACGATCCATGTGCCCTCCCCCCGCCTGTGGGGCCCGAACGATCCTTTCCTTTACACGCTGACCACACGGCTGGGCGGTGGCGCGCCGCTGGATGAATATGCCCTGCCGGTCGGCCTGCGCACGGTCGAGGTCAAGGGCGAGGCTCTGCTGGTCAATGGCGAGCCGGTCCATCTGCGCGGCTTCGGCAAGCATGAGGACTTTGCGCTGCATGGGCGCGGGCTCGATCTGGCGGCGCTGGTGCGCGATTTCGAGCTGCTCAAATGGATCGGCGCGAACAGCTTCCGCACCTCGCACTATCCTTATTCCGAGGAAGCGATGATGCTGGCGGACCGCTATGGCTTCATGGTGATCGGGGAAACGCCGGCGGTCAGCATGACCTTTGCCGATGCCCCCGCCGCCATTGCCGCGCGGCATAAGCAACTCACCGAGGACATCACCGATCTGGTCTCGCGCGACAAGAACCATGCCTGCGTCATCCTGTGGTCGATCGCCAATGAGCCGCTGACCAAGCCCTTCCATTCGCTGGAAGCGGCGCCCGGCGATGCGGTAGCCAAGGGCAAGGCCTTCTTTGCCGACATGTTTGCCCATCTGCGCTCGCTGGACAGCACGCGCCCGGTCGCGCTGGTCAGCGTTCAGGGCGGCCCGGTCGAATGGGTGTCGCAGGGCGATGTGATCTGCACCAACAGCTACAATGGCTGGTATGCCGGATCGGGGCGGATCGCCGATGCGGGCGTGACCCTGGAACGCGAGATCCGCGCTCTGCACGAAAAATGCGGCGCCAAGCCGATCATCGTGACCGAATTCGGCGCGGACGCCATGGCGGGCATTCATGCCCAGCCCGCCGAAATGTGGAGCGAGGATTTCCAGTCCGACCTGATCGCCACCTATCTCGATGTGCTGGCGGGGCTGCCTTTCGTGATTGGCGCGCATCCCTGGGCCTTTGCCGATTTCAAGACATCGCAGAACATCATGCGTGTGGGCTCGCTCAATCTGAAGGGCGTCTTCACGCGGGACCGCAGGCCCAAGGAAGCCGCAAAAATGCTGCATGGCCGATGGGCGAAGGCCGGCATGAACAGCTTGTGACCCCGACCATGCGCTAACTTGCCACGCTCAGCGCATTGACAAGCCTTGCTTCTGCTGGTGCCATGGTGGCGGGCCCTGACCGGTCCGCCGCCTTCCCTCTGTCGCAAAGGTTGCCATGCGCGCTTTCCATTTGATGCTCGCCACAGGCCTGATGCTTGCCCCGCTCACCGTTCAGGCCAAATCCGATCCGGCGGCGCTGCGCAAACAGGTGGATGCCAGTTTCGATGCGCAGTGGAGCGACCTTGAGGCGCTCTATCAGGACCTCCACAAGAACCCCGAGGTCGCCTTTCAGGAGAACCGCACGGCGGGCATTCTGGCCGCGCGGCTGAAGGCGCTGGGCTTTGAGGTGAGTGAGCATGTCGGCAAGACCGGCGTGGTGGGCGTGCTGCGCAATGGCCCCGGCCCGGTGGTGATGCTGCGCACCGAACTCGACGCGCTGCCGATGGAGGAAAAGACCGGCCTGCCCTATGCCAGCCGCGCGCAGCAGACGGTCGAGGGCAAGCTGACCTTCGTCGACCACGCCTGCGGGCATGACAGCCATATGGCCTGGTGGGTCGGCACCGCCAAGGCGCTGGCCGGGATGAAGAGCCAGTGGCATGGCACGCTGATCATGGTGGGCCAGCCCGCCGAAGAGGTCGTCTCGGGCGCGAAAGCCATGCTGGATGACGGGCTCTACACCAGATTTCCCAAGCCCGATTACGCCTTTGCCGCCCATATCGGCTCGGCCCCGGCGGGCGAGGTGTCAGTGAAGCAGGGCGCCACCACCTCGGCCAGCGATTCCATCGTCATCACCTTCCACGGGCAGGGCGCGCATGGCTCGATGCCCGACAAGAGCATCGACCCCATCGTGATGGGCGCCCGCTTCGTCGAGGACGTGCAAACCGTGATCAGCCGCCAGAAAGACCCGCAGAAATTCGGCGTGGTGACGGTGGGATCGTTCCATGCGGGCACGGTGGGCAACATCATCCCCGATACGGCGCAACTGGCGCTCTCGCTGCGCTCTTACGAGCCTGCCGTGCGCAAGCTGCTGGTCGATGGCGTGGGCGAGACGGCGCGCGCCGTGGCGCAGATGTCGCATGCCCCCGCGCCCGATGTGGTGCGCATCCATGGCACGGCGCCGGTGCTCAACGATCCGGCGCTGGCGGCACGGGCGGCGGGCATGCTGACGCAGGCGCTGGGCAAGGACCGGGTCACGCTGGTCCCCACCAGCGAGCCGGGCTGGACCGCCAGCGAGGATTTCTCCGAATACACCGCCGCGGGTGTGGCGCAGACCACCTTCTTCAGCGTGGGCGGCTATGATCCGGCGGTGCTGGCGAAATATAAGGCGGAAGGCAAACCGGTGCCGGTCAACCACTCCCCCTTCTTCGCGCCCGATCCCAAGCCGAGTATCCGCACCGGCATGGAAGTGCTGACGCTGGCGGTGCTGATGGTTGCGGGCAAATAGCTATCCGCCCTTGCGGGAGGGCCATTCCTCGACCAGCAGGCCATAGATCAGCGAATCCCGCAGGCCGATATGCGTCTGCCACTCGGCCCGCAGCCGCCCCTCCAGCGAGAAGCCCAGCTTCTCCATCAGGGCGATGGAGGGCCGGTTGTCGGGATCGATATCGGCGAAAATCCGCCGCTGCCCCTGCGCGAAAAGCTGGTCGATCAGCAGGGTGACCGCCGCGCGCGCATAGCCCCTGCCCTGCGCCTCGCGGGCCAGCAGATAGCCGATTTCCACGAGGCCCTCACGCTTCTGCCCTGCCGATACGAAACCGAGGGGCCGGTCGTCCTCAGGCTTCACGATCGCCCATGACTGCCAGTTCGACTGCGCGTCACTCGCGAAAGTTTCGCGCAAATCCTCGACATTCTCGTAAGGCGCGCGCGACCACCACCGCATCGTCTCGGGATCGGACATGGTGGGGAACAGCGCATCGGCATCGCTGGCTTGGCGCGGGCGCAGGATCAGCTCTTCGGTCATGGCAAGTCCGGATCATCGGCGGCGCGCCGGGCGCGCTGGTGAAAGGCCACTGCCTATCCGAAGCGGCATGGGAATGCAAAAATGGCTGGGCGGCCAGCGGAGCCTCCTGCCGGACCGCCTCCCTCCACCCTTTCATGAGCCCACTTCATAAAGGCTTGCGCATAAGGCCAGCTTATCACGCCCGGACTGCAGGTTTAAAAAGGCTCTCCGCAGATTGATCGACCATGGACGCCCCCTCACGCAATCGAGTCGGCGCCTGTGCCCAGACAGGACGGAACCATGATCCTAAGCACCCGCATCCTTGGCTCCCTCGAGGTTTCCCCGATCGGCTTCGGCACCATGAGCTTCACCTCGATCTATAGCGAAGCCCCGGAAGAGTCCGAAATTTTTGCCTTCCCGAGGCGGTGTTACAACTCTCCTGCCGTTAAGTCTGCCGAGGCGCGGACAGGCGCCCGTTGAAAGGTTCTTCCATGAAAGAAGTCATTGTTCTGATTGGCGCCGGTTCCATCGGCCAAGCCATAACCCGCCGCGTCGCGGCAGGCAGAAGCGTGCTCATCGCCGATCTGCGGCAGGACGCCGCCGACAGCGCGGCCCAGACCTTGCGCGATGCCGGTTTCACCGTCGAAACGGCTGTGGTCGATGTGGCGTCCCGGCCCTCGGTCGAGGCGCTCTCGATGCGGGCCGCCGCCATGGGCGCGGTGATGGGCCTGGTGCATGCCGCCGGGGTCTCCCCCTCGCAGGCGCCCGCGCAGACCATTCTGGCGGTCGATCTCTATGGAACGGCGCTGATCCTCGAGGTGTTCGGCACGGTCATCGCGGCGGGTGGCTCCGGTATCGTGATTTCCTCACAATCAGGATACCGCATGCCCGCCCTCACCGCCGATCAGGATCGGCAACTGGCCACCACGCCCGCCGATGACCTGCTGGCCTTGCCCATGTTGCAGCCCGATTGCATCACCGATACGCTTCTGGCTTATCAGATGTCGAAACGCGCCAATGGCTTGCGGGTCAGAGCCGAAGCGGTGCGCTGGGGGCAGCGCGGCGCCAGGATCAATGCCATCAGCCCCGGCATCATCATCACGCCGCTGGCCCATGACGAGTTGAACGGACCGCGTGGCGAAGGCTATCGCAAGATGCTGGAACAGTCTCCGGCCGGACGCGCGGGCACACCCGATGAAGTCGGCGCTCTGGGTGCGTTTCTGATGGGCCGCGAGGGGGCATTCATCTCGGGCAGCGATATTCTGATGGACGGTGGAACGACCGCCAGCTGGTATTATGGGCCACTCGCGCCGCAATGACGCGCCATCGCATTCATGATCGGGGTTCATAGCGGCATCTCAACAAACCAGCCTAATCCTCCGCCCAAAGGCGGTCTAGAAGTGCGGTTCATTCCCTTCCGCATGTCGAGACCGTCATTATGGATATCATACGTAACGGCAGCGTTGCCGCTGTCTCAGGCCCGGACGAAACCTTCACCGGCTCGGTTCGGGTGGACACGCCCTTTGCCGGGACGGACGGTGCCACCATCATGGGCGCTCACGTCCATTTCCAGCCGGGGGCCCGCACCGCATGGCATCGCCACCCCAAAGGCCAAACGCTGATCGTCACCCACGGAGTGGGCCGCGTTCAGGCCGAGGATGGTCCGGTGCGGGCCATTCGGGCCGGCGACGTGGTCTGGATACGCCCGAATGAGCGCCATTGGCATGGCGCCGGCGACACCACGGCCATGAGCCATATCGCCATCGTTGAAACCAGCGAAGGCGTCTCCGCCGACTGGATGGAAAAAGTAACCGACGAAGCTTTTCTGGCGCCGTCGATCGACTGACACCCCACCCCCACACAGCTTCATGCGGGCCCATAACCGCGTGAACGCGGGCAGGGAATCATCGGGCTCTTCCCATCTCCCCCCGATGCTTCCCTGCCTGCCTGCTTCTCTTGCCCATGCCGGAGGCCGCGATCATGAAAAGCCCCAGTCTCGATGTCCTCCTTGTCGGCGCGACCGGCAGCATTGGCGAGCTTGTCACCCTCGAGGCGCTCAAGGCCGGGCATCGGGTCCGCGCCCTTGTCCGCTCCGCCAGAAAGGGCCGACGCCTTCCCGCGGGCGTCACCTGCCATATCGGCGATGTCACCGAGCCCGAAACCCTGACCCAGGCCGTCTCCGGCGTGGAGGCCATCATCATCACGCTGGGGTCTGACGGCTTTGGCAAGCAGGGCGCGAAAGCCGTGGATTACGGCGGCGTCCGCAACATCCTGACGGCTCTGGGCGACCGGACGCCGCGCCTCGCGCTGATGACGGCCATCGGCGTCACCGATCGCGTGGGCGACGACAACCGCCGCACCCATGCCCATGACTGGAAGCGCCGCGCCGAGCGCCTGCTGCGGGTCAGCGGCCTCGATTACACCATCGTGCGGCCGGGCTGGTTCGACGACAACGGCATCGATGACATGATGCCGCTCTTCCTGCAGGGCGACCGGCGCCACGCTGGCGACCCCAGCGATGGCACCGTCGCGCGCCAGACGATTGCCCGTGTTCTGGTCGACAGCCTGACCAATCCGGCGGCCAGTCGCAAGACGTTCGAACTGGTCTCGGCCTATGGGCTGGAGCCGGTCGACCTCACGCCGCTCTTTGCCGGCCTCAAGCCCGATCGCATCGAAGCGCTGGACGGCGTGGAGGATCTCGACAATCAGCCGCTCAGCGGTGAGCCATGGGAGGTCGCGAATGAACTCGCGGCGGAGGCCGGTCGCGGGCGCGAGCGGCGCATGCTGGCGGGACAGCTCGTTCAGTCGCCCTTGTAGCGCAGCGCATCCACCAGCAAGGCAAAAGCGGGCGAGGCCTGTCGTCGGCTCGGATAATAGAGATGATAACCGTCAAAGGGAGGGCACCAGTCTTCCAGAACCCTGACCAGCCTCCCCCCGGCGATGCTGTCCTTGACGATCTCGTCGATCGTCATCGCTAGCCCCAGCCCGGCCTCCGCCGCCTGAACCAGAAAGCCGGGGCCCGAAACCGTCAATTGCCCGCTGACACGCACATTCATCGCGCGCGCGTTGTTCTCGAACTCCCATGCATAGAGCCCGCCCGATGAGGGCAGGCGCATGTTGATGCAGTTATGGCTCGCCAGATCTTGCGGGGTCAACGGCACGGGATGCGTCTCGAAATAGGCGGGCGCGCCCACGCAAGCCATCCGGACGGGCTGACCGATGCGCACCGCGATCATGTCGCGGTCGATCGCCTCCCCCAGCCGGATCCCGGCGTCGAAGCGCTCCTCCACAATATCGACGAAACCGCCGTTGATGCTGACCTCGACATGAAGGTCCGGATAGTCAGGCAACAGCCGGTCGAGCGCGGGCAGCAGGATGCTGCGCGCCGCGTGATCGGAGGTGGTGATGCGGATCGTGCCCGCCGGCTTGTCGCGCAACTGCCCGATCTGGGTCACCCCCGCATCGATCTGGTCGAGCGCGGGGCGGATGATGGCGATCAGCTTCTCACCGGCATCGGTTGGCGACACCGACCGGGTTGTCCGCGTCAGCAGCCGCACGCCCATGCGTCCTTCCAAGCGGCGCATCGTATGGCTCAGGGCCGATTGGGAAATGCCGAGCTGGGCCGCGGCACGGGTGAAGCTGCGCTGCTCGGCCACGACCAGAAAGGCGGAGAGGTCGGCAAGATCGGTACGGTTCAAGCGGTGCGCCTTTCTCAGGACGGTCGAAGGGTGGTGCGATCGCTGCGGGCCCCCAGCCACAGGAAGCTCGCCATGGCGGCGCAGCCCGCCACGGCCATGGCATTCGCCATGGGGCGCGGTGTGCCATCGGCCATCACGCTGATCGCGGCCGAGCCCAGCATGCCGCAGCCATATTGCGCCGCCCCCAGCAAGGCGGAAACGGCGCCAGCCTGATCGGGGCGATGCGCCATGGCGCGGGCCATCGAATTGGCCACGATCAGCCCCGATGCGCCGACATAGACGAAGCAGGCCAGTGCCAGACTCCACAAGCCACCCCATTGCGTCCAGGCGGCAAAGGCGAGCACCAGCCCTGACGCCGCCGAGGCCAAGGCTCCCCAGCGGATAAGGCGCAAGCCGCCGAAATGAGGAAGCAAACGGACATTGGCCATATTGGCCAGCATGATGGCCACGATACCGGCGCCAAAGATCAGACCGTAACGCTGTGGCGGCACATGGCTGAAGGTGATGAAGGCAAAGGGGCTGCCCGCCACATAGGCATAGACGCCAAAGTAATAGAACCCGCCGACCATGGCGCATGTCATCACCCGGCCATCGCGCAGCAGGGCCGCGTAACCAGCCATGACCCCCGCCATATCACGGTGCGAGCGATGCGCCGGCGGCAGGGTTTCCGGGATTGTCGCAAGGCCCGCCCCGGTCAGCAGGCCAATGATGACCAGCACCCAGAAAATCGCCCGCCATCCGGCAAGAAGAAGGATCTGCCCGCCCAGCAAGGGCCCCACCAGAGGAGCCACCGCCATCACCGTGATCAGCGTGGAGAGCATCGCGCCCGAACGCTCGGCGCCATAGACGTCGCGCACCATGGCGCGCGACAGCACGACCCCGGCGCAGGCCCCGCAGGCCTGCACGATCCGCCAGACGATGATCGCGCTGGCCGATCCCGCCAGAGCGCAGCCGATCGAGCCAATGATGAAGAGCAGCAGCCCGATCGCGATCGGCCGCTTGCGACCGAAGCGGTCCCCCAACGGGCCCCACACCAATTGCCCGCTGCTGAAGCCGATGAGGTAACCCGCAATGGTCAACTCCATCGCGCCTGCATCGGCATGCAGTGCCTTGCCCATGGTCGGCATGGCCGGGAGGTAGAAGTCGGTGGAGATCGACGCGAAGCCCATCAATGCGCACAGCACCACCATCAGGCGCAGCGGCGGCGCGGCAGGCTGGTCTGCCTCGATGCGCGTGACTGTCACCGACATGACGGCATCTCGGCGATGGCAAGAGCATGGTCCCGCATGATCATGGGTCAGAGCCTTTCTGGTGGTTGAGCGAGGCTCTCCACTAGGCCCATTCATTCCCCTCGATTAGCGGCATAAATCAGCATGCCTTTATGAATTATATTCACAAATTATGGATGGCATGTGCTGCCTTCTCCGTTACCGCATCAAACGGGCAAACAGATCAAGCTGGGCAGCAAGGAGCGCCAAAGCAATATCCTCACGCAAGGCTGGCGCGTGATCTGGACAAATTCTGAAACTGCACCAAAGTAGGCTTCATAAAGCTTATGGCAGGCAGATGTGCGACGCGCATCATGCTTCCACAGAGCAACAGGGAAAGGCCTAGAATGAAGACTGTACGGACGGGCTTGGTCGCCATTGCAGCGCTGGTCATGGCATCATCCAGCCCGGCGCAAGCGCAGGTGACGGATTGCCCCTTAGCCACCGCGCCCTATTCCGTTGACAGTCCGCTGATCGACCTCCTGCTCAAACCCGAGGCTAAGGCGGTCCTGGCGCAAGACATGGGCGCCGACTTCGCCAAGGTCTCACCCTTCCTGAGCGGCACTCAGGCCCCGACCTTCAGCGTGATCATGTCGCCCCGCACGCTGTTCGACTTCCTGAAGCTGGACACATCGGCCCTGCCCCGGATCGATGCCCGGCTGAAGCAGATTTCGGTGACCCCGGCGGATCAGATCGCCCGCTGCGCGCGCTATGACAACGATCATGCCGACCCGCGTCCCGAGGGCAAGGGACTGCATGTTCTGGTCTTCGAGAAGATCAATGGCTTCTACGACAAGGGATCGGTCGATGCGGCCCATGCCGCTCTGGCAGACATGGCCGCCACACAGGGCTGGTCGATGCAGTTCACCGACAAGGGCGGCGCGATCCGGCCAGAGGTGTTGCAACGCTACAATCTGGTCGTGTGGAACAACATCAGCGGCGACGCGCTGACCGTGCCGCAGCGCGCCGCTTTTCAGACATGGATCCAGAATGGCGGCGGCTTCGTCGGCATTCACGGCGCGGCGGGCGATCCGGCGACCTTCTGGGACTGGTACACCGACAAGCTGGTTGGCGCGAGTTTCCTGGGCCATCCGATGAATCCGCAGTTCCGTGCGGCGACGGTGCGGGTCGCCGATCAGGCCGATCCGGTCACACGCGGACTGCCGATCAGCTTCAGCGTCACGGACGAATTGTATTCCTTCCGCAAAAACCCGCGGCAGGCGGGCGTTCATGTGCTGGCGACGCTGGATGAGGCAAGCTATGCGCCGCCGCCCGAACTCAGCATGGGCGCGGACCATCCCATCGCCTGGAAGCACTGCGTCGGTCGCGGCAGAGCCTATTATTCGGCGCTGGGCCATACACCAGCCAGCTATGCCGATCCAAATCACCGGCGCCTGTTGGTACAGGCGATCAACTGGGCCGGTACACCTGACCCGGCCTGTCGCTAAGCGTTGCAAGGCGCGCTGTTGGCCCCATCATATGGATCGCCGTAAACGGGATTATCGTTAGGTGGAGTGACCATCGGTGAGAACTCGATCGCCGATGAGTGAGCACCAACCTGCATAATTTCTGCACAACGCCTGCTGCATATCCACATCCGCCGCGCCATCGGTTGCGCATGGCCGGGCGTCAGATCTCGCCTTCATTCGATGGAGGTGGCGATGATGATGCGAAAGATCCGGTCTCGCGGCGATTTTCTGATGAAGCTCTGCGCCGGGGGAGCCCTGGTTGCGGCAGGTGATGCGATCTTTTGGCGCCTGGGTCAGGATCGTGCGGGTTGGGGAGCGGTTCTGCTGGCGCTCGTGCCATTGACGCTGGCGCTTCGCCCGGCCCTGCGCCGCGAACGGCGTGCGCTGGCCTGCTTTGCCCTGGCCATGACGATGGCGCTGGCGATGGTGTTCGACCCCGGCCTGCTGAGCTGGACTCTGTTCTGGATCTTCGCAGGCATGGGTACGCTGATGCCCAGCCTCGTGCGATTCGGCGATGCCTGGCAATGGGCCCAGCGGCTGATGCTGCATGGTCTGCGCTCTTGCGCGGCACCATGGCTGGACGGGTTCCGGGTGATGCGTCTGCGGCGCAGGAAAAAAGTGATCGGGCTGCGCGCCGCTTTACCGCAACTGGCTTTGCCGCTGATCGGCAGCGCGATCATCCTGGGCCTGTTCACCGCTGCCAACCCCGTGCTGGAGGATGCGTTCAACCGGCTGTTCTCGATCTCCCTGTTCGATTTTCCCATCGAACGCATGATCGTCTGGCCGCTTTTCTTCACCATGGTCTGGAGCCTGCTGCGCCCGCGCGGCTGGCGCCATCAGTTAGGCACCTTCGATGGCAGGGGCGACCTGGCCCTGCCCGGTGTTTCCGTGGGTTCGGTCCGCCTCTCGCTGATCGCGTTCAATGCGCTGTTCGCCCTGCAAAATCTGATGGATCTGGCCTGGCTGTGGGGCTTGCTGCCGCTGCCCTCGGGCATGACGCCGGCGTCCTACGCCCATCGTGGCGCCTATCCGCTGATCGTCACCGCCCTGCTGGCGGCAGGCTTTGTGCTGGTGGCGCTGCGCCCCGGCTCGCAGACGGCCAGCATGCCGCTGATCCGCCGCATGGTGGTGCTGTGGATCGCCCAGAATGTGCTGCTGGTGGGCAATGCCGCGCTGCGCACGCTCGACTATATCGCGGCCTTTTCGCTCACCTCATGGCGGATCGCGGCGCTGCTGTGGATGGGGCTGGTGGGCTTCGGGCTGGTGCTGGTGTGCTGGCGGATGCTGCGCGACAAGAGTTCGGCCTGGCTGATCAACGCCAATGCGGCGGCGGCGCTGGCGCTGATGGCGGCCTGCTGCTTTGTCGATCCGGGAACGGTTTCGGCGCGCTACAACATCACCCATGCAAGCGAGCTGGGCGGCGGCGGGGCCCCGCTCGACATCTGCTATCTCCAGCAATTGGGGCCATCAGCGCTGGTGCCGCTGGCTGACCTGGAAACCCGCCCCGCGCCTGAGCCGATCCATCTGTGGGCGCGCCTGCTGCGCCAGAATGCGCAATTCACCCTCAGCAACGATCAACACGGCGGCCACTGGACCATGCTGGGCGCGCTGCGACTGGCCGATGTGCGAACCCGGCTGAGGATGCTGGCCCTGTCCCCGCGCGCATTCGATGCCCCCGATTGCCGGACCCGCGATGTCCATGCCCTGCCCATCGCGCTGGAACTGGAACCGGCCCCACAGCCGCAACCCCGCCCTCAACCCGCCCCCACCTTGACGGAGCAGGCCCGGCCATGACAGATCGCCCCATGACCACGCCCGCCCGCAAGGTGCTTCTCGTCGATGACGATCCGCATATCCGCCAGCTTCTGGCCTTTGCCTTCGGCAAGGCGGGCATGGCCACCATCGAGGCAGGCGACGGCGAGGAAGCACTGGCCCGGATCACCGCCGAAGCCCCCGACCTGCTGGTGCTGGACATCAACATGCCCCGCATGGACGGGCTGGAAGTCTGCCGCCGCCTGCGTGGTATGGACAGCGCGGTGCCCATCCTCTTCCTTTCCAGTCGCGATGATGAAATCGACCGGGTTCTGGGCATCGAACTGGGCGCGGACGACTATGTCGTCAAACCCTTCTCCCCGCGTGAAGTGGTCGCCCGCGCCGGGGCCATCCTGAGGCGCAGCGCTCCCCAGCCCATAACGCCCCCCGATGCCGTATCCAGCCATGGCGGGCTCAGGCTCGACACCGCGAGCTGGCAGGCTTTCTGGCAGGGGCAGGAGGTGGCGCTGACCGTCACCGAATTCTCCCTGCTGGCCGCACTGTTTGCCGCGCCCCAGCGCATCTTCTCGCGCGAGGCGCTGATCGACCGGCTGCACGGCCCCGGCTTTGCCGTCACCGACCGCACCATCGACAGCCATATCCGCAATCTGCGCCGCAAATTCGCGGAATGCGGCGCCAGCGATGTGATCGAGACGCGTGCGGGGATCGGCTACCGGCTGGGCGCCTGCGGGCGAGGATGAGCTGGCTGCGATTTTGGCTGGGGCGGATCTGGCCGGTGATGCGGCTGCGGACCATCATGTTCGGCCTGCTGCTGGTGGTGGCGGCGCTGCCCGGCGTGGCAGCGATCATGCTGCGGGTTTACGAGAACGCGCTGGTGCGCCGCACCGAAGCCGAACTGATCGCGCAAGGATCGGCGCTGGCGGCCAGTGCGGCGCTGAACTGGCCGAACAAGACGGCCCCGGCCGCCGACCCCGCCGAGCCGCGCGATGCCGATGATTATACGATCTCCACCAGCATCGATCTGCGCGCCAGCGCGATCCTGCCCGAACGCCCCACAGCCCTGCCAACCAACACTGCCGCCGATCCCACGGCATCGCGCATGGCCGCACAGATGGCTCCGGCCATCGCTGAAACACGGCATGTCACGCTGGCCTCGATCCTGCTGCTGGACCGGCAGGGCATCGTGCTCAATGGCAGAGACACCGGGCGCAGCATGAGCGCCCTGCCCGAAGTGCGCGCGGCTCTGGCGGGCCATGCCGCCACCGTGCTGCGCCACAATGGCGCCTACACCCATCCCTGGCCGCTCGAATGGGTCAGCCGGGCCACCGATATCCGCCTGCATCATGCTCGCCCGATCACCGCGGGTGGGCAGGTGGTGGGCGTATTGCTGGTCTCGCGCTCGCCGCGCGCGTTGTTTCGCGGCATGTATGAGGATCGGGGCAAGATCGCGGCGGGCTCCGCGGCGATCTTCCTGTTTCTGCTGGCGATGACGGCGCTGCTGGGTCGCACCATTGTCCGCCCCATCGAGGCGCTGAGCCGCGCCACCCGCGCCCTGACCGAGGGGCGGCCCGCCGATCCGCCTCATCCCACACTGCGCATCACCGAAATCGACGGGCTGATCCGCGATTTTGCCAGCATGGCCGAGGCCATCGAGACCCGCTCGCACTATCTGCGCGATTTCGCCGCCGCACTGGCCCATGAGTTCAAGACGCCGCTGACCGGCCTGTCGGGCGGGATCGAGCTGCTGCAGGACCATGGCGCCAGCATGTCCGCCGATGAGCAGGCGCGCTTTCTGGCCAATATGGCGGGGGATGCCCAGCGGCTGAACCGGCTGATCTCGCGTCTGATGGATCTGGCCAAGGCCGATATGCGCCGCCCGGCGGACCAGACACAATGCGATCTGACAGAGGTTCTGGCGCGGATCGCCGATGGGCTGTCAGGCGAAACCTTCGCCGTGACCTACGCCATCGCCGACGGCGGCGACAAGGCTTCCATCGATGCGCCCGCGCTGGAAACCGTTTTGACCACGCTGATCGACAATGCCCGTGCCGCCGGTGCGGGGCAGGTCTTGATCGAGGCCAGGCGGGATGCCGCAACCACGGTGATCGTCGTCACCGACAATGGCGGCGGCATTCCCGAAGGTGACCGCGCGCGCATTTTCGAGCCCTTCTTCACCAGCAAGCGGGCGCAGGGCGGAACGGGGCTCGGCCTGCCCATCGCCCGCGCCCTGATCGAAGGGCATAGAGGGACGCTGAAGCTGGACAGGATTGATCAAGGCACACGATTCCTCATCCATGTGCCGTCCTGATTGCCGTGCCAACCGCCACTTTGAACAGAGAGGAGAGCTGGACGGCGAACACGCAGCTTTTATGGTAAGGTCGCTGACAAAGGCCACATAATGGGTGTCGGACGGGCCAGTCATAAGCAGCCTTAGGTTAATGGGAATAACCAGTGATCGATGGGGTTCAATGTAGCGATTGGCCGCACCATCTGCTCGTCCGTCAGCCGATACAGGTCGCTTATGTTCAGTCTCCTTGGGAACCCTGAATCACATCACCGCCTGCCAATCAATGGTTCCCGAGGCTCGTGGGATGACAGCACCAGTACGCAACCTATGCATGGATCGCTGCGACAATTCTCTCCCGATCTGGACCAATCATCCGGTCGCTTCCCGCCGGGGCAGCCAGAGGGAGAGAAAGCCAGCCAGGATCAGCAAGGCGACATTGCAGCCCAGTGCCGTCGCAAAAGCATGAGCATAGGCCAGGGCGCCATGCGCCTGCCCCAGCGTGCTGAAGAAAACTCCGCCAATGACGGCAATCCCCAGCGCGGCACCGATCTGAAAGGTGGAGATCACGATGCCGGATGCCAGTCCGGCATGGCGATGATCCACATCGCTGATGACCACGCCGATCACCGAAGGGGTGATGATCCCCAGCCCCATACCCGCCACCGTCAGCCCGAATTCAAACAGAGGCGGCATGCTGGCCAGCGCAGCGGCAATGACGGTGACAAAGCCCAACACCTGCACCGCAAAGCCCAGCGTCAATGCGCGCGCCCCCAGACCGCGCACCAACCGCGCCGAAGCGAAGGAGGCAACAAAGAACCCGCCACCGAAAGGTGCGATCCGCAGGCTGGCCGCCAGTGGTGAAAGACCCAAACCACTTTGCAGATAGGTCGAAACCGTCAGATAGAAGGCTGACAGCATGTAATAGAGAAACGCCATCCCCACGCCGATGGAAAAACCGCGCCGGGTAAACAGGCTCAGGTCAACCAGTGCCGCGCCGCCTCGCATGGTCAGGCGGTGCTCGAAGGCAACGAATGCGCCCAGCGCGAGAGGAAAGAACGCCAGCAAGGCGAGCAGATGCGGCGGCCAGCCGGTTTCTCGCCCCTCGACCAGCGGATAGACCAGACTACCCAGCGCCAAGGACAGCAGGACCACGCCGCCGCCATCCAGCCTGCTGACATGCGCGGCCCTGGTTTCGGGCAGAAACAGCATGCTGCCTGCCAGCGCGACAAGGCCAATCGGCACGTTGATCAAGAAAATCGCCTGCCACGGCAGGCCGAACGGCTGCATGGCCACCAGCACCCCGCCCAGAATCGGCCCCAAGGCTCCGGCCAGGCCGAAGGTTGCGCCATAAAGGCCCAGCGCCACCCCCGCTCCTCACGCGGGAACAGCACCCGGATCGAGGCGAGCACCTGCGGCGCCATGATGGTGGCCGTCAGCCCCTGCAGCACACGGCCCGCGATCAGCGCCTGCGCCGACCAGGCCAGCCCGCACAGCACCGAGGCGAGCGTGAAACCGGCGATGCCGGCCGTGAACATCCGCTTGCGCCCCAGCCTGTCGCCCAAGCGCCCGCCGGTGATCAGAAAGACCGCGTAAACCGCCGCATAGGCCGAGATAACGAATTGAATCTGGCCCGATGTGGCATGCAAATCCTGACGGATCGCCGGCAGCGCCAGATTGATGATGTTGAAATCCAGCACGGGCAGCAAGGCTCCGGTCAACAGCACGCTCAGTGCGATCCAGCGGCCCGGATCATGGGTGAGAGCGGTATTGGGAGCGCAAAGGGTCTGGGACGTCATCATACGCCTGTCTGGAGAAGGGACACAGGGTCAACATAATCGATCCTTTTCATAACGGAACAGGATGGATATACATTTCAGAGACAACATTTGGAAATGATAGCCCATGCCGACGCTTGATGTGGACTCCGTTCGGGCCTTTGTGATGGTCGCCGATCTGCTCAGCTTTACCCGTGCCGCATCAGCGCTGGGCACGACGCAAGGGGCGATCAGCGTCAAGCTCAAGCGGCTGGAGGACCATATCGGACATCGCCTGCTGGAACGGACACCCCGGCTTGTACGGCTGTCTTCGCAAGGCGCCGCTTTTCTGGAGGGCGCCCGCGATTTCCTTGATGCCCATGACCGTGCTCTGGCAGGGCTGATCGCGCAGCCACGCCGCTTTGCCTTGGGGATTTCCGCTTATGTTGCCGGGCCGGAGGTGCCTTCGCTGCTGGCCCGGCTCCATGCCCATGACCCACATTTGACCATCGAGGTGGAATTCGACACCTCGCGCCGGTTGATGGAAAGTTTCGACCGTGGCCTGATCGATGCCGCGATCATCCAGCGAGACGATGACCGCCGCGATGGCGAAACGCTGGCGCATGAACGCCTTGGCTGGTTTGCCGGTCCAGCTTTCCGCCATTGCCCCGGCCAGCCTTTGCGTCTGGCCACACTGGCACGTTCGTGCCGCGTCCGCCATCTCACCACGCGTGCGCTGGATATGGCCGGTTTTGAATGGGTGGAGGTGTTCCACGGCGGAGGGTCTTCCGCGGTGCTCGCGGCAGTATCGGCGGGACTGGCTGTGGCAGCGCTGTCCTATCGGGTCGCTCCAGCCGATGTGGTGGATATCGGCGCAAAGCTGGGACTGCCCGCCCTGCCCGATGCGGAGGTGGTGCTGCATTCCTCGCTAACCGATCCACGCTCGCGTGAAGCCTTGCGGGCTTTGGCTGCCGCTTTTCGCGAACACCGCGCGCCGTCACGAGCGGCCTGACCATAGCGAGGTCCATTATGTCGCAGTTGATCAAACGACACCATCGCCTCGGGAGAATGATGATGAAGCACTGGCTCATGGCCGTCACGCTTGTCTTTTCGGCAACTTCGCTTGCGGCCGCCCCTTATCGCACCCCTGTACCGCCGCGTTTCGACAGCCGGGGAGCCGACAGGCAGGCGATCGAGGCGTTGCTCGGCCATTATACGCAGGCAGTCTCGACGAAGGATCAGGCGCTGTTCGAAACTCTCCTGCTCAGCAAGGCGATCCCTTTCTCAGGCGTTCCCCTCTCCGGGAAAGGCGGAAACGCGGAGACCGCAAATTACGAGGGGTTTCGCAAAGCGGTCTTCGAAGGCTCCCCCTTCACACAGCGCTTTCAAGACATCCATATTGAACAGGACGGCCCGCTGGCCCATGTCTCTCTCGTCTTTGTAAACACGACGGCAAAAGGACAAAGCTGGGGGTGGAAAACACTTCAACTGATCAAGGTGGGCCCGGACTGGAAGATCACCTCGGAGTTCTTCACCGGGCACGATTGAGCTGAGCCTCTTCGCGAGCGCCTCCCGCATCCCGGTTTAAGCAGCGCTCTTAATGTAGTGACGTTACTACATCGTGCCTGCCCTGCAACAGTCCGGGCGGATGCGCGGAAAATGATGCGCGATCTGACAAAAATGGCTTGCTGATTGCAGGTTAAGCCGCTTCCCTCGCAGAAAATTCGGCCATCGCGCCGATGTCAGACCCAGGCAATACCCTTGGCAGAGAGGATGAAATCGAACGAAAGGCGCGTTCCGACGCGCGGCCAAGGCATCATCGTCATCCATAAAAACAACATGGTGCTCACCCGAATGTGAGGCGCCCGGCGAGAGAGAAGAGGCATGACACACAAGCAGCGTATCGTCATCGCAGGCGGGGGCACGGCGGGCTGGATGATGGCCGCGGCAATCGCCCGCACCCTGGCACACACAGTCGATCTCTGCCTGATCGAATCCGAGGAGATCGGAACGATCGGCGTTGGGGAATCGACCATCCCGCCTCTCGTCAACTTCAACCGCATCCTCGGCATTTCCGAAACCGAGTTTATGCGCGAAACGCAAGGCACCTTCAAACTCGGCATCCTCTTCGACAATTGGAAAGTCGACGGCGACCGCTACTTCCACAGCTTCGGAACCACGGGGCGCGATCACTGGTCCGCCGGTTTTCAGCATTTCTGGCTCAATGGCCTCACGCGCGGACACAATCAGTCCTATGACGATTATTGCCTCGAACTGGTGGCCGGGATGCAGGGCAAATTCGCCCATCTCCCCGAGGACCGGCTGAACTACGCCTATCATGTCGATGCCACGCTTTATGGACGCTACCTGCGCAAGCTGGCCGAAGCCGCGGGATGCCGGCGCATCGAGGGGAAAATCACTCGCGTCGAACTGCATGGGGAAACGGGCGAGATCGCCGCGCTGTATCTGGAGAACCAGGCCCGTATCGAGGGAGACTTCTTCATCGATTGCACCGGCTTTCGCGGGCTGCTCATCGAAGGCGGACTGCATGCCGGTTTCGAGGACTGGACCCATTGGCTGCCCAATGATTCCGCCATCGCGCTGCAGACCCGGCATCTGGGCCCGCCCCAGCCCTACACGCAGGCCATTGCGCATGATGCGGGATGGCAATGGCGCATTCCGCTACAGTATCGCATGGGTAGCGGCATCGTCTATTGCAGCCGCTATCTCTCGGCCGATGAGGCGCTGCACCGCCTGCGCAGCAGTGTCGGAGAGCCGCTGATCGATCCGATCCACCTGCGCTTTGCCGGTGGCGTGCGGCGGCGGCAATGGTTTCGCAACTGCGTCGCTGTTGGACTGGCGGGCGGTTTTGTCGAGCCTCTGGAGGCAACCACGCTGCACCTGATCCAGCGCGCTGTGCTCCGGATCATCCGGCTGATGCCCAATGGCAAGGTCAGCGCACGCGATACCGATGAATTCAACGAGCAGCAATTGCAGGACATCACCCAGATCCGAGACTTCATCATCCTGCATTACAAAGCCACCGAACGGCGCGACAGCCCGTTCTGGCGCCATTGCGCCGACATGCCCATCCCCGACAGCCTGAAACAGAAAATCGAACTGTTCCGCGAGACCGGGCGTGTGTTCCGCAAGAATGAGGAGCTTTTCGCGGAAAACAGCTGGGTGCAGGTGATGATGGGACAGGGCATTCACCCAGACAGCCACCATCCGATTGCCGGGAAGCTGGGCGATGAAGAAATGGCCCGGCTGCTCGAAGGCTTGCGCAGCAATGTCGCCAGGACCGCGGCGCAATTGCCGACACATGAGGACTACCTCCGCCAATATTGCCCGGCCCCAAAACCGGCTTATGCGCTCTAGGCCCTTCATTCCGTAATTATCGGAAGCCTCCTCGCTGCCGCACGTCATGCACCGCCGGAGATTTGACGTGCACCTCCTTGCAGAAGCCGGTGTGTGCCAACCGCGCGAGGCTGGCGATGTCATGAGGGGTGATCTTGTTCACCCCTCATTGCCTTGAGGCCTGTGGTACGCCTGGCGGGGATCGATGCACACCACCGGGAGACCCGGTTCGCGCAAACCCATCAATCAGCACTTACGGAATGTGGAAACCCTGAATCCGGATTGGTCACGGCACGCATCAGATCACGACCTCGAACCGCCCCCCTTCTCCTTCATCCGCACACAAACCGATGACCCCCTTGTGCAGCAGCACGATCTGGCGCGCGAAGCTGAGCCCTACCCCCGTGCCATGCTGCTTGGAGGTGAAGAAGGGCAGGAAGATGTCCTCGCGCAGCGCGTGCGGAACGCCAGGGCCATTGTCGGCCACGGTCAGATGGACCCGGCCCGCCTCCCCCGGCACGATGCGGATCGCAACGCCGGGCGCCTCGGCATGATCGCGCGCCGCTTCTCCGGCGTTCTTCAGCAGATTGAGCACCACCTGCCCCAGCAGGTGGGGATCGGCCACCAGCTCGAGCGCCTCGGGCTGCAGGGACAGCGTCACCCTGACCCCCGCCCCCTGCGGCATGGCGGCAAAGGAGCGCAACAGCTCGCCGATCCATGGCCCCACCGCGAAACGCTGCAAGGACACCGCAGGCGAATGGCTGAAGGCGCGATAGGATTCGACGAAATTCGACAGACCCGCCGCACGTTTCGACAGTGTGTCGATAGCCAGCCGCGCGCTGGCAATGGCGCTGGCATCGCCCGCGTCGGCCCGCGCCACCAGTCGCGCCGCCGATGTCGCCAGAGAGGTGACCGGCGTGAGCGAATTCATGATTTCATGCGTCAGCACACGCACCAGATCGCTCTGCGTTGCCAGCTCGGCGGCATCAAGTTCGCCCTGGATGATATGGACCGCCACCACCCGCCAGGGTTGCCCCAGCCGGTCAACCAGCGAGGCCGCCAGCACCGCGCGCTGGGCCAGGCCATTCCACAGCACCCGGCTACTGCGCCGCATGCCCGGCGCCATCTCGGCCAGAGCCGCAGCAAAATCCTCGCCATAGATCGCAAAATCCGCCGCCCCGCGCCCGTCCGAGCCATGGAACAACCGCCGCGCCGCCTTGTTGGCCAGCGAGACCTTGCCCTGCGCGTCAATCGCCAGCAGCGGCGTGGGCGCCTCATCCACCAGCGCAGCGGCAAAGCGGTTCTCGGCAAGGCTCGCCAGGCGCTCGTCGCGCAGATGCTTGAGCGCATCGTCCAGTGCGGCGCCCAGTTCATCCAGCGCCGCACCCTGCCCATGGGTGCGGAAGCTTTGCGCCAGATCCCGATGACGCAGCGCCGCGACAAAGCGCGCCAGCGTGCGATTGGTGCGCTGCGTGCGCGACCACAGCAGCCAGACGCAGCCCAGCGCCACCAGCGCCACCACCAGCTTGTCGGCCACAAAGCCCTCGCGCGGCAGCAGCCAGGCCAGCAAGGTGGCACTGGCCACCAGCCCCAGCGCCGGGGCGCCATAGCCCCCGGTCAGGCGCATGCCGGAAACAGACACCTAGAGCCCATGCCTTTCCATCCTGCGATAGAGCGTTGCCCGCGTCAGCCCCAGTTCCGCCGCCGCATGCGAGATGTTGTAGCCATGCTTGTGCAAGGCCCGCTCGATCAGCCGCCGCTCGGCGCGGTCCAGGTTGAGATCATCGGCGCTGGCATCGGTTTCGAGCGAAGGTGCCGCAAGCACCACGCCATGCGCTGAGACAGGCGTCTCCGCCAAAGCGAAATCCGCCATGGAAAAGCCCCGCTCATCGCCCAGAATGACGGCGCGCTCGGCGGCATGGCGCAATTCGCGCACATTGCCCGGCCAGCTGTAGGCGCGCAGCCTTGCCAGCACCTCGGCGGGCAGGGCGCGCTGCGGCTTGTCATAGCTGCGGGCGAATTCGCTCAGGTAATGGTCGAGCAGCAGGGGAATGTCCTCGGGCCGCTCGCGCAGGGGCGGCAGGCGGATCTCCACCGTGTTGAGCCGGAACAGCAGATCCTTGCGGAAGCGGCTTTCATCCGCCAGCTGCGCGGGCGCCATGTTGGTGGCGGAAAGCACCCGCACATCGATGTCGATCGGCTTGCTGGCGCCCACCGGGGTCACCTTGCGCTGCTCCAGCGCGGTGAGCAGCTTGGGCTGGAGATGCAGCGGCAGATTGCCCACCTCGTCAAGGAAGACCGTGCCTCCCTCGGCAGCCTGCAGGCGCCCCACGCGGTCGGCGCGCGCATCGGTGAAGGCGCCCTTCACATGGCCGAAGAGTTCGGAATCGAACAGGCTCTCGGCAACGGCCCCCAAATCCACCGTCAACAGCGAGGCCTCCGCCCGGCGCGACTGGCGATGCACCTCGCGCGCCACCAGCTCCTTGCCCGTGCCGTTCTCGCCGAGGATCAAGATGTTGGCCTGCGTGGGCGCGGCCTTCTCGATCAGCGAAAGCACCCGCGCCATGGCCGGGGACTGGCCCAGCAGCGAACTTTCCCCGCCGGGCCGCGACGCCGTTCCCCCCGCCTCGCGGCGCGAGCGATGCAACGCCGCGGCATTACGCACCGTGGCCAGCAGGCTTTCATTGTTCCACGGCTTGGAGACGAAATCGGTCGCCCCGCGCTTCATCGCCTCCACCGCGATCTGCACCCCGCCATGCGCCGTGATCAGCACGATGGCGATGGCCGGATCACGCTCGATCATGCGGCCCAGCCACAGGAAGCCCTCGCTGCCATCGGTGGCCCCGCGCGCGAAATTGGCGTCGAGCAGCACCACATCGGGCTGCTTGCGCTCGATCAGCGCCAGCGCCTCGCGCGGGGAGGTCAGGGTGATCACCTCACGGAACAGCTCCTCGACAACGAAGCGCGCCGAAAGCAGCACATCCTCATCATCGTCGATGATCAGGCAGAGGTCATAAAGGGGCGTGCTGGTCATGCGTCCATCCGTATCGGTCCGCCCGCGCCGGAGCAAGCTTCGCGCCAAACCGTCACCCTGCCGCAGATGGGGTTTTCGGCTGAAGACAAGGCCCGCCCACTGTCCGCTGGCGAACACTTCGCTGGCCTACTGTCCGCCAGCGGACAGTAGGCCCGATCAGCGAAATCCAGGAAAACGCCGGATTCTCGGGCTTTTCGCAAATTGGCACGCCCTCTGCACAGGGATGGACGACCGGCATGACGGCCGGCCGCAGGAAAGGATTTCCATCATGCGTACCACCGTGACGAACACCCTGTTTGCAGCCGCCAGCGCCGCTCTCACCATCGGCGCCGTGCTCATCTCCACCCCCGCCTCGGCCGAAACGACCGATGTGCTGACCCGCCATATCGATGTGCATTACAGCGATCTCGATCTGACCAGCACCGCCGGCCGCGCGACGCTCAAGCACCGCATCCACGCCGCCGCCTACAATGTCTGCACCACCGACGAGCAGTTCACCGGCCAGACCGCCAGCGCCGCCTGCCGCGAAAAGGCCGTGGCCGATGCCACCCGGCGCATGGACACGCTGATCGCCGAGGCCAACACGGCCAAGCGGATCGCGCTGCGCTGATGAGTGATACCAGCCTCCCCACCGGCGGCGCGGCCATGGATCGTCGAGTTGAACGGCCCGGACCGCGCCGCTGGCGCCTGCCGGCGGCGATCGGCGGCGCGCTGATTGTCGCGCTGCTGATCTGGCGGCTGATCCCCTCGGCAGGCTCCACCGACATGGCCGCCGCCGACATCGAGACCGGCGCCGTCGAGCGCAAGGCCTTCGAGGATGTGCTGCCGGTGCGCGCCACCGTGGCCCCGGCGATCACCACCTTCATCACCGCCGTTTCAGGCGGGCAGGTGGCCAGGCTGATCACGCAGGACGGCAGCCGGGTGAACGCCGGGCAACCGCTGGCCCTGCTCGACAATCCCACGCTCAAGCTGGACATTCTCACGCGGGAATCGAGCATCGCCGGACAGCTCGGCACCGTTTCGGGCGACGATCTGGCGCTGGAAAAGAGCCGCCTCGATCGCGAAACACAGTCCGCCTCCGCCGGCTACGACCTTATCAAGGCCCGCCGCGACCTTTCGGTGCAGCAGCAGTTGCACGATCAGGGCTTCGTGTCCGATGCGGGCGTGGCCAGCTACCGCGAACAGGCCGTCTATCAGGAAAAGCGCCTCGCCCAACTGACCTCGGGTCAGGCCTCGCAGAACCGCATCGCCGCCTTGCAGGCCCGGCGTCTGGCCGAAACGCGCGCGCGCCTTTCAGGCAATCTGGCCGCCGTGGAAGACAGCCTTGGCGCCCTCACCCTGCGCGCGCCGGTGGCCGGGCGCCTCACCAATTTCACCATCCAGCCCGGCCAGATGCTCAAACCCGGCGATCCGGTCGGCCAGGTCGACAGCGAGGGCGCATGGAAAATGGTGGCCGATGTCGATGAATATTACCTCGGCCATGTGCAAGTCGGCCAGCAGGCGCGCGGCGAAGGCGATCTGCGCCTCACCGTCACCAAGGTGCTGCCCGCCGTGACCGATGGGCGCTTCCGCATCGAACTGGCCTTTGTCGGCGCCGCGCCACAGGGCCTGCATCGCGGCCAGACCATCGATCTACGCATCACGCTGGGCGCCACCACCATGGCGACGCTCGCCCCGGTGGGTGGCTGGCTCGACAGCGGCGGCGGCTCTTCCGCCTTCGTTCTTGATGACTCGGGCACACGCGCAAGCCGGCGGCCGGTCAAGGTCGGGCGGCGCAATCCCGAAATGGCGGAAATTCTCTCGGGTCTTCAGCCGGGCGAACGTATCGTCACCTCCAACACGTCGACCATCAAGGGCGACACCATCAATATTCGATAATTGGCAATTCGCTAAAAACGGAACCCACCATGATCCGGCTAGACCATATCCAGCGCCGCTATCTCTCCGACGAGGTCGAGACCACCGCGCTTCACGACATCAATCTGGAGGTCGCCAAGGGCGATTTCCTTGCCATCATGGGCCCCTCGGGCTGCGGCAAGTCCACCCTGCTCAACACACTGGGCACGGTCGACCGCCCGAGCGGGGGACGCTATCTTTTTGGCGACCGCGATCTGGCCGCGTTGGATGAAGCCGCCCTCGCCCGGTTCCGCAGCGAAACGCTGGGCTTCGTCTTCCAGAGCTTCAACCTGATCGACGAACTCACCATCCGCGAGAATGTCGAGCTGGGTCTGGTCTATCGCAAGGATGCCGCCGGAGACCGCCGCGCCCGTGTGGAAGCGGCGATGGACCGGGTGGGCATCTCGCACCGCGCGCGCCATTTCCCGCATCAGCTTTCAGGCGGCCAGCAGCAGCGCGCCGCCATCGCCCGCGCCATCGTCGGCAATCCCCAACTGATCCTGGCCGACGAACCCACCGGCAACCTCGATACCGAGAATGGCGCGCAGGTGATGGACATCCTCACCAGCCTCAACGCCGAAGGGGCCACCATCGTGATGGTCACCCACTCGCCCTCCCATGCCGATATCGCGCGGCGGCGGATCGACATGCTCGACGGGCGGATCGTCTCCTCCGTCGCCCGCGCGATTTGAGGGAGCTTTCATGGATCGCCTCACCTTCATCGCCTTTCTGCGCGGCCTTTCCCGCCACAAGCTGCACAGCGCGCTCAACATCGGCGGGCTTGCCGTGGGCATCGCCGTCTTTCTGGTGCTGGGCCTCTATGTGCGTTTCGAAACCAGCTATGAGACCTGGCTGCCGCATTACCAGCAGATCCACCTGATCGAAACGCATCTCGACGGCGACCTGCTCGACAGGCCCTCCACCCGCAGCCCCATCGCCCTGTGGAGCGCCGTTCACGCCGATCTGCCGTCTGCCGTGGGCACGCGCATCAACCGGATCCAGGCCACGGTGGTGCATGGCGGCGTGGGCACCAGCGAGCCTTTCGCCTATGTCGACCCCGATTTCGGCAAGGTCTTCGATCTGCCGATGGTGCAGGGCGATCTGCTCCATGCCTTCGACAATCCGTCGAATGCGGTGATCACCCAGGCCCTTGCCAAGCGCTATTTCCCCGGCACGCGTGCCGTCGGCCAGACGCTCACCGTGGTGTTTCGCGGCGAGAAGCATGTCTACCGCGTGGTCGGCGTTGTCCAGGATCTGCCAGCCAACACCAGCTTGAGCGTTGGCATTCTGGCCCGCATGGTCATCCCGGAAGACCATGCCTCGGAGTATCATGCCCCGACGCATCAATGGAACTATTTCCAGACCATGACCTATGTGCGCCTGCCCGACGGCACCGCGCCGGGCACCTTCGCCGGGCAGATCGATGGCGTGATCCGCCGCCACGCCCGCGCCGAAACGCCCAGCAACCCCACCATGGAGATGACCACGCGCCTGCAGCCCATCGCCGATGTCTTCTTCGAAACGCCGGGCGCGGCGCTGACCGTGCGCACACTGGGCATCGTGGGCGTGCTGACCCTGCTGATCGCCGTGGTCAATTACGTCAATCTGGCCACCGCCCGCGCCGGGCTGCGCGCGCGGGAAGTGGCGATGCGCAAGGTGCTGGGCGCGCCGCGTGGCCTGCTCGCCCGCCAGTATATCGGCGAGGCCATCGTTACCACCGCCATCGCCGCCCTGTTCGGTCTGGCGCTGGGCGAGGCGGCCCTGCCGCTGGTCAATGCGGCGGGCGGGCTGACGCTCTCGATCCGCTATCTGGGGCTGGAGGGCGTGCTGCTGCCGCTGGTGGCGCTGGTGCTGGTGGTGGGTACGCTGGCGGGGATCTATCCCGCACTGGTGCTCTCGCGCATTCCGGCGGCGGCCGTGCTGGCCTCGGCGCGCTCGCCCGGAGGCGGCAAGGCGGGCACCCGCATTCGCGAAGGTCTGGTCATCTTCCAGTTCACCATCGCCATCGCCTTTGTGGTGGGCACGATGGTGCTCGTCGCCCAGACGCGCCATGTCCGCGCCTCCGACCTCGGTTTCGACCGGCAGGGGCTGATTGTCGTCCCCACGCTGAGCAATCCCAGCCTGAACAACGCCCAGCGCGACACGATCATCCATCGTTTTGCCGCCCTGCCCGGCGTGTCCTCGGTCAGCGTGGCCAACAAGGTGCCCGGGCCTGACAATTTCCAGGCCCAGAGCAATGTCGATCTGCCCGGCCGTCCCGGTGAAGCCCCGGCGGTGATGTTCTATGAAACGACCCCCGGCTTTTTCAAGCTGGTGGGCGCGCGCCTGCTGGCAGGCCGCGTCTTCGACCTTGCCCATCCGGGCGACGTGAACCCCAACCTTGACGAGCCCAACGGCGGCGTCCGGGGCGGCGATGGCGACAAACCCCATAACATCATGATCAACCGCACCGCCATGACCACCTTCCATTTCGCACGCCCGCAGGACGCCATCGGCAAGGTGGTGGGCGGCGGCAGGAGCCCCCTGCGCACCATCATCGGCGTGGTGGAGGATATGCGCTTTGGCGATCCGCGTACCCCGATCCCGCCGGAAATGTATGATTTCCAGCCGCGCAATCCCTATCTGGCCATCGGCATCCTGCGCTACACGGGCGATCCCCAGCCGGTGATCGATGCCGCCCGCGCCATCTGGCGGCAGGAGGCGCCCGAAGTGCCTTTCGACGCGCGCACCGCCAGCCAGAATGTCGAAAGCTTCTACAAGCAGGACGATCACGCCGCCAATCTCTTCTCGCTGGGCGCGGTGCTGGCGATTTCCATCGGCTGCGTGGGCCTGTGGGGTCTGGCCTCCTTCAACACGGCGCGGCGCATCAAGGAGATCGGCATCCGCAAGACGCTGGGCGCCTCCTCCGCCGACATCGTGCGCCTGCTGGTGGGGCAGTTCCTGCGCCCGGTGCTGATCGCCAACCTCTTTGCCTGGCCGCTGGCTTTCTTCGCCATGCGCACCTGGCTGGCCAGTTTTGACGACAGGATCGCGCTCTCCCCGCTCTATTTTCTGGCGGCGAGCGTGCTGGCGCTGACGATCGCGGGTCTTACGGTTCTGGCGCAATCGCTGCGCGCGGCGCGCAGCGCCCCGGCATGGGCCCTGCGCCATGAATAGGGCCCTGCTTCTGGCAACGCTGCCGCTTCTGGGCCTCGGCATGGCCACGCCGGCCACGGCGGAGACCATCCATGATGCCATCGCCGCCGCCTATGCCGGCAACCCCGCTCTGGCAGCGGCCCGCGCCCGGCAGGAAGCCCTTGGCGAGACGGTCGAGCAGGCCCGCGCGGGCGGGCGTCTGACCGCCTCGGTCGAGGCCGAGGGCGGTTACAACCGCTTCGACTATGGCAAGGGCGGCGGCGCCACGGCCACCGCCGCCCTGCCGATCTGGACCGGGGGCCGCGTCAGTTCGGCGGTGCGGGCGGCGCGGGGGGACGTGGCGGCAGGCGCCGAAGGCCTGCGCGACACCGAGGCCGCCGTGCTCGAAGCGGTCGTCACGGCCTTTGCGAACCTGCTCTATGACCAGCAGTCGCTGGAGATCGCGCAGGCCGATATCGCCCTGCTCGACAATCAGGTGGCCGATGCAAGGGCGCGCTTCAAGCTGGGCAATGCCACCCGCACCGATGTCGCCCGGCTGGAGGCGCAGCGTGCCTCGGCCGGGGCCACGCTGGCCGGGGCGCAGGCCTCTCTGGCCATCGACAGCGCGCGTTATCGCGCCACGGTGGGGCATGAACCGGGCACGCTGGCGCTGGGGCCCAACGCGCCGGATGCCCTGCCCGGCACGCTGGATCAGGCAAGGGAACGCGCACTGGCCGCCAATCCGCTCTTGCGCCAGAGCCAGCGGGCGATCGAGGCGCAGGATGCCCGCGTCGAGCAGGCACGGGCCGGGGGCCGCCCCACCGTCTCGCTCGATGGCTCCTATGGCTATGACGCCAATCTGGCCGCCTCGACCGACCGGACCTTCCCCCGCGCATCAAGCGCGGGGCTGACACTGCGCATTCCGATCCTGACGGGCGGACTGATCCGCTCCCAGGTGAGGCAGGCCGAAGCAACCCGCCGCGCCACCGAGTATGACAGCGACGAGGCCGGGCGTGAGGCCGTGCTGGCTGTCGATACGGCTTGGGCCGCGCTCATCAGCGCCAAGGCGCAAGGCGATGCCAATGCGCAGAGCGAGCAGGCCGCCGATCTGGCCCTGAAGGGTGTGCGGGCGGAATATGCCTTCGGCTTGCGGTCCACGCTGGACATTCTGGTGGCGGATGAAAGCCTGCGCTCCGCCCAGTTGGCACTGGCCCGCAACCGTAGCGATCTGATCATCGCCCAGGCCGCGCTGCTGCACGCCACGGGCATGCTCAACCAGGAGGCCTATTAAGGCCATGCATGCCCGCAAACCAGAGCCAGTCGCATACCGCAGGCCGCGTTTTTTCACCAGGCGGCTGGTTCTCTTCCTTGCCAACTCTGGCCTTGAGTTCGCCGTACAATGTGACGTGTCATAAGCAGCCTCCCGCTTTCCTGAACATGCCTCCGGCCCTGCGCGCTTGATGGCCGGGCCGGCTCGGGTCAATCTTGTGGCACAAGCGCATTCACGCGCTGCAGGGCCCGCTCCACGGTTGGTCGGCTGGAAATCCGCTGGTACCACTCTTACCCATGCGGATAATGCGCGAGGTCGATGTCGACGAAAGCGCGGCGCCAGATCCACCCGAAATGAGCGATATCGGCGATGGTGAAATCAGCGCCCGCAGCAAAAAGGACGTTCACCCAGAATACCGCCGAAGCGGTGCGCGAGGGCGTCTTGGGGGCAGGGTTGGGCTTCGCTGTCGCTTCAGAATGGATGTTCGCCCCCGAACTCATCTCGGGCGAGGTGCGCCGCATGCTGTCGGGCTTCCGCCAGTGGGCCTGTGGGTGGTGTTCCCGTCCGGGCGAAATGCCAGCATGAAGGCGCGAGCCTTTGCCAGCTTTATCGAGAAGGACATACACGCGGATTTCGATGACCGGAATGATGCAGTGACACTGTTTCAGGGCAGCCCAGGCGCTGGCCCAGGACCCGCTGACACAGTTGCCATCCGTTGACTCGATCTAATACGGCGGAACCCGCCATACTTTCACCGGATAACAAAAGGGATTTGCCAAACCGGCAAGTAGCGTGTTGTAAACACAACAAGCCTGAGCAATTGCCTCTCAATACCAAAGAGACCACGGATTCAATATGATCACACGTCTCGCCGTCGCCGGCTATCGATCCTTGCGGGAGGTGGTGCTGGAGCTTGGGCAGCTTACCCTCATCACTGGGAGCAACGGCAGCGGCAAATCCAGCCTCTATCGGTCGCTACGCCTGCTGTCGGAAGCGGCGCAGGGGCGGCTGATTGCCACGCTGGCAGCGGAGGGCGGCCTGCTCTCGACCCTTTGGGCGGGACCGGAAAACTTCAGCAAAAGCATGATCTGCGGCGAGACAGAGATCACCGGCACACGCCGCTCGGCGCCTTACAGCCTGAAGCTGGGCTTTTCCGGTGCGGATTTCGGCTATGCCATCGATCTGGGGCGCCCCGAGCCGATGTATCCCTTCCAACGCGACCCCGAAATCAAGGTCGAGGCGATGTGGACCGGCGAACTGCTGGGCCGCACCAACCTCTTTGCTGAAAGGCGCGGGCCGGCCGTGCGCCTGCGCCGCGCTGACAGCGGCGAATGGCGCGATGCCATGACCAATCTTCTGGCCTTCGACAGCATGGTGACCCATTGCGCCGATCCGACCGATGGGCTGGAACTGCTGCTGATGCGCGAGCGGATGCGTAACTGGCGCTTCTACGACAATCTACGCACCGATGCCGACGCCCCGGCGCGGCGCCCGCATGTGATGACTTATACGCCCGTGCTGGGCAGCGACGGCGCCGATCTGGCCGCCGCGATCGCGACCATCCAGGCGATCGGCGATGGTGAGGCCTTTGGCGATGCCATCGAGGACGCCTTCCCCGGCTCGGCCATCCATGTTGAGGGCGAGGATTACGGCGTGGTGACGATGCATCAGCGCGGCCTGCTGCGCCCCTTCGAGGCCAAGGAATTGTCCGATGGCACGCTGCGCTATCTGCTGCTGGTGACCGCCCTGCTCTCGCCCCGCCCGCCTGAAATCATGATCCTCAACGAACCCGAGGCGAGCCTGCATCCCTCGCTGCTGGAGGCTTTGGCGCGTCTGCTGGTCGAAGCGTCGCGCCGCAGCCAGATCGTACTGGTTTCGCACAGCGAAAGGCTGATCGCGGCCTTGCGCCAGTCACGCGGGCTTAATGAGGTCGCGCTGAGCAAGCGACTGGGCGAAACGCAGATCGAGGATCAAGATCCGCCGCACTGGGTTTGGCCGAAGCGATAACCGCTGACAAAGCTGACCTTCAAGTCCATCAATCACCTCCTTAACATTCGCCCATCCATTCATCTCTTCAGACGAGCCCTCCGGCAACCTCGGCACGGCTCAATACCGTATAGATACGGTATTATTCAGAGCGCAGACAGCTAGACTGCGCCATAGGTCTTAAATCATGAGCCCGATCACACCGGGAATGGATCATGCCGTAGCGTGTTCAATAACCATGCAATCTATCTCGTGGATAGCGACGCAGCCTATCGACGAAGGCTTGCTCTGGACCTGCGCAATCAAGGGATAGAGATCCGGACGTTTGTGTCGGAGAGAGAGTTGATCGAAGCGGTGGAGGGCCTTCCTGCCGGTTGCATTCTCCTGGCCATTCGCACGCAAGAACCAGGCGATCAGGACGTCATCCGCACGATTTTGGCGCGGCGGTCCGACATGCCTATCATCGTCATGCGCGTTGAACCAAGCATTCAGGAGGCTGTGCAAGCGCTAAGAGTCGGAGCAGTGGATTGCCTCACCATTCCCTGCTCCATGCCCAAAATGCGCGCGGCGCTGGATTACGCCTTCCAACTTTTGCCCACAAGGATTGCCGATCGCGAGTCCGTCGCCGAGGCTATCGGCTTGCGCGCCCATTTGACGCGTAGGGAAGAAGATGTCCTGAGAGGGATTGTCGCTGGCATGACCAATCGGGCGATCGCTGAGCATCTGAGCATCGGCGTAAGGACCGTCGAAATGCATCGTGGAAATCTGATGCAGAAATTGCGCGTGGATAATCTCGCTTCATTGTTACGATTTGCGGCACTGGCCGGGATTACGATCTCCGACGAAGACGCCGCCTGAAAGGTGAACGGCACTCTCTCATGCAAAACCCGCTCCCACACCACCCCAATCTCGATTGTTGGCTTTACGCCAGTCATTGCGCATTACCGTCAGCATGGGCCCCCAAAGCGGTGGAGGACATCGTTGCGAAATCCATTCAGCGCAATGCATCTCTCGAGGTGACGGGCGCGCTGCTGTTTAACGGCACCCGCTTTGTGCAATTCCTCGAAGGGCCCGCAAACGGGGTTGCTGCAATACGCCAGAGCATCCTTGCAGATTCGCGCCATCGCAATGTCACGACCTTTATGACGGAACAGCAAAGCTGCCGCATTTTCAGCAATTGGTCTCTGGCTTACGCAGGCCCTTCCGTTTTCATATCCGATAAGATCGAGAACATGGTCCGGAATATTCCCTCCGCATCATCTGAAATAATTGATATGTTGCGATCTTTTGTATTTTAGAAATTCTATCTTTGGCAATTGAAGAGTTGCTTATGACAGAAATTGCCTATGATGCTTGGGAAATTGGAACGGCCAGCGCATCCGTTCGAACAGAAATGCATAGCTGCATGTTCAGGTTAGGTCGCATTACCTCCGGAAAGCACAAGGTTCAGCAGGGGTTCTTTATCGCGCTAACCTTGCCTAACGGTGATATCGTGCGCGGCGAAGATCGCCGCAGCCTGCGAAAGGCGCTGTTTCGGGCCGCTGAAATCCTGAGCGAAAGGGGAATGATCCTTTGCGCAGCTGGCCTTTCCAATCGCTTTTCGGAGAATGAGGAGAGCCGAAACACCGGCATGGGGTTCGTTCCTGCCAGCGATCGAGCAGTGCACATGCTGAGCTTTCGATAAGGCGGGTCTGGAAGCGATTAACGGTCAAGCGGCGGGAGATAGGAAGCACCCAGACACCTAATCTAATCATTGAGTCGCTTTGCCCCACCAGTTCAATATGGGCCGAACCGACGCATGGCTGCGCGCGTGTCTCGACATCTCGTGAGAAGGCGAGTTTTCAATTTTTTACTTTTCGTTCGGAAGAATTGCAGGGATAAATAGGCTCTCTCGCTCCTACCACAGAGCTTATGATATGGTGCTTCCATAATGATTCTATAAGCAAGGAGGGGACAATGGTACCGTTAAGCAAGCGACTGTTTGCCGAGGCATTCGGCACATTCTGGCTCGTTTTCGGGGGATGCGGTAGCGCCGTGCTCGCCGCCGCATTTCCCGCGCTCGGCATCGGTTTCACAGGGGTCGCGTTGGCCTTCGGCCTCACCGTCTTGACCATGGCCTATTCAATCGGCCATGTATCAGGCTGCCATCTAAACCCTGCGGTCACGCTCGGCCTGTGGGCGGGTAAACGCTTTCCAGCACGCGACATCCTACCCTATTGGGTCGCTCAGGTCATTGGCGCAACGGTGGCGGCAGCCTTCCTCCTCAGCATCGCCAACGGTAAACCTGGTTTCGAACTCTCGCCCAGTGGACTGGCTGTGAATGGTTATGGCCCCCTTTCACCTGGCGGCTATAGCCTCTACGCCGGTTTCCTGATCGAGATTGTACTGACAGCAGGTTTCCTGATCGTAATTCTGGGCTCAACCGACGACCGTTCTCCTTCTGGCTTTGCTCCGATCGCCATCGGCCTGGCGTTGACACTGATCCACCTCATCAGCATTCCGGTGACCAATACCTCGGTCAATCCTGCACGATCGACTGGCCCTGCCTTGCTGGTTGGCGGACTGGCCCTACAGCAAGTCTGGCTGTTCTGGGTCGCCCCCCTGTTGGGCGGCTCGGTTGGAGGCATCGTCTATCGCCTCGTGGCCGGCGATCCCCCCGCACCACCCGTGGTCGGCGAAGATCTGACGCGCTGACAACCCTGGCGCACTGCACCAGACGGCGCCCCTTAGCTTCCCATTTGGTCTTTAGCGAAAGGTCGAGGTATGCATTTCATCATTGCACTCATCATGGGCGGGATCATTGGCTGGCTTGCCGGCATGATCATGCGCGAATCCGGCGGCATCCTCTGGAATGTACTTGTCGGCTGTGTTGGATCAGTAGTCGGCCGTTTCCTGCTCGGGACCTTCTCGGGCCAAGGCCACTTGACCGAAAATCCCTTTGATCCAAGAACCCTGCTCGTAGCATTGGCGGGTGCCATCATCCTGCTTGCAATCTATAATCTGATCAAGCGCGGTACGATGCGATAACAGATCAAACCTGCCCATCGCTTCCTGCGCGTCTAAGGACTTGACCTGATGCGCCCCTCGCCCCGTTCGCCTGTGCAACAGCGATCAAAGGCGCTTCAGGCCCCAACGCGCAGCTTTTCGGGTCAGGACTCATTGATCAGAACCAGAAGCGCACGGTTGCCCTGCTCCCATCATTCGGATCAGAGCAGCCAACATACTAGTGAGCAGTTTCAACGCCTGATGCAGGACAATGGCGTGACCTGCTCCATGAGCCGATCGGGCAATTGCTGGGACAAATGCGGCGATGGAGAGCTTCTTCTCTTCCCTCAAGACCGAACGGGTCCGCAAGAAGGTCTACCGGTCACGCGATCAGGCCAGAGCCGATGTGTTCGATTATATCGAGCGTTTCTACAATCCCACCCGCAGGCACTCGATCCTGGCTATCTCAGCCCTATCGACTTCGAACGCCGGGCTGGGGTAGCCTAAAGAAGCTTATCTCGGTGCCCTTCAAACCGACAGCAGGTCAGACACAGCAACCTTTCAGTCCCCAAAAGCAACAGCAGGAAATCAAATTTCACCACAATCCGGGTGATTACAAGATATAGGCAGTGGTCTCCATCGCCACTTCCACCCCGGCCATCCCTCTTTCCATCAGCATCAGGAACATGCGGTTTGCCTCGGCCTGGTCTCCAGTGCGGCCATAAGCCTCATGCGCCTGAGTAAAAGCGACACTCCACACCGAAGCGATTAATCCGGCGGCAAGAAAAGCATGCGGATCATCGGGCGGACAACCGGCGGCTTCGGCCATGACGCCAGCCAGCCCCCTCACGAAATCGTCGCGCATCTGGCGGGCCCGCGCCTTGAGCGCCTCACTGGCCAACGCAGTTTCAACGAAAAGATAGGTGTCGCAAAAGACCGGAAAGGAAGGATCGGGTTCCTCGATCAGGCGATGCGCCAGCGCCTTCAGGGCCCGAATGGGCGACATGCCCGCCTCCCGCGTCCGGATCGCCGTGAAAGCCACGTCGCGGATTTCCTGTTCGCGGTCGAAGAACATGTCCTCCTTGCGGGGGAAATGGTTGAACACCGTCATCCGCCCCACATCGGCCGCCTCGGCGATCTCGTCGATCGTCACCTGGTCGAAGCCCCGCTGAAAAAAAAGCCGGGTCGCCACATCGGAAATAGCCTGACGAGTCAGCAATCGCTTTCGGGTGCGCCTTGGGGCGGTCGGCTCGGGCATTGCCTTCTTTCTGTACTGAGTATATTTATAGATCGAATCTAGAAACTGTCATCGATAATGAGAGCGCCATGGCCCATCCGTCAACCTCCATCTCCACGCCCGCGAAGACCGAAACCCTCCCCGTGCTGATCAGCGGAGCAAGCTTCGCGGGCCTGGCCACCGCCTTTTGGATGACAAGGCTCGGCCACCGGGTCACGATCATCGAAACCGCTGAGGGCTTGCGGCGGGGCGGCACGCCCGTCGATATCGAGGGTGAGACGATCGACATTCTCGGCCGCATGGGGCTGTTTGATGCCGTGCGGGCCAGGGCGCTTCCTCCGCGCAATTTCGCGTTCAAGGATGAGCACGATACGACCCTTGGCGAGCTGACGGCAGCCTCGCCCGCCGAGGATCAGACGATGGCGCGTTACGAGATCCATCGCGACGATTTGCTCGATATTCTGTTCGCATCCTTAGACGGTGCCGTCGATCTACGCTTCGGGCGATCCATCCGGCAGTTGCGGCAAGGGCCGGATGACGTTTGCGTAACCCTCAACGACGGATCGCACCATCGCTATGCGCTGGTGTTTGGCTGCGACGGCAATCGCTCCAACACCAGATCGCTGGTGTTCGACAATGCCGACGCGGCCTCCTATTACATGGGCGGCTATTTCTATTTGCGGGTGGTTCCGGAAACCGGTCTGCTGCCGCCAAACTGCACGCAGGTCTTCAGCCAGCCCGGTCTGACCGCCATGTTGAACGGCTATGACGACCGCACCGATATCGCGCTGGCGTTCCGCAGCGAGCAGCAGATCGACTATGATTTCCGTGACAAGGCACAGCAACGCCAACTGATCCTCGATCATTTTGAACGCCTCGGCTGGAAGGTGCCTGCTATGCTGAAGCATGTCGCCGTCGAGGGCGATTTCTATTTCGATCAGGCGAACCAGATCAGGATAAAGGCATGGTCGAAAGGGCGCGTCGCTCTGGTGGGAGATGCGGGCTATTGCGTGTCGCCGGTCGCCGGCATGGGCGGTTCGATGGCGCTGATTGGAGCGGCACGTCTGGCCGACGCCTTGCAGCAACAGCCAGACGATCACGCCGCTGCTTTCCGTGACTATGAAGACGGGCTGCGCCCGTTTGTCGAAGCGGTGCAGGAGAGGGCTGCGACGGAAGGTATGTCGACGCTGTTCCCGGCGGACGACCGCGAACTTGAAGAGCGCAATCGCAAGATTCTCGAACGGGAAATCGATCTATAACAACTGTCTCTTGCAGAACTGCCATACATATATTCGACGCATGGCGTAAAGAGATACGATGTATCGTTACTACGCATATCCTGCCTCAGCAGCTTTGCCGATACAATCAAAGAGGCCTTCCTAACCTCGCCATGGACACCGCTCTACCATGTAGCGCCCAGGCAAGCTACAAAGCGTCTTTTTTTGAACGTTGTCATGAAACTCGGAACTCTCTCGCAGCCGAGATTGGCGGCCACGCTTTGGATCGAAGCCCCGCCCGCCAGCCGTTTGACCGCAAGCACGACTTCAACCTGGCGCCGCCAGCGAGCAAAGCTTAGGCCTGTTTCGCGGACATAACTGCCGTCCGCAGGTCCGATTGGCGTCGCAAAGCTGCCGATCATTCACCTCGCCCACGGAGGCGATGAACGCCAGACCTTGGGACTTTGCTTCCGTTTCCAAAACCACCATCGGACGTTGGAATTTAGCCCAAAAATTGCCATTCGCCGTGGGGCCGTTCTTCATCAGCCAGGCCTTCTGACGTCTAGAAGGAGTGGCGCCGCATGCCGCCGTCAACGAGCATGACGTTAACGGGGATGGTCGCGGCATCAGAGCGAGTGGTTGCACCCAACCGCCAATGAGCGATGACCATCCCCACTTATGGACCTATGGCGCCGTCAGGATTTAAGGTGCCTGTTCGGCCAAAGCGGCACCGTCCAGCCGCCGGATCTTTCGCTCGCGTGCATTGAGCCACCAGCCAATCTGAGGCACCCAGCTATCAAAGGGGGTTTCAGCACTCGACACGCCGAGTGCCCGCTCGGCACGGTGCGGGAAGTGCGGATCGTGGAGCGCCTCGCGGCCAATCGCAACCATATCTGCCTCGCCATGGGCGACGACCGCGTCGGCTTGGGCAGGAGTGACGATGAGACCGACCGCCATTGTACGAATGCCTGCGTCACGCGAGATCTGCGCGGCATAGGGCACCTGATGACCATATCCATTCGGGTGATCATAGGTGCGGCCGACGCCGCCGGACGAGACGTCGATGACGTCCACCCCAATGGCTGCGAGCTCGCGGGCGAAGATCACGCTGTCCTCGATGGTCACGCCATCACGGCTACCATCGACGGCGGAGATGCGGACGAAGAGCGGCTTGTCGCCGGGCCAGATCGCGCGAAGGTCGCGAGCGATCTCAAGCGGAAGCCGCATGCGATTTTCGAGGCTGCCACCATAGGTGTCGGTGCGCTGGTTCGTGAGCGGCGACAGGAACGAGTTAAGCAGATAGCCATGCGCGGCGTGCATCTCGAGCACCTCGAACCCGGCGGCAAGCGCCCGGCGAGCCGTATCAGAAAATGCGCCACGAATGCGCGCGAGGCCGTCTGCGTCGAGTTCCTCAGGCGTCAGCCAGCCATCGTCGACCGGAATCGCGCTAGCCGACACGACGGCCCAGGGATGGTCGCCTCGAGCGA
This sequence comes from Novosphingobium sp., assembly GCF_039595395.1. Lineage (NCBI taxonomy): Bacteria > Pseudomonadati > Pseudomonadota > Alphaproteobacteria > Sphingomonadales > Sphingomonadaceae > Novosphingobium > Novosphingobium sp. The sequence goes on along the minus strand of NZ_JBCNLP010000006.1, from coordinate 688,761 downwards.
CATCTTCATCGGTCAGCGGACCGTCGCCATAATAGGGGCGCTGCATGCTCGCCTTGGGACCGGCATGGGCGATCTGGATCCCCGGCGTGGCGCCCTGCGATTTCACCATCGACACGATGCGCGCGAGACCGTCGATCTGGGCATCATCCCACAAGCCAAGGTCGCCATGAGTGATTCGGCCTTCCGGCGCTACGGCGGTGGCCTCAACCATCACAAGCCCGAAGCCGCCCAAGGCGAATTTGCCATAGTGGACAAGGTGATAGTCGTTAGCGAAGCCGTCGGTGGCTTCGTACTGGCACATTGGCGATAGGGCGAGGCGGTTGCGCAGCCGAACACTCCGCAGCTCCAGCGGATCGAAAAGATTAGCCATCATGTCTCTCTGTGATTGAGCCGCTTGCAATGCGGCTGCACGAGTCTATTTGTAATGAACGCTACAACCCCTCATTTGTAGTGATCGATACAAACAGTCAACCCCTCGCGATCAAAAAATGGCGAGGACCAAGGGAGCATCATGCAGACCGAAGCGAAAATCGCGCTCCACCGCAGCAAGGGTAAGGCCCGTTTTGATCGCGAGGCCGCGCTCGAGAAAGCGCTTGGCGTGTTCTGGCGCCATGGCTTCGCGCCGGCGTCGATCGCTCAGCTTTGTGCTGCCATGGGGATCAACCCGCCCAGCCTATACGGGGAGTTCGGCAACAAGGCGCAGCTCTTCATGGCCGCAGTGGACCATTACGAGCGGACCTACTGGGACCAGAACCGCGACGAGATGGCTGCCGAGCCAGATGTCAGGTTGGCCATATCGAGCTTCTTCGCCTCAGCCGCGCGTATTCTGACGCTGCAGGACGTGCCGTGCGGATGCTTGGTCGTGACGGCAGCGGTGAACATTCCCGACGATGCAGCTGATGTCGCTGACGCGCTCAAGGCGCTGCGCAAGCAGACGGAGCAGGCGTTCCGCGATCGATTGACGCGAGGCGTGAGCGATGGCCAGCTCCCGGCCGATGCAGATGTCGATGCCCTTGCCAGCGGATTGAATACCTTGCTTGAGGGAATGTCGTTGCAGGCTAGCAGCGGAGCCACAACTTCGGATTTGCTGAAAATTGGCGGATGTGCAGTCCGTTTATTGGTCTGACTGGAAGCTACGGCGGTTAACCAAGCCTTGCTCTGCCGGCTCCGCGCCGTCCGGTCTTCGCTGGAAACGCTGACAAAACCGCCATTCAGGGCGGCGATGCCAGGCGCTGAAAGCAGTCATAGGCTCAGCGGCAGACAATTAACTACAATGGCTGCACCCCATCAAAGAGCTGCAAATCTTAAGTACAAAAAATGACCTGTCTCTTTCAAAGCTGAGCGGATCGCTGTGAACGCTGGCCTAGATAACCACATATAAAGATTTCTTTATATGATACTTGACAGCTTGGCTGAGATGGTGTCTCTGCATCCTGTCAAGGTTCCCCATCCCAGATTCCACAAGGGTCCGCGCGGTGGGGCTAAGACGGGAAGCCGGTGGTGCCCGAAAGGGCAGAGTCCGGCGCTGCCCCCGCAACTGTAAGCGGCGAACGGTGGTTCCATTTCGTGTCACTGAGCCTTGCAAAAGCGCTCGGGAAGGCCGGAACCACCGTGATGACCCGCAAGCCAGGAGACCTGCCTTCGGCGCCATAACGTTCCTCGGACGGGGGTTCCTCCGGTGGATCGCGCTTGTCGCACGCGCCGGAGGTCTATGCCCTGCGGCGACGCTTATGCTGGCGCGTTCTTCCTTCGGCCCCTCCGCCCGGCAAAGCAGGTGATCGGCCGATGTTTCCAGTCCTGTTTCCCCCCGGCAAGCCATGCGCGAATGCGTCGGCGCGTCGTGTTAACGGTGTTCATCCCCGCCTGACGCGGCGCGCGCCCACCCATCCATCATCCCGAACCGTCATGACGGGCCAGCCAACCTGCTGGTCCGAAGGAGATGTCGCATGCCTGTCGCACACGCCCAGCCCGCGCTGGATTTCAACTTCACCATCAAGAGCCTGCGCTTGGATGAAGATTATAACCCCTCTGAAAGTACGCGTATCACCACCAACTTCGCCAATTTGGCCAGAGGGGAAAACCGCCGGGAGAACCTGCGCAACACGCTGGTGATGATTAACAATCGCTTCAATTCGTTGGCGCATTGGGATAACCCCAAGGCCGACCGCTATTCGGTTGAGCTTGAAATCATTTCGGTTGAGATGCGCGTTGAAGATCAGGGGGCCAGCTTCCCGGTGATTGAAATCCTGAAAACCAACATCATTGATAAAAAAACGCAAAAGCGTCTTGAGGGCATCGTCGGGAATAACTTCTCGTCTTACGTGCGCGATTACGACTTTAGCGTCTTGCTGCCGGCGCACAATAAAAACACGGCGGAATTCAACATTCCGGATGATTTCGGCGATTTGCACGGCAATATCTTTAAGCACTTCGTCAATTCAAACGCATACCATGAGAATTTCAGCAAACCGCCGGTGATCTGCCTCAGCGTGTCCAGCAAAGACACCTATCATCGGACGGGCAATCAACATCCGGTGTTGGGCGACGAATATCGGCAAGACGGCGCTTCGCTGACCGACCGGTATTTTAAAAAAATGGGCCTGCAGGTGCGCTACTTCATGCCGAAAAATAGCGTTGCGCCCCTGGCGTTTTATTTCCCCGGGGATTTGCTGAGCGATTACACCGATCTGGAACTGATCGGCACCATCAGCACGATGGAGACCTTCCAGAAAATCTATCGACCTGAAATTTACAACGCCAACTCGGCGGCGGGGCAATACTATCAGCCAAGCCTGAATAACCAGGATCATTCATTAACCAAGATTGTTTACGATCGCGAAGAGCGTAGCCAGTTAGCGATTGAGCAGGGGAAATTTACGGAAGAGCAATTTATCAAGCCCTACAAGCCCATTCTTGAGCAATGGTCTGCTCACTACGCGCTTTGATTCACTCAAATACAGGTCATCTATTATGAAAATATTGCTCCCTACGTCGACCGCCGGCAGCTTGCCTAAACCTTCCTGGCTGGCCCAACCGGAAACCCTGTGGTCGCCCTGGAAATTGCAGAATGAAGAATTAATCGAAGGGAAACAGGACGCCTTGCGTTTGTCGCTGGCAGAGCAACAACAGGCCGGCATCGATATCGTCAGCGATGGCGAGCAAACGCGCCAGCACTTCGTCACGACGTTTATCGAGCACCTCAGCGGCGTCGATTTCGAGAAACGCGAAGTGGTTAAAATTCGCAATCGCTATGAGGCGAGCGTGCCAACCGTCGTGGGGGCGGTCGCGCGCCAAAAGCCCGTTTTCGTTGAAGACGCCAAATTTTTACGCCAGCTGACCAAGCAGCCGATCAAATGGGCCCTGCCGGGGCCGATGACCATGATCGACACGCTCTATGATGACCACTATAAAAGCCGCGAAAAGCTGGCCTGGGAATTCGCCAAGATCCTCAACCAGGAAGCCAAAGAGCTCGAGGCCGCCGGCGTCGACATTATCCAGTTTGATGAGCCCGCATTTAACGTGTTCTTTGACGAGGTGAATGACTGGGGCATCGCCGCCCTGGAGAGGGCCGTTGAGGGGCTGAAGTGCGAAACGGCGGTGCATATCTGCTATGGCTACGGCATCAAGGCCAACACCGACTGGAAGAAGACGCTGGGCTCGGAGTGGCGGCAATATGAAGAGGCGTTCCCCAAGCTGCAAACGTCCACCATCGATATTATCTCGCTGGAGTGCCATAACTCGCACGTCCCGATGGATCTGCTTGAACTGATTCGCGGCAAGAAAGTGATGGTTGGCGCCATTGATGTGGCGAATCATACCGTTGAGACGCCGGAAGAAGTGGCCGCTACGCTGCGCAAAGCGCTGCAGTTTGTCGATGCCGACAAACTCTACCCGTCGACCAACTGCGGCATGGCTCCCCTGCCTCGTCAGGTCGCCAGCGGCAAGCTGAATGCCTTGAGTGCGGGCGCGGAGATCGTGCGCAAAGAACTCTCGGCCTAGCAGCCAGTTAGAACGCTCTTCTCTGCCAAACCCGTTTGCGGAACATCTGGTGTGGCAAAGCAGCTCCCTGACGGGAGGCAGGCCGATATTGCCTGCCTCCCGTCAGGGTGAACTAGAACGGAGCGCCCCATCGCTACATGCTTTAAACCTCCAGCGCGGACAGGATCGGCGTAGGGCGCCCTTGCTCATCGACCGCCACCATCACGAAGCGCGCCGTTGCAGCATGACGGCGCTGCCCTGTCAGCAGCCTCTCCGACCACAACTCGACTTCCACAGTGACGGAACTGCACCCGGTCCGCACAATGCGCGAGACCAGTTCCACCATATCGCCCAGCCCGACCGCGGAGCGGAAATCGACCCGCTCTGACGAGGCCATAACGATATTCCGCCGCGTATGCCGCGTCGCCGCGATAAACGCGGCCTTGCCCAGCATCTTGAGCCCGTCGCCACCATAAAACGTGCCATAGTGGTTGGTTTGCTCGGGAAAGATGATTTCCGCCATCCGCAGGACACCATCCTCTTCGACCTGCTGACCGGCATAAAATGGAGGAAGCGGCAGGCGAACATCAGGGCCTTTGACGGCCACCATGGTGAAGCGACCACGCGTGCAACGCCGCCTCTCTCCGCTGACCGTCGCCTCCGCGACCAGCTCAACCTCGACATCAAGCGAACTGTTACCGACCCGCACGACGCGCCCGGTCGCCTCAACCATCTCGCCCGCGCTCGCCGGTGCCTCGAAATCAATCTGCTCGCTGCGCGCGGTTACGAAAGGCACACGCCCATGGCGCGTCGCCGCCAGAAACGCGACCTTGTCCATATGCGCCAGCGCCACGCCGCCAAAGAGCGTACCATGGTGGTTGGTGTCCGTGGGGAACACCATGTCAATCAGTTGGATGCTGGTCGCATTTGTTATTGTCTGGACTGTTGCTCTTGTCATCGTCTTCACCTGTTTCAAAGGCAGAGACAGACGAACGCAAGCGGCCACGCCGGTCACCCGGCATGGCACGAGAGCGATCGCCCGGACACCCCGCCGGAGGAACGTTATGGCGTCGCGGGCAGGTCTCCTGGCTCGCGGGTCAATGCGGACGATCCGGCCTTCCCGGTGGTTGCGCCCACCAGTGGCATGCGTGGATCGCCCGCTCGCCGCTTACAGTTGCGGGGGCAGCGCCGGCATCGCACCGGCTTCCGATCTTCGCTCCAGCGCGCCGAAACGACTGGAGAACCTTCGACAGCGGAAATGTGAAGCGCGGGGGCGCCAAGGGTCAAGCGCAATGTGTCAGGAATTGAAAATGAACGAAGGTCGGCAGCAGAAAGGACGAAGTTTGAAACCTGCCGCTCCGGACAACCATCTGTGAGCGCCCCGCAAGAATGTACTGTTCAGCTTAATTCCCTTCATCGCCTCCTTACCGACCAAACGACACGGTGGTGGCCGCCCCGGTATAGTTCACCATCCTCTTGGCCACGGCCGGCGCTGCACCAGTGGCGTTGCGCGGGGTCATCAGCACCAGATCGAGCCGCCGCTGCTGGACAAGGCGGGGGAAAGAGCCCTTGCGCCCACTGATGGTCAGACTGCGGGCACGGTCGTTCCACACCAGATCATAGGTGGCATATTGGCCCTTTTCATAGTCGTATGTCTCGTTGTCGTCCTCATAGATGGTGAAACGCGCGTCGGCGCCGGAATAGATGCGGATTTCATAGGGCGCCTTGGGCAATTCGGTCGCATAATGCTGCACCGGCCCCATGGGCACGATCGATCCGGCCCGCACATAAAGCGGCAGAATATCGAGGGGAGCCTGCCGCGTGACACGCTGGCCACCGGCGTAATGCTCGTTCGTCCAGAAATCATACCATCCGGCGCCCTGAGGCAGATAAGTGGTAACGGAAAGATCCTGCGCGGCCTGCGCCAATCTGGCGGCAGCCTCGCGCTCGCTCGGCAGACGCCACGCCAAACGCAACTTGCGCGCGCCATCGCCCTGATAATACTCGATGGCGATGGGGATGGTCTGCCCCTTCCGGAGCGCGACCTCGGCGCCGCGATAGCGGGCCTCGCCCGATTTCCATTCGTCGACCACGGTCTTGCCGGCCAGCATCAGGCGATAGCCATCGTCACCCTCGACGCCGATCTCATAGGTGCCATCTTCAGGAGCGGTGAGCATGCCTGTCCAGCGCGCTGAAAAGTGATCGAGGCTGGCCAGGCCTGCCGGCATGTCGGCCAGCGGCGGCGCAGGCCACATATGGTCGATTTTGGTGTCGATCATGGTGCTGACCGGTTTCTCGAAGGATTGGCCCGCAAAATACTGAAGGGCCAGCCCGGGCTGCCCATCGGGTGTGCGCAGGGCATTCGCTGGTATCGTCACCGCCGGAGGGGCCTGCCGATGATACATCGGCCGGGTGACAGGATGGACCAGAAACGAGGGGCCGAACATGAAGCTGTCATCGATGGTATCGGTGGCGCGATCCTCGGGGAAATCCATCATCAGGGGGCGCATCAGCGTGTAGCCCGCGGAGGTCACCTTCCAACTCAGCCCATAGGTGTAGGGCAGCAGGCGATAGCGCAGATTGACGCTGCCCAGCAGCGAGGCATAGACCTGCGGATCAAGCGTTTTGAAGCGATAGGGCTCACGCTCGACATCGGTGCCATGGATGCGCATCAGCGGGTTGAAGGCGGCATATTGCAGCCAGCGCGCGAACAGCTCCCGCCAGGCCGGGTTCTGCTCGCCACCGGGAAACTCCGACACGAAAAAGCCGCCGGTGTCCTGGGTCCAATAGGGATTGCCCGTCACGGTCACATCGACACCACCCGCGATCTGCTGCTTGAAGACCTTCCAGCTGGCATAAATGTCCCCGCTCCACGAGGCGGCGGCGGTGCGCTGCGCCCCGGCCCAGGCCGAGCGGGTGAGCGTGAAGACCCGCCGGTTGGAGGTGGCGCGTTCGCCATCATAGGTGCCTTGCGTGGTCAGCAGCGAATAGGGGTTCAAATAACGCGTGAAATCGCCCAGCGCGTTCCTGCCCAACGCCTTGGTGTCGCGGATGTTGTCCTGCGCGTCCCACATCGCGCTGCTCACCTCCACCTCGGTGCCGTCCATCCATAGCGCATCGACGCCTTTGTCCAGCAGGCCGGACTTGATGTGCTTGAAGTAGATCTGTCGGCCCAGCGGGCTGTAGGCGTCATAGACGCGGGCATGTTTGGAAATCCAGTGCAGCGGGGCAAAGCGCAGCCCTTGCGCATCGAGTTCATGGGCCAATGCCGTATCATTGCCGATCGACGGCCAGATCGACACCATCAGCTTGAGGTTCATGCCATGCAGCGTGCGCGTCATGCCCGCAGGGTCGGGATAGCGCACCGGGTCCCAGGTCATCCCGCTCCAACTGCCATCCTTGTCGCTGCCCCAATATTGCCAGTCCTGCACGATGTAATCGAGCGGGAAGCCTTCCTTGCGAAAGCTGCGCGCCACATCCACGATCTGGTCCTGCGTCTTGTAACGCTCCTTGCTCATGAACAGACCGAAGGCCTGTTTGGGATACATCGGCGCCTGCCCCGTCAAGGCGCGATAGGCCCCCACAACGTCATCCGGCGTCTTGCCACCCATAAAATAATAATCGACCCCGCCCGGCGCGCTTTCCGCCCAGAGCGATGCACCCTGGGCATCGTCCTTGAAGCGCATCTGGGAATAGACATCCCACATCACGCCATAGCGCCGCGAGGACATCATCACCGGGATGATGATGCCCATATTGGTCTGCACCAACAGCAGATCCTTGCCGCGCCGGTTGCTGGTGTCGTCAGCGGTGAAGCCGAAGCCGTACAGCGCCTCGTCGTCGCGCAGATGGAAGGTGTTGGTGGCCTCATAGGTCGGCGCGCCCGAAATCGTCTTCAGGGTCACACTTTGGGGTTTGTCCGACTGTTCTTCCGTATAGAGCCTGCCCTGCGCATCAAGGAAGCGCAGCGCGGAGGTGGCCTTGTTGACCTCGATGGTGAGCGCCGCGCTGGCAATGGTCAGCGTGGTTGAGGTTTCGGCGATGGTGAAAGGCACTGCCTGCGGTTTGGCGGTCACCACCAGACTGGGCGCGGTCCAATAGTTGGTGCCGAGATTGGCATTCACCCGCACAGTGTCCGGACCGTAAAACAGGATGGTCTTGGCCAGACCTCCCCGCCGGAATTGCACGCCATCGGCCAGCCTGCGAAAGACAAAGCCATCCGCGCTCGGCAAGCCTGTCGTGGTGAGGTGACCGTTCGCGTCCAGCCCGGTGGCATCCTGCGCCAGCGCGGGGGCGGCCAGGGCCAGGGCGGAAGCAGCCAAACTCCACCGCACGAATGCGCGTACCGTCATCGTCATCCCCTCCATTCACTTTTTTCCGTAAACGTTTACGGCCTTGTCGTGAATAGTCGGAGTAATGTCAAGGCTTGCAATCGCTGCCGTGCATGCAAGGGAAGGAAGATGGATATTCGATCACTCGCCACGCATCTGAACCTGTCGATCGGCACGGTGTCGCGCGCGCTGAACGGCCGCAAGGATGTCAGCGAAGCCACCCGCAAGCGGGTGATCGAAATGGCGGGAAAGCTGGGATACACCCCCAACCAGGCCGGACAGTCGCTGCGCCGCAAGCGCACCGGAACGGCGGCCTTCCTGCTGCCGGTCGGGCCCGACAGCATGACCTATGGTGACCCGTTCTTTCTCTCGATCCTCAATGGCGTGCAGACGGTGCTGGACGAGAACGGGCTGGAACTGGTCGTGCTGCTGTGGCGAATCGAGCAGAACCCGCTTGAGGTGCTGGAGCGGCATCTGCGACGCGGCATTGCGGATGGATGGATCCTGGCCGCCACGCAGAGCCAGGATGCGCGGATCGCCTTGCTGCTGGCGCAAAATACGCCCTTCATCACCCTTGGCCGCAGCGAGACGGCGGGCATCTATCCCAGCATCGATCTCGATTTCGAGGATATGGTCGATACCGTCATGGCGCGTTTTCTGGCCGCCGGTCATGAACGGATCGCGCTCATCACCTCCGGCCCCGGGGTCAATTTCAGCCATCTGGTGACCGCACGCTACAAGGCGGCGCTGCAGGGCGCGAAGCTGCCCTTCGACCCCGACCTGCTTTACGCCGGATCCGACAGCGCCCAGCAATGCGCGCAGGTCACCACCGCAATGCTGGCGCTGGATCGCCCGCCAACCGCGATCTTCGTCATGGGCGAGAATGGCGCGGTGGGGGCCTATGCCAGCCTGCGCGCCTGCGGGCTGGAACCCGGTCGCGACATCGCCATCGTCGGCTTTCGCCACACGGCCGCCTGCGCCGCTCTGCAGCCGCCGCTTAGTTGCTTTTCTGTGCCGGTAAGAGACATTGGAGAAGACCTGGCCCGCGCCCTGATGCTGGCGATGAAAGGCCCTTCCGGCGATCAGCCGATGCCGCCCAAATTATGGAAAATGACATGGGTGGACGGTGCAAGCGGGTGATGACCGTGCGGAGGGCCGCTGTCCATCAGATGGCCGAACCACTCCGGTCAATCTCCCACCTCCCGCTGACACAGGAAAATTTCCTAACCTCGGTTGCCCATTGGCCAGAGCAATGGTCTAACCCTTGCCATGAAGATGCGTGATCTCGAAACGCGGACGGGCGTTCATCGTGAGACGATCCGTGTTTATCTGCGCCACAAGCTCATTCCCGAGCCCGATCGCCCGCGCCGCAATGTCGCCGATTACAGCGAGAAGCATGTCAGCGCCATTCTCGCCATCCGCCAGTTGCAGCAGGACAGCCGGCTGACTCTGGCGCAGATCGGTGCCCTGATGGATGGCGATGGCGCGCAGGGCGGCGTGGGCGCCAGCGCGCTCGACAAGCTGGAGCAATTGGTCGCTCATCGTTCGGGCACCGATGGGCCGCCGGTGTCGATCGCCTCGCTGGCCGAACATTATCCCGAGGCCGAAGCCGATGCCCGCACCCTCGCCAGCATCGGCATCCTCGACATCATCGAGACCGAGGGCGGCGATATGCTGTCGCTCTCCTCGGCGCAATTCGTGCGGATCTGGGGCGAGATGCGCAAGAGCGGCTTCGATGGCCATCTGAACTACACGCCCGACATTCTGGGCTTCTATCTCGATGCCGCCGACTTCGTGGGCCGGTGGGAAGCCACCACCTTTCTGCAGCGCATCGAGGGGCGCGTGGACATCGGCGAGGCGGTGACCATGGTCGAACGCGCCCTGCCGCTGATGCTCGATTTCTTCGGCCTGCTGCGCCAGCAAGCTTTCTTCCGCCATTACGAAGCAATCCGCGGCGCCAGAACAGATCCCTGACGCCGCGGCGCAACCGGACTTATTCAGGCATCGTCAGCACCACTTTCACGCAGGCCCCGGCATGCTGAGCCGCAACCGCCTCATTGATCCGCGCCAGCGGATAGGTGGTGATCAACCGGTCGAAGGGGAAACGCCCCTCGCGATAGAGCGCGATCAACTCGGGCAGGAAGGTCTGGGGATCGCAATCGCCCTCGGTCACACCGCAGACTGAAATCCCGCGCGAGAGCATCTGCACGATGTTGAGCGAGATCGTGGCATCCAGCGCGCGCGGCACTCCCACCGTCGCCAGCCGCCCACGCGTGGCCAGGCAGGCCACCCCGCCTTCG